>CAYJPB010000045.1:4416-16270 GCA_964371955.1 uncultured Desulfovibrionaceae bacterium | reverse complement strand
CCAAACCCCGATAATATCTTGAGCCAAGGCGGTATTACTGCATTGGCGGCTACAGAAGCACAATTGGCAGTTGCTCCAAGCAGAGTGAAAAAGCCTTTGCAACGTTCGGCCGATAATGCTTATGTACCTATTTCGTGGGAAGAGGCCATGCAAATATTGAATGATAAGGTTACTAATGCCGGATCTTCAATTGCCGCAGTTTCCAGTGATAACACCGGTAGCTTGATGGATGTGTTCTCTTCATTAATGAACAGACTCAATTCTTCTGATTTTTACCTTATGCCGAGTGAAGAGCAAATTGCTCAGCAAGCATGGGAAAAAATGGGCGGAAAGGGTAGAATTGGTTACAATATTGAAGAAGCTGACTTCATCTTTGCAATTGGCGCTAACTACCTCGAAAACTGGGGTACTGTCGTATACAACCGTAAAGATTATGCAAAAAAACGCCCAACAAACGGCGAAAAAATGCTTCATCTTGCCTATGCGGGCCCTGCGCAAACAAATACAGCCGCTTGCGCTGACTATTACTTGCCTTGCGCTATGAATTCCGAACTCATTATTGCTCTTGGTATTGCACATCTTATTATAAGAAACGGTGCCGCTTCATTCTTTGTGGGCTATAGTGACTTTGCAGGCCTTACAGCAGATTACACACCTGAATATGTGGAAAGCCTTACAGGCGTTCCTGCACAAAAGTTGATTGATGCGGTTACGGCATTGACAGAAGCGAAAAATCCGCTTGTTATTGTTGGTGGCGAAACATGCGGTAGCGTTGGTGTATTACCGATTATGGCCGGAATAGCTTGTAACCTCTTGCTTAAAAGAGCATTTGGAAACAATGCCGGCTTAGTTGTCGATCTGCCTGTTGCCAGAGCAATTTTTGAAACAAGCACGCAATACTTAGATCTTCTTAAGCGTGACTTTATCGGTTTTGCACAAAGTGTTGCCGACGGTTCAAAAGAAGCGCCTAAGCTTATGATTTTCCACGAATCAAACCCTGTGTATTCATTGCCTAAAAATGCAATGATAAGCGAGTTGATAGACAAATCCGAATATGTTGTTTCTTTAGCATCATTTATGGATGAAACAAGCTCTAAAGCAGCCTTGGTTCTTCCGCTTGCTATGGATTTTGAACGCTTTGACGATGTTTATACTCCATACGGAAGCGGTTTTGTGAACTATGCAGTTGGGCAACCTGCTGTAGAGCCTCCTTACGAAGCCAGAGCCGCCGCCGATATATTGTTTGCCGTTGCACAAAATGCAGGAATTGAATTCCCTGTTTCAAACAGTGCTGAACTTGTGACTGCAAAAGCACAGCACATGAATCTTGATGTTGACGACTTGCTTGATGGAAAATCATTCATTTCAAATAATAATGTTGATTCGTTGTCATCATTCTATTTCAACGCAGAAATGATTAAAAACGGTATCACACAACCAACAGAAGGTTATGCCGTTTGTATTCAAAAAGTTATCGGTTTTGGAACTCCCACAACAGGTATTCCGCCTTTCTCAACAAAGCTTATCACAAACGATCAACTTGTCGGCACAACAATGGTTGCGCAGATGAATGCGGCAACTGCGAATAAGCTTGGCTTGCGTGAAGGGCAGACTGTACAATTGAGCAACGATTACGGTATGGTTACTGCCGAAATTGCCTTGTATGAAGGTGTACTATTAGACACGATACTCCTTCCTTACGGTCTTGGACATACTGCCTTTGATGCTTTCAGTCAAAACAAAGGCGACAATGTTATCAATCTTACCGGCGTTATGCGTGAAGCTGCAACAAATGCTGCTGTGTTCTCACCCATGTACGTAAACGTCCAAAAGATATAGGGGAATATTATGGCTGTTGGAGAATTTAACATAAAATGGGGTATGGTGATTGACCTTGACAAATGCACGGGCTGTGGCGCTTGCATGGTTTCTTGTCAGGCAGAAAATAACCTTGCTCCTGAAATTGATGCCAGTAACAAGCTCCGTTCAATGACATGGATGCTTGTGTATAGACTCACTAACGGTAAAACATTTCCGGATCATGAAGTCGCGTATTTACCGCGCCCTTGCATGCAATGCGGAAATCCTTCTTGTGTTTCTGTGTGCCCAGTTATTGCCACAGATAAACGTGAAGAAGGCGGCATTGTAAGTCAAGTAACACCACGCTGTATCGGCTGTCGTTATTGTATGGCTTCATGCCCATACCATGCCCGTTACTTTAACTGGTTCGATCCTAAATGGGAAGGCGATTTGAGCGCTGTGCTCACTCCTGACGTTTCCACACGCCCACGCGGTGTTGTTGAAAAATGTACTTTCTGTCACCACCGTTGGATGGCAGCAAAAGACTTGGCAAGAGTTGAAGGACGTGATCCATACAAACTACGTGATGGCGATTACGTAACATCTTGTACGCAAGCATGTCCGAACAATGCCATTACTTTCGGTGACTTGTTAGATCCAAGTCATAAAGTGTATGAATTGTCACATTCTGAAAACGCTTTCAGATTGCTCGAACGCTTGGGAACCGATCCGCAAGTGTATTACACATCAGAGCGTGAATGGGTACGTCGCCTTGGCGATAACTATCTTGCAAACGAACAAACCGGCGAGCCTCTTGGCAGACTCAGCGGTTCAGGACATTAAGAGGTTAAAACATGGCTAATTATCATAAACCAATTGATGCTGATTTCTTTCCGGAAGGGTGTGAGCGTTGCTCATTTACACAGTTCTCTCTTTGGATACTGGCTCTTGCTATTGTGCTTTTGTGGGGTGCTTACGCCGCATTTGTTACTTTGGCAAATGGGCTTGGTGTGACAGGGCTTGACGACTATTTCGGATTTGGTCTGTGGATTACTTTCGATCTTGCGGTTATTGCTCTTGGTGCCGGTGCGTTTTTCACCTCACTCTTGCGCTATATCCTCAATATTGATGAGTTAAAAAATATCGTAAACCTTGCTGTTGTTGTGGGCTTTTTATGCTATTCCGGCGCTATGCTTGTTTTAGTGCTTGATATTGGGCAACCCATTCGTGCATGGTTTGGTTATTGGTATCCGAACGTACACTCCATGTTAACAGAAGTTATTTTCTGTATCACATGTTATTGTATTGTTCTTATTATCGAATCAACACCGCTTACACTTGAAAACCGCCAATTTATGAAGAACAAATTTGTTGCCGCTTTGGCACATAACTTCCATGTTTTCATGCCATTGTTTGCCGGTATCGGTGCGTTCTTGTCAACATTCCACCAAGGTTCTTTGGGCGGTATGTACGGCGTATTGTTGGGCAGACCTTATGTCTACCGTGAAGGCTTCTTCATTTGGCCTTGGACATTTTTCCTTTTCATTATGTCCGCCATCAGTGTAGGTCCAATGTTCACCACATTGATCGCAACAGTATTTGAAAAAATTACCAAGAAAAAACTTGTTTCTTGGGATGTGAAGCAATTGCTTGGCAAAGTGGGCGGAACAATGCTCCTTATCTATGCAATTTTCAAATGTATTGACAGTGTTGCATGGGCTTCCGGTTTACTTCCGCGTGAAGGTTTGACATTCGATCAAATGTTCTACGGCACAGTTTACGGTGCATGGCTCTTCTGGCTTGAACACGCGCTTGCGATTATTCCGGCAGTGTTATTGCTTATGCCTAAGTTCAGACAAAATCCTGTGATGTACTATTCCCTCTTCATCGCTGCATGTGTGGGCGTTACAATCAACAGGTACGTCTTGACAGTACAAGGTTTGGCTGCCCCTGTAATGCCATTTGACTCTTGGCGTGTCTACATGCCTAACTGGGTAGAGTGGGGTGCTTGCTTCCTCGTGCTTGCCTATGGTGCTATCATTCTTTCATTTGCATATCGTTATCTTCCTATGTTCCCACAAGAAAGAGAACTTAATAGCAAATAATTAGAATTATATATCTGGAACAGAAACCTCTGTATAGTTGTTCTATGCAGAGGTTTCTCTCTTGATAATCTGATTTGATTTTACAAATTACTCATAATAATACATTTACAAAATAGCTTTTTTTTATAACTTAATGCTAGGAGAAAATATGAATTTTGTAGGAGAGTTTTATTTCACTCAAATTTCAACAATATACAGAAAATTTCAAATTTTTGTAAATGATGAACTAAATCAACACAATGTAAACGCATCTGAAGTTCCCTATCTTGTAGGTTTGCTTTTCTATGGCGATGGTATTTTGCAAGATGAATTATCAAAAGCCACAAAAATCGATAAAGCCGCAACAAGTAGAGCGTTAAGATCTTTGGAAGCAAAGAAATTTATTTATAGAGCTGAAAGTAGCCACAGTAACAGGCATAAACAAGTTTTCCTGACAGAAACAGGTAAGGCATTGAAACCGCACTTTGAAGCGGCACTGAATAAATGGTCAGAGATATTATTTTCAAATTTATCCGAAGCTGAGAAACAAATTACAATTAATTGTTTGTACAAAATGGCAAGCGCTGTGGCAGGCGACAGTAATCAGCACACCCCACAGTCGCGCACTGCACCAAACTACATTTATGGTTTCATGTAGACCCTTGAAGAACAGCATATCATATTAAATAACAGTAGGAATATCAATTTGGTATAAACTTTACTTAGTCATGAAAGCGAATAAGATTTCCAAGAGGATTCTCCTCACGGATATTACCCCCGAGGGAATAATTCTCTTTGGCGCGCCCCAGCCGAATATATTCACTGTCACTATTCAATAAAGAATTAGTTTGAGAACAAATTAGGATGTCGTTTGAGCCACACGTTCTCCTTCAACCTAAGACTTGACTTTCATGCGGATACTAGGCTCGATTTATTTAAATCACTCTGAAAATCGTGTAAAAGTCTCAGCAAAAGGGAGAATTTGTGGAAAAATTAAAAACAAAAACCCCAATTATTATTCTTGCTCTTTCATGCTTTATCTATGCGTTAAGCTATTTTCATAGAGCGAGTCCTTCGGTCTTATCAATTGATATTATGCGAGATTTAAGCCTTACTCCCGTCACATTTGGGATGATTGGTTCATTTACAATGCTTGGCTACGCTATTGCGCAAATACCTTCAGGCATTTTGACAGACAGGATTGGCGGAAAGAAAACGCTTGTAATCTATCAACTTATCGCAGCAATAGCAGTGATTGCTTTTGCGTTTTCACAAAACCTAAACAGTGCTTTAGCAGCGCGCTTTATATTGGGTTTCTCTTTGGTGGCAAATGTTCCCGCAATGAAAATTCTTGCCGAACACTTTTCAGCCTCTCAATACAGTAAAGCAACGGGCATACTTCTTTCTTTCGGTTCAGTTGGTTCATTGATGGCATCCGGACCTCTTGCTTATGCGCCAACTTTTTGGGGGTGGCGCCCTGCTTTGATAGCTTCGGGAGTTATGAGTTTAATTATGGCAATTCTTACGTATATTTTCTTAAAGGAAAACGTTCAAGCCAAAAATACTCAAACGCCAAAAACGCCCATGAAGGAAATATTTTCTATCATTTTAAAAAATAAAAACTTTTTACCTGCCTTTATTTGGTGTTTTTGTACTATCGGTGTACTGTTTGTTCTTTCTACTATGTGGATGGGGGCATTTTATATGCAAGGCTTAGGTTTTTCTAGAGAAACAACAGGTTTAATTCTTTCAACAAGCTCAGTTATACCCCTTATAGCTAATCCCCTTATTGCCATACTTTCAGATTCTGTTTTAAAATCTAGAAAAATGATACTTCGCTATGGTTCACTCTTGATTTTTTTATTATTTCTTCTCCTTACATTTGCTATACATTCATTGCCTCGTAGTGTAATTATTTTATGTTCTACAGGTCTTATGGTTGCAGTTTCAACAAGTATTCCGATTATTTTTACCTTGATAAAAGAATCATTGCCACCGCATTGTTTAGGAACAGCCTTTGGAATTATTAATTCAGCCGGTCCTGTTTTTGCTTTTGTTATGCAAATTGTTTTCGGTCAACTGGTTGTTTTTGCAGGTAAAGATAATGTATTGGACGGTTACGCCCTTGCATTCACTCCATTGGCGTTTGCTGTGTTCATAAGCTTTCTTATTACATTTAAAATGTACGAAACATGTAAATAAACCCCATAAGCGTAAGATAAATCTATAATAAATAAAATAGCATGCAGTTTACTTTTAGTTATGTAATTTTAGATAGTTTTGTAAAAGTTGACTTTTCAATATGTTAGTGCAAGGTTTCAAGTGTCTTTTCAGCTACTTATGATTTAGTAACTTCCTTCAAGTCACATTCATCATCTTTGATATAATGCAAAAATTCATATTCTGGCGACAGTATTTAGTACAACTTACCAATATAATATAGAGAGTTAAAATGAAATATTTAGAACAAGAAATGGAAACAAGAGCAGTTTATACAGTAGCTTCACTTATGGTGGCAGCGGCTAAAACAGCCCCAAATTTTAAGAGTTGGAAAAAGTTTCAAAGTCATGAGTAAAGGCACGCCAATTCGATTTATAGCCAATTCTTATAAAGTTTATGAATATTAGTATATTACAAAGGTTGCCCTGAAGATGAAACTATTGGGGTTTCCAAAGGGAATTATTCCCTTTGGCCCCGCCCTACATATATTGGGGCGAATCATATGCCTGTCAACATCATCTTAAATCGATTTTTGGCTATAGTTCGGATTCACGTGTGACTAAAGGTTACAATTACAACTCTTTGCACGTGCAAGATACTCATTCTTTGGCAAGTATGTAACTCCTTCAGATAAATCAAGCACATAATCTGAATACTCGAGGGAATTTTTTATATCATGCGTTATCATTATGACGGTAGTACCTTCATCATTCAATTCTTTAATAAGACGATACATTTCCTCGGTTGCGTTTGGGTCAAGGGCAGAGGTGGGTTCATCAAGCAAAATAAGCTCGCTTGTAGCACAAAGCGCGCGTGCAAGAAGCACTTTTTGTTGTTGACCGCCTGATAGTTTGCTAAAAGAAGTCTTTTTTAAGTCGAAAATTCCAACTTTTTTTAATATATTGTTTGTGAACTCTTTTTCTTTCTTTGTGTAAAAGGGGCGTAAACCGTGCTTATTGATATGCCCGGAAAGAACAACTTCCCAAGTATAGGCGGGAAAATCTTTCTGAATTTGTGTTTGCTGAGGTAAGTATCCAATATTTTTATTTTTTAAATTATTATAAAATTCAATATTTCCATCAATAGGGCGGATGAGCCCCAATAAAGTTTTCACAAGTGTGCTTTTGCCCGAGCCGTTATCTCCTACCACGCATACAAAATCACCTTCATTTATTACAATATTTATATCGCTTTTTACGCTTACGCCACTGTAACCCACACAAAGATTTTTACACTCTATTTGCTTTTGATTCATTTTTGCCAATTTCTTAGAATATAACATAAGTATTAAAAATTCCTTTTAGTTGAGCATTATTTGAAGAATTTCTAAATTCCTTTGCATTTCTGAAATATAGCTTGTGCCATTTTCTATATCTTCCGCTGAAATAGCTTGCAGAGACATGAGTGCATGTATTTGTGCATCGGTATTGTCTGAATTTTGAATAATTGATTGAGCAATTCTATCACTGCCGTTGTCGATGATTAGTATTTTACCCAGTTGTAATTCATTGATTTTGTCAGATAAAAAAGCCACTGTTTCAAAACTTGCTTCTGTTTCTGCTGAACAACCGGGAAATGCTGCAAAGTACGAAAGATTATAGTCGTTCAATAAATACCTGAAGGGAAATCTGTCAGCAAAAAGCAATGTATCGTATTTCGCTTCGCCAAGAACATGCAGATAATTTTCGTGTAAGGCACGCAATTCATCAATGTATCTTTGTGTGTTTTCTTGGTATATTTCACTGTTTTGTGGGTCAACTTCTTGGATGATTTCTGAAAGTGCTTCGCAGGCGATAATTGCATTAGTTAATGAAAGCCAAACATGCTCATCGTAAACAGCTTCGTCGCCATGCATATGTATATGACTTTCTACGTGATTCATCTCGTCATGGTGCATATGCTCATCGTCCTCGCTGTTGTCATGTGTGCAATTTTCATCATGCACATGTTCTTCTTCGTGATTATTATGATGTGCATGTTCGTCATGATGAACATGATTATGCGCGTCTTCTTGCATGCCTTCAACAATTTCCTCTAAGAGTAAATTGTCTTCCAAAATATTCATCATGCTTATGGAGTGAACATTTTCAGCTTCTTCAAGTTCAAGGATATCCAAGACCCAAAGGTCTGAATCGCCACCGTTATACACAAAAATATCAGCATTAATAACATTTGCAATATCTGAGGTAGTCGGTTCATAGCTATGAAAATCAACACCGGTATCCACTAAAAGTTCCAGTTCAAATGGGCTTTCGTCATCGCCGATTATTTGCGTTAGCCAGTCGTAGATAGGGAAAGTGCTTGCAATTATAGATATTTTATTGTTTTCTTCATGTTGTTGAGCATGTATGAGTGAAGATGAAAATACGCAAAGAAAAGATAAGGAAAGAATAAAGGAAAAGATAAATTTAGAAGCTTTAAGCATTAATCACTCCAAGAAAATTTAAAGGTTATAAAAAGAGGAAAATTTATAGGATACATTATAATTTTAGATATTTTAAGCACAAGACTTGCACAAGCCATAAATGACAGTTTTTTGCATATTGATTACAAAACCAAGGCTATCTATGCTTTCATTTTCCAATAAGTTTGAAATTTTACAGTCCAAATGATACGCTTTTGCACATTTCTCGCAAATAAGATGAATAATTCCTGCACATGCAGAAGGGTCAAAGTATTGATAAAACGCATCACGTTTGTTAGAGGAGTGTACCCTTTGAATTAAACCTTCGCTTTCTAAAGCGGAAATATTTCGGTAAATCGAACTTATGCTGATATCAGAAGAGCCGATATCAGCAAAAATTTGTTTCACAGAAAATGAACAATGTGAATTTTCCTTGAAAAATTCTAGTAATTTTCTTCTTTGAATTGTAGAATATTGATTCATAGTCACTCCGTTTATAAAATAAAAAAGCGTGAGGCACAAATAAAACCAATAAAGCTCAAAAAAAATGTCTAACTACTTTTAGTGAAAGCTTTTCTAAAGAAAGTAAATATGAGAATGTTTCGCAAATTTAAAATAAGAAACATATTTACATTTGTCAAGAAAAAAATAGTGAAAAAAATATAAAAAATTTGATATGTTTTGGAAGATATAAGAATTGTTTGCAAATTTATAAATAATAAAAAAATAAAATCTCTATTCGTAAAATATCAAAGAATAAACAGTTGATATAACAACAAAAGCAATTTGTTGTTATAAGACAAACAGATACATATTTTGCCGTGAAATAAATTCTTAAACAAGGATTTTTACTTGACAATAATTAATCCTTTTGCTAATGTGACTATCAAGAGTAAATGTCTAACTACTCTCAAGAAAGCTTTCATGATTGCCTTAATTTGTCTTTTTTGTGCACAAGATGTACGGCCTTATGTGTTTAGTAGGTTTATTGGTTTTTTTTATAATCAATTCTTTAACATGTGGAGACAATTATGCCAGATACATTAATTAAAGTAGATTTGAATGACTCGCCTTATAACAATGATAAAGTTCACAACAGATGGCACCCGGACATCCCAATGGCATGTTGGGTAGAACCCGGTGACGACTTCCGTGTCGAATGTTTCGACTGGACAGGTGGACAAATCAAAAATGATGACGATGCTGCTGACGTAAGAGACGTTGACTTATCACAAGTTCACTTCTTGTCAGGGCCAATCGGTGTAAAGGGTGCAAAACCCGGTGATTTGCTTGTAGTTGATATTCTTGATATCGGCGCATCAGATCAACATCTTTGGGGCTTTAACGGCTTCTTCTCAAAATTCAACGGTGGTGGCTTCCTTACCGACCATTTCCCAGAAGCACAAAAATCAATCTGGGATTTTGAAGGTATGTTTACAAAGTCACGCCATATCCCCGGTGTTCGTTATGCCGGTCTTATTCACCCCGGTTTGATTGGTTGCTTGCCAGACAAGAAAATGCTTGATATGTGGAACACACGTGAAAAAGCATTGTTTGACACCGATCCGGGTAGAGTTCCCGGATTGGCAAACCTTCCTGATGGTGGTCCAACAGCTCACATGGGACAATTGAAAGGCGATGCAAGAGATAAAGCTGCAGCTGAAGCTGCACGTACAGTTCCACCACGTGAACACGGCGGAAACTGTGACATTAAAGACTTATCACGCGGTTCAAAAATCTACTTCCCTGTATACGTAGACGGCGCTGGCCTCTCTATGGGCGATTTGCACTTCTCACAAGGTGATGGCGAAATCACTTTCTGTGGTGCTATTGAAATGCCCGGTTGGTTGCACATTCGTGTAAACCTCATCAAAGACGGTATGGCTAAATACGGTGTAGTAAACCCAATGTTCAGACCATCACCAATCGTTCCTAAGTATGACGATTTCTTGATCTTCGAAGGTATCTCCGTTGATGAACAAGGTAAACAATACTACTTAGACGTGCATATTGCATATCGTCAAGCTTGCCTCAACGCAATCGAATACTTAACAAAATTCGGTTACACAAGAGCGCAAGGTTATGCAATTCTTGGTACAGCTCCTGTGCAAGGTCACATCTCAGGTGTTGTTGACGTGCCTAACGCATGTGCAACTCTCTGGCTCCCAACAGATATCTTCGATCATGACTTGATGCCTTGTGAATCAGGCCCTGTGAAGTATCTTGACGGTTCTATTGATGTTCCACTAGCACCTAACAAATAGTTAATCGCTCTTCATGGTGGTGTCAAAACAGGTTTTTGGCACCACCTCATATAAAATTTAGGAGATTTGGTATGCCCGTTTACGATTATTTATGCCCTGAATGCGGTCCTGTTTCGGCTCTGCGCCCTATGTCTGAATCTGACTTGCCCTACGTATGTCCGGATTGTAACAGTCAGGCAAGTCGTGCTATTTTGTATGCGCCTAACATCACTAGTCTTTCAGCACACGTGAGGGATGCGCATTATAGAAACGAAAAATCACAACATGAACCAAAATTCTCCACAAAAGACGAAAGAGCAGAAAAAAAGCATCCCGCCGGTTGTTCTTGTTGCAGTAGTGGTGAAAAGAAAAATAGAACACTATATACTGCAGATGGAAGTAAAATGTTTCCGTCAGGGCGTCCTTGGATGATAAGCCATTAAAAACTTCTTTTTCTTGTAATGAAGTTTTAATTTTTACATCTCTTTCATTAGTTAAAACCTTCCCATTTTTTCATGTCTAATTAAACTTTTTTAGCATTATGCTTTGAAAGGGTCTATTGGCATAACATTTGAAAATAATAGTAATAACATTACCTTGTTACTTTGTTATAGATATTAAATATTGAAAAGTGTTAGGTGAGGTGTTTCATTGAATGCATTAAGTACACATTTCAAAGTGCTTACATTTTGCTTTCATATAGATTGCACACCAGAATTTTTTTATCTACAATAAATTGATCAATTTAATTGATTTGTCTGTCTATTGTAGCATCTTCTATAAGAACAATGGAGACTCTATGAAACAAATAAATGACAATCCTCTTTTATCGTATGTAGATTCATGTTTGCGTGGTTGTGGACAAGTTATGTTCCAAAATAACCCTATAACCGGTTTACTTTTTTTTGTTGGTATATTCTATAATTCCATCGAAATGGGTATATATGCCGTTTTAGGAACAGCAGTATCAACATTGGTTGCCATGCTTTTAGGTGTAGACAAGGGTCTTGTCAAAGCCGGTTTATTTGGCTTCAATGGTGCACTTGTTGGTGTGGCGCTTCCTTTCTATCTTGCTAACGGTCCGGAATTGGCAATTTATGTTG
>CAYJPB010000045.1:0-4406 GCA_964371955.1 uncultured Desulfovibrionaceae bacterium | reverse complement strand
TCGGCTGCACTCAGTTCTGTATTTATGAGTGCATTTATCACAATTTTTTCAACTTGGGGAGTACCTGCTTTGACAGCGCCTTTTGTTTTGTCAACGTGGATTATGATATTTGGTACTTCACAATTTGGCTGGATTGAGGCCGGCGCTCTATTGGGAGTTTCAATTCCTGACCCGCACGCTGTTCTCACCGCTGCTGCACTTACACCTGAAGTTTTGATTGATGGAATCACAAAGGGTATTGGCGAAGTAATGTTTAATGATAACGTTATTACCGGTATAATCTTTGTTGTAGCCATTGCAATAAACTCAAGAATTTCTGCAATTTTTGCCATACTTGGTTCGTTCATCGGTTTATTGACGGGTTATTTATTACAATCACCTACAACACCTGTGCAGCTTGGTTTGTACGGCTATAATTCAGTATTATGCGGAATAGCTGTCGGTGGTTTGTTCTACTTCCTCAATTGGAAGACAACCATCTACACAATATTCTGTATTGTAGTGGGTGCTATTGCGCAAGCATCAATCACTTCTTTCTTAGCTCCAATTGGCATGCCTCCTCTTACATGGCCATTCATTATTACTACATGGATATTCATGTTAGGCGCAAAGAACTTTGCCAGCATTGAAGAAGTTCCATCCGATAAGATGGGAACTCCTGAAGACAATTTAAAACTTAAAGCATCTATGTAAGTATGAAATTATCCCCACCTTTTTTCAATTGTTTTTATCAAATAAAAACATCATAGTGTAAAATGGTGGGGTTGATTATTTAATTTTATACACAAACTCACTGCAGATAATAATACGTCTGTAGTACATACAATAAGGAGATACACATGTCGCACATGCTTATAAATAGCATAACTGTGCCTTATAAAGAAAATCAAACTGTGCTTTCTGCGGCACTTGAAGCCGGTGTAGAGCTTCCTTCTTTGTGTAGGGCAAACCCTAATCCATGTAATGAGAAATGTGGTATTTGCATTGCAGAAAATCTCGACAATAATAAATTTCTTTTTACATGCTCAACACTTGCATCAGAGGGATTAAATATTTCAACTGAATCGGAAGCCGCTTCAAAAATGAGGGCAAAAAATGTTGAAAGAATGTTTTCATCCGGTGCGCACAACTGCTTCTCCGCTTCATTGCCGGAGGAAAAAGTTGCGGCCGGGCACATGGATGCAAGAAATTTACCTTGGCATGAATATGCTTGCCCGTCTAAAGGTGCATGCCTTTTACAAAGCTTGGTGACTAAAAATAAGGTTCCCGTCAAAGATACACCTTTATCATTTAAGACACCTGTTGTTGATGATAGATCTCCTTTTATCGTGAGAGATTATAGCAGATGTGTACGTTGTGGAAGATGTATAGATGTATGTAAAAAAGTTGGACAAGAAGCAATTTCTTTCCAACCGTATGAAAAAACATGGCATCCATCTGTAGACTTTGATAAATGTACACAATGCGGACAATGCCTTGAAGTATGTCCTGTAGGGGCACTTTTTGATAAGAAAGCTATTGAAAAAGATTTAAAGAAAGTCGAAAAAGTGCAAACTACTTGCCCTTACTGCGGAACAGGTTGCCAGCTGCAATTACATGTGAAAGACAAGAAAATTGTGAAAGTCACAGCAGATGAGAATGTTGTTCCAAACAAAGGGCGTTTATGTGTGAAAGGACGCTTCGGTTTTGACTTTATCTATTCAGAAAATCGCCTTACCACTCCATTAATTAAGGAAAATGGCGAATTTCGTGAAGCAAGTTGGGATGAAGCGCTTGACTTGGTTGCTTCCAAATTTATGCAAATAAAAGAAGAATCCGGGCCGGATGCAATTGCCGGATTAAGTTGTGCGCGTACTGTTAATGAAGATTCTTACAATATGCAAAAGCTTTTCAGATCAGTGATAGGAACGAACAATATCGATCACTGCGCCCGAACCTGACATGCGCCAACTGTCGCCGGTCTGACGACAATGCTTGGTTCAGGTGCTATGTCTAATAATATTGCAGATGTAAAAAATGCGAAACTAATTCTTGCTATCGGTACAAATATGACGGAGGCACACCCGGTTGTTGCAACATTCGTTCGTGAAGCGATTGACTCAGGTGCTAAACTTGTTGTTATCGATCCTCGAACATCAAGACTTGCAAAATGGGCAGATATGCATATTCCAATTAAAGTTGGGGCCGATATTGCCCTACTCAATGCGCTTATGTATGTGCTTATTACCGAAGATTTGTATGATAAAAAATATGTAGAACAATGGACAGACGGTTTTGAAGAACTTAAAGAAAAAGTTCTTGCATATCCTCCTGAAAAAGTAGAAGGAATTACAGGAGTTTCTTCTGAGCAAATAAGAGAACTTGCAAGGCTTTTGGCAGAATCAAGCCCATCTGTGCTTATGTATACACTGGGGATAACAGAACACACTTCCGGAGTGCACAATGTATATAGTTGCACCAATTTACAACTTTTGCTTGGAAATATAGGTGTTTCCGGTGGTGGAATAGATCCTTTACGCGGACAAAATAATGTTCAAGGTGCGTGCGATTCCGGTGCTCTTCCGAACGTGTTTCCGGGGTATCAGTATGTTACAGATCCATTCGTGCGTGATAAATTCCAAAAAGCATGGAATGTTGACTCTCTACCCGATAAGGACGGAATGCGTCTTCCGCAAATGGTGGAATCACTCAAGAGTGGAAAAATACGTGCATTCTATATCTTAGGTGAAGATTTAGCCACAACCGAACCTGATATGAAGCACGTTTTAGATTGCTTAGACTCAGCTGAGTTTCTTGTATGTAACGAAATTTTCCCTACAAAAACAACGCAATTTGCCGATGTTATTTTCCCTGCCGCCGCTTGGAGTGAGCAAGAAGGAACATACACAAATACAGAAAGACGTGTGCAACGTGTTCGTAAAGTGTCTGACGCTCCGGGCATTGCTATGGAAAACTGGAAGATATATAAAGAAATTGCTAAACGTATGGGCGTTGAATGGGAATCAGACAGCGCACAAGAAATTTGGGAAAATGAACTTGCACCGCAAAGTCCAATTGTGAAAGGTATTACCTATGAAAGAATAGAGAATAGCGGTCTGCAATGGCCTGTACCTGACGAAAACCATCTCGGTACAGAATATCTGCATAAAGAGTATGAAGTAAATGGCGAAAAAATGCGCTTCAAACTTCCAAAAGCTCCTCTTCAAGCTGTTGATTGGAAAGGCCCTGCAGAAGTGCCCGATGAAGAATACCCATTTGTTTTGAGTACAGGCAGAAGGCTTTATCACTATAACAGCCGCTCACAAACAAAAAATGCAATTGGTTTGGAAACTATGTGCCCCGAAGAGACTGCAGATGTGTCATTTGAAGATGCAAAAGAATACGGTTTCAATGATGGCGATATGATACAACTCAGTTCACGCAGGGGTAGTATTAAATTGCGTGCCCGAATCACTGATGAGGTTCCTAAAGGACTTATCTGGATGGCTTTCCACTTCTATGAAAACAATGCAAACTGGATCACAAATACAGCTCTTGATCCTATCTCAGATACTGCTGAGTACAAGGCTTGCGCTGTAAGAATTGATTATCCGATAAAGGATTAATCCTTGTGAAGATTTGTATGTAATGAATGTGTATTTCAGTAGATTGCAAAAATATTAAATAATAAAAAAAATTTGCTTATAGGACTTTTCAAACTAAAAATAGGTATTATATTCTTGTTTGGGAAAATTCTAAATAAAAAAAATCAGTTTATTTTGGAGGAAAATTCATGAAGTTTAAACCCTTAAACGATCGCGTGCTTGTGAAACGCCTTGAAGTTGAAGAGAAGACAGCCGGCGGGCTTTATATCCCTGACACTGCTAAAGAAAAACCGTCTCGTGGTCAAGTTGTTGCCGTTGGTGCAGGTAAAGCTGATGACAAAGGTAAACGTGTTGCGCTTGAAGTAAAAGAAGGCGATAACGTATTGTTCAGCAAATATGCCGGAACTGAAATTAAAGTTGAAGGCGTTGAACATTTGATTATGCGTGAAGACGACATTCTTGCAATTATTGACTAAAACAAACAAATAGTGGAAAGTTAATTTTTCCTATTTGTTTATTCAACCATAAATGCAATAATTTATAAATATTAACAAAAATACAAATTTTCGGAGAATATAGAAATGGCTTCAAAAGAAATTTTATTTGATGTAAAAGCTCGTGAAAAACTTTCTGCAGGTGTTGATAAACTTGCCAATGCTGTGAAAGTAACACTCGGTCCAAAAGGGCGTAACGTTGTTATCGAAAAATCATACGGCGCGCCAGTT
This sequence comes from uncultured Desulfovibrionaceae bacterium, assembly GCA_964371955.1. Lineage (GTDB taxonomy): Bacteria > Desulfobacterota > Desulfovibrionia > Desulfovibrionales > Desulfovibrionaceae > CAYJAZ01. Next base: position 97 of record CAYJPB010000045.1, on the reverse strand, counting down.
ATCACAAAAGACGGTGTTTCAGTTGCAAAAGAAATTGAACTGGAAGATAAATTTGAAAACATGGGCGCACAAATGGTGCGTGAAGTTGCTTCAAAAA
>CAYJPB010000044.1:0-16305 GCA_964371955.1 uncultured Desulfovibrionaceae bacterium | reverse complement strand
TTTCCCCCTCTCGAGCTCTCCCCCATTCCTTGCCAAACTTTTTATTACCACCGCTGATAACTAAGTGGTTTTTTCTTTTAATAATACTGTGGCGGTGAGAGTTATTTCTATTTTTTTATTATGTACATTTCTTTAGTACATAAAAATTTATTTTGAATATTTTTATTTTGTTCGTAAAAATTTTTGTATCACCATTTATTCCTGTTAGAAAGCCAAATATAAACTATCATACCTCTAAAAAGGGTAAAAAATAAACTGTAACAAAATATGTTTATTGTAACAAAATGTAAATATCTCTTGCATTAGTATAAAAATTAGAACATATAGAAATCACATTGTCACATTTTTTTGACAATAAGGGTTGACGGCTATATCTTTGAGACTTATTCTTTTATAAGTTATAGGCTAAAGCGAGGTAAATTACAAGAACAAATCTTGTATTATACCGAACAAAGAAAATAGCAATAAACTACAAACAATTTAATACAAAGGGAAAGTATTATGAAACGTATTATTACTCTTATGTTAGCAGCAGGCCTTTTCATGGGCGCAACAGCTGCAACTGCAGAAGCTTCCGCTGAAATCAATGTTAGCGGTAAGTATGTTATGACAGGCGCTTACACAAATAACCCTACAGGTTCTAACGGACTTCTTTTATGGGGTGACACAGGAAGCGATTTCAGCGTTCGTCAACGTATAGAAATGGATCTTTCTTTCAGCAATTCAGAAAACCTTTCAGCTCACATGCGTTTACGTATGCCTGCAAGAAACATTTGGGGTGAATCTCCATTTGGCGTAGGCGGCGGAGCTCTTCCTATCGACTTGAAATTAGCTTATGTTGATTGGTATGTTCCAAGCACAGACGTTATGGTTCGCATGGGTCTTCAAGCTGTTGCATTGCCAACCGTTTTAGGTTCATCAGTTCTTGATGATTTCGTAGCCGGCGTTAGCGTAATCGCTCCTTTCAACGATATGGTTAGCCTTACAGCTCACTGGCTTCGTCCTGTAGACGATACAGCCGGTAACTACAATACTTCATCTGGCTTAGACGTTCTTGCTGTAACTCTTCCTGTAACCATGGATGCATTCAGCATCACTCCTTGGTTTGCTTACGGAATGGCTACAGATGCAACAGCTGCTTCTCTCTATGCTACCTACTCAACTCCTTCTTCTAACTATGCAGCATCTGTACCTCACGCTTTCAATACAGCTGCTCTTACAGGCGAAAGTAACTGGTGGTTAGGTTTCACATCAGCAATTACTGCATTTGATCCTTTCTCAATCGCTCTTGGTTTCACATACGGTTCATCTAGCGATGTCGCTGGTGTTGCAGGACGTGATTCAGCCGGTTGGTTACTTGATGCTAAATTGGCATACAACGGTGGCATGTACGGCGTTCCAGCTCTCTTCGGTTGGTACTCAACAGGTGACGATTTTGAAGGCTACTCTCTTGGCGATCCTTATTCTCCAATCATCGACTACAACCGTATTGCACAACTTTCAGGCGGTTGGGCTCCAACTGTTACCAACGCATTCTTCGATCAAAGCATGCACGGTATAGCTCCTAACGCCGGTGTTTACTCAGCATCAGGCACATGGGCACTCGGTCTTTCTTACACAGGCTTCCAACCAACTGAAGCTATGACAATGGGTGGACATGTTAAATACGTAGCCGGTACTAACGACTACTATTCAGCTATGACTTTCTTTGATCCTAACTACCTCACAAACGAAGATAGCTTCTGGGAAATCGCTGTATACTCAACATATGAAATCTACAAAGATCTTCAAGCTGCTGTTGAGTTCAACTACATGATCACAGATTTTGCTAATCGTTGGAACACCACTTATGATTTATCAGGAAATCGCGTTATGGTTAACGATGGCCAAAACGTATTCCGCGCAACTGTTGGTTTCCGTTACATGTTCTAATTCTTAATGAATTGATTGCATAACACTAAAGCCACTCCTTTTGGGGTGGCTTTTTTTTTGTGTTTATTTCTTTCTTGCATATTTTATAAATGACTGTTAGATTAATTGTGTCGTTGAATCGATGGAAATTAAATTTTATGAGGTTATGTATGAAAATGAAAACAATTGCTTTGCTTTGTGCTATGGTGCTTGGTTTTGGCTCTGTTGCCAATGCTGAAAGCTATGTAAACGGAATTGATGCCAACTACCCTCCTTTTGGCTATGTTGACGAATCCGGCAACCCTGCCGGTTTTGATGTTGACGCCATGAACTGGATTGCTGAAGAAATGGGTTTTGAAGTGACCCACCAACCAATGGATTGGGACGGCATTATCCCTGCTTTACTTTCTGATAAAATCGATATGATCGCTTCAGGTATGAGCATCACTCCCGAACGTCAAGAGCAAGTAAATTTCTCTACTCCTTACTTTCAATTTGAAAAAGTTATGATTGGCAGAGCGGGTACTGACTTAACTGTTGAACGTGTGTATGCTGAACCTATTCAACTTGGTGTACAACGCGGCACAAGCGAACACGACTTTCTTGAAACGATGATTGAAGAAGAAGGCTATGCCTATGAACTTCGTTTCTATGATTCTTCACCACTTGCTGTAGAAGATTTGCTTAACGGCAGAATTGATGCTGTAGCACTTGACTATTTCCCAGCGACCGACGCTATTTCAAAAGGCAAAGAGGTTGAAATTTTTGGTGCATTCATTCAAGACGACAGCTTCGGCGTTGCTGTTCGTAAAGAAGATACAGCTCTTCTTGAAATGATCAACGAAGGCTATGAAAGATTGATGGCTGACCCATACTGGGAAGAATTACAACAAATTCACCTTGCAGAATCAGAATAATCTGTATAGTGGGGTTTTAGTAATTTTTTTCTAAAGCCCCACAACTATAAATATTATGGAAATTTTTACTGTTCTTTATAACGCACTGCCCTATGTTTTACAGGGCTCCGGTGTGACAATTGTCTTGGTGCTTGCATCATTGGCTATCGGTTTTCTTATTGGTATTCCCTTAGCGCTTGGGCAAGTGTATGCGCCAAAACCTGTGGCGTGGCTTATCGGGGTATATGTCTGGTTTTTCAGAGGCGTACCAATTTTGATACTGCTCTTTTTATTTTATTTTGGAATTTTTGAGTTTTTTGGTATTAATATTGGCACAATCGGTGCTTCATGTACAGTTTTAGGACTTACTTCCGCTGCGTATCAATCACAAATTTTTAGGGGAAGCATAAAGTCTCTTTCAATCGGTCAGACGAAGGCAGCTAAAGCACTTGGAATGACTCAAGGGCAAGCCATTCAATCGGTTGTTCTTCCACAAGCTTTACGTATTTCAATTCCTGCATGGTCAAACGAATACGCAATACTTTTAAAAGATTCGGCTTTGTGTTTTGTTCTCGGTACTCCGGAAATCATGGCAAGAACTCACTTTGTGGCATCAAGAACATACGAACATCTCGCACTGTATATTATGGCAGGTGCGATTTATCTTGTAATTACTGTTATAGGCATTTCACTTTTACGCGCTCTTGAACGCAAAGTTCATATCGTCGGAACAATTCAACCAACATAGAATAATTCATGAATTTATTAACTTTAAACAATATTTCAAAGACTTTAGGCAAAAGACTTATTTTAAATAACTTGAGCGTTTCAATGAATGTCGGTGACATAAAAGTTCTTATAGGACCTTCAGGGGGCGGAAAGAGCACTCTTTTACAATGCATGAACTTGCTTATTGTTCCCGATGAAGGCGAACTCTATTTCGAAAACAAAAAGATTGACTTTCACAACAGCGCAGATTCTTGCGCCTTACGCCAAAATGTAGGTATGATTTTTCAAGATTTTAATCTTTTCGATCACCTCAATGTGCTCGACAATGTTTCGCTTGCGCTAAAGAAAGTGAAGAAATTTTCAAAAAGAGATGCAGACAAAAGAGCTCGTGCAGAACTTGATAGAGTTGGTCTTGGTAACAGAGCCGGGCTCTATCCCGCACAGCTTTCAGGTGGACAAAAACAGCGTGTTGCTATCGCACGCGCTCTTGCAATGGACCCTAAAATGCTTCTTCTTGATGAACCAACTTCTGCGCTAGATCCTGAACTTGTTGGCGAAGTTTTAGCAGTTATCAGAGATTTGGCAAAGCAAGGTATGCCCATGATTATGGCTACCCACCAGATGGACTTTGCTCGTAACCTTGCTACTGAAATTCTTTTTATGGAACAAGGGGTGATTATCGAGCAAGGCGCGCCGTCTGTACTTCTCAATAACCCACAAAGCAGAACTTCTGATTTTTGTAATAAGATTATATAGGTATTTACAATGTATTTTCCGCTTTTCGGTATGAAAAAAAGTGTCGAGACAAGTCTTTCTTGTCCACAATGTCAAGAACACATGATTATTGGACGCTCTTGACAAGATGTTTCTTTATGGTGCAAGTCTTGCACTCAAACAATGTCACTCGAAGAGGCTATTCCGTTTATGGATGAGGCTATGGAGAATTTTTTAGAGAGCGTTTTTTGCGACAGAATGTAAATAATCATGACGATTATCGCTTCTCGGTATACTATATACGCTAAGATATCATTTCTGTAACTTCATTTATTTTAGTCGAGTGTATATAAAATTGGCAAATTGTGTTTTTTTTCACATAGCTTGAAGCCTTTAATAAAAACTGCTAATCTTTACAAGTTGTAAAAATTTAAATATACTCGAAAATTTTATTCACCGTTTTGGTTTTTCAAATTTTCGCCATCATGTAACAAAATAAATACTATTGGACTGAATTGAAATGAAAAAAATTATTATAAACGGAACAGTTGTTGAGCATGATAAATCAACAAAAGCTGAAGTCCTCATAGAAGATGGGCTTATTATCGCCATAGGTGAAGGTTTACCCCGTGAAGATGCTGAAATCATTGATGCGGAGGGGCTGTATATTCTTCCCGGTGGCGTTGATTTATACACAAATCTTGCGGCAGACGGCAAAGGTGAATTTTCAGCCGAAGCCTTCAAACAAAACACTCTTTCAGCCCTCGCCGGCGGTACAACATGTATCGTTGAGGACATAGCTGTTTCTCTAGATAAATCAGAAGAAAGTAACAGTGTTCTTGAAGATGCAATAAAACAAACTAAAGACAATTCTTATACAGATTACTCTTTTCATCGTCCTGTTGAAGAAATTACAAAAGAAAATCAAAACGATAAAGTATGTAACGGTTTTCCCTCATTTGTTGCCTCCATGTGTGGCGATGAAGCTCTTAACGATAAAGACCTTCTCAAACAACTTTATTATTACACTCCATACGGCGGCATTGGCTTAGTTCACTGCGAAAGCGATGCGCCGATTTCTCTTTTTGAAGATTTGCACACATCAAAAAAACGTAATGCACCATTTGCGCTGGCCACTTCTCGCCCCGCGTGGACTGAAAGCGAAGCGGTTATACGCTTGAGCAATTTAGCACGTGCCGGCGGTTTGACAATTGCCCTCAACACTGTTACCGCAAAAGAATCCGTAAAAATTCTCTTTTCGCAAGTGAATGAAGGTTTACCCATTACTGTATTTACAAGCCCGCACTATCTGTGCCTCACCGAAGATAAATACCTAAGCAACCAAAATTTTGACGAAGAAACCTACAAATACTGTGTACACCCCCCTCTTCGCAAAAAATCAGATGTCGATGCTTTGTGGAAGGGAATAAGCGAAGGCATTATACACTGTATTGTTTCCGCTCATTACGGTATGGATCTTTCACATAAGTTAACCAAAAAAGACAATATCTTTGATGTACCTGCCGGAATTCCGGGTGCTCAGTTCCGCCTCTCTCTTTTGCATACTTTTGGTGTATTACAAGATAAAATCACTATAAACAAACTTGTTGAAATTACTGCAACACACGTAACAAGAATTGCAGGTTTGCGCTCAAAAGGACGCATTGAAGCAGGAACAGACGCAGATATTGTGATTTTTGACCCTAACCACAAGAAAACAATAACAAAAGATGACTTATTTGATGCATGTGATTACAGCCCATACGAAGGCATGGAACTGCAAGGTTTCCCCAAGCATGTATTCTTACGCGGTGAAAAAGTAGTTGATAATTTCAAACCTATTGCGCAAAAGCCCGACGGTAAACTTATTTTCCGTAAAGCAATTGCAATGCGATAAGTATATAAAAAAGGAAGGATGAATTATGTTAGAAGGAATTAAAAATCTTACAGCGGCTGATGTGGATGATTTTGTAGCAAACAATAACGGAATTATAATTTTCCACAAAACTTTATGCCCAATGTGTAAAGTTATGGGTAAAGTTCTTGCAAAAGTAAGTGAACAAGATCCAAGCATAGCTATCGCTTCAATCGACAGTGAACTTGATGCTCCTTTACTTGAAAAATTCGGCGCTGAAAGAGTTCCTACAATCATCGCTATCAAAGGCGGCGAAAAGAAAGCAATGCACGTTGGCGTTATGAAACCTCACGAACTTGTTGACTTCTACGCTAAGGCATAGGTGAGAAGAATGGAAAAATTCGATCTTCTTATCATCGGTGGCGGTATTACAGGTATGACAGCCGCTATCTATGCAGCAAGAACAAACCTCTCAGTATGTATTCTTGAAAAAGAAGTATGCGGTGGTTTGGTTAACTGGACACACACTGTTGAAAACGTGCCTTCATACAAAACAATACACGGTATTGAACTTATGGAAAAAGCACGCGATCATGTTGAATCATTAGGCGTTACTATCATTGAAGTTGACGAAGTTGAATCTGTCGATTTAGACGGTGATATCAAAACCGCTACTACTTCAATGGGTGATGTATACGGCGCAAAAGCCATGATTGTTGCAACCGGTAGAAAACCAATCGCTCTTCCTCTCGCTCCTGAAAAAGGCGGAGAATGGGAACGCGTTCACTACTGCGCAATTTGTGACGGAACTCCTTACAAAGGGAAAGATGTTATTGTTGTCGGTGGCGGAAATGCCGGCTTTGACGAAACCCTCTTCCTTTGCGACTTGGGCGTAAACTCTGTGCATATTCTTGAAATTTTCCCACAATGTATTGCCGCTCAAGCAACACAAGATGCCGCAAAAGCAACTGGAAAAGTAAAAGTAAGCACAAGCACAAAGATTGTACAAATTGACGAACTTGAAAACGGTAAAGGACGTGTACACCTTGAAAACACTGAAACCGGTGCCGTAGTTCAAGAAGAAATCGATGGTATTTTCGTGTTTATCGGACAAAAACCACTTACAGAAATTTTTACAGATAAGCTCGATATGGATAAAGGCTACCTCATCTCTGACGAACTTATGCATACAAAAATTCCGGGAGTGTTTGCCGCCGGTGACGTTACAGTGAAAAAATATCGTCAAATTACAACCGCCATGGGAGACGGAACAATTGCAGCTTTAGAAGCTGAAAAATATATCCGTTCATAATTCGGCAAAGGATTTACTTATGGCTGAAATAATTATTTGGGATGAAAATTGCACCAGAATTAATCTGCTTCACCACAATTTGAGCGCAGCATTAAAAAATTGTCAAGTGAAAGCAACTATCAGAATTAATTCTGAACCCCCTCTGCTCAGCAGAATGGGGCTCACCCACAGAACACCTGTTATTGAAATTAATACTGATTATTGGCAAATTGGAAAACATCGCGACGAAATTACTGTTGAAGAATTTGAAGATTTGCTAAAAAAAGTTTGTATCAACTAATAATCATTTATTAAATTTTCACCCCCTATCGTTCTTAGACGGAGGGGGTTTTTATTTATGAAAAATCTATCGTGCAAATCCTAAAAAATAGCAACTTGACGAATTAAAATAACAACACAAGTTTTTATAAACATTATAGCATTAAATAGAGGAGACCGTATGTTTCTCCTCTTATTGAACATATTCAAAAACTCTATGCTAAATAAGAGCTAATAAACAATAAATAAAGCATGCAAAATACATATCCACTACCAAATCCATTCTGACAAAAAACTTGACAATAAATTTGCATTATGAGATTTTTAGCTAAACAGAAAGGAGTCACATTAATGAAAAAATTATTTTTATTTGCTTGCCTTATAAGTTCCGTTTTTTTTACAATATGTGCAGATGCGTATGCAAACACTAAGTATATTGATTTTTATTATAAGACTGTACTCGATTACAACGATCAGCTTTCAATCTATAATGAAGTTGACGAAGAACTCTGTAGAGAGCATTACGGAGACAGTAACTGGTATACGCTATGCGCAACAAATAACGGCGTTATCGGTATGACAGTTGATTCCATCGTCATGACTCCTAACCTTGAAGGCTCATGGAAGTGGACTTCACCAAACTATGTAAGCTTTATTTTTGACGAAGGCGAGCATTGGGAACCTAATCAAGAAGTGTATGTTGAGTTCCCTGTTGACCTTTTCGGTGAAAACACAGAGAGTGGATATCTCCCTCAATTCGCAATGACAACTCCGCCCCAAGCGGCAAAAATTTCATCACAAGAAGTTATGATTGACCCCGCCCCAAGGGCAGGACATATTGTTTCATTCGCAATAAATTTCTTGTATCCTGTTGAAGATAAAGATGCTTTTCTAAACTCCTTAAACTTTGAAGCGCAAAACAGTGGCTCTGCTATGCGCTTTGGTAGTCCCGAACTTACATGGTCTCGAAACGACACACATGTAAATATTGTATATCCTATTCTTGAATTACCTCAAGAAGTTGAAATTGCCGAACTCACAATCCTCGGTATGAAAGTATATGGCAACGACGGTGGAGATATTGTTGCAGACAGCATGGTTGAAAATGTCAATATTCCCGGTATAGACAGTATTTTCACAGTTGAAAATATGTTTGTTTACCAGCAATACAATGCCGACTTGGCAAAAGAATATTTGCTTACAGTCAACACTTCTTTACAAATTACGGCTGAAGAATTGGCGCAAAATATGCAAATATATTCTCTACCTTTGATGAATACCGAAGAAGCGCGCACTCCTTATCAGTGGGAATATTCAGAAAATGTTGTAAGAGAAGAAGAAATTTCTTTCACGCTTGCAAGCGCTCCAAATACTGCAAGCACAACACATTCTTTCCTTGTAGAAGCTCAGCCTGAAAGATATTTTGTGGTTGATGTGCAAAGCGGCATGCCTTCAAGTTCAGGCATAACTATGAGCGAAGACAAGCATTTTGTTTTATATGCCGATGAATTTTATCCTAATATTTCTTTCTTGCAAAACGGTAATATCCTCAATCTCGAGGGTGAACGCACGCTCTATCTGCAAACAAGCCAAATTGAAAGCCTCAGATGGGAAGCACAAAAAGTGCGTGTACCATACCTTGCAATGCTTGTGAATGAAAACAGCGATGTTTTTAACAATTACAGCAATGTTGACTATTATCCTTTGAGTGAAGTTGTTTCAGGCACGATTACTGTTGACGGCGTGGGACAGGCTGCATCAGAAGTTATTGCTCTTGATATGTCTGACTTACTTGAAGAAAGCGATGCGCAAACCGGTGGCATTATCAACTTGAAGCTCGTCGGCATGCAAGGCGACGAAGAAGTGTATTTTGCAGAAAGATTAGTCCTTATCACCGATATCGGTTTGATTGTGAAGACCGATTCTAACGGCGCACGCCAAGTTTTTGCGTATTCTATGAGCGAGGGCGAACCTCTATCAGATGTTGAGCTACAAATTATCGGTGTGAACGGCATGCCCATTGCGGAAGCCGAAACCGACAGAGACGGGTTTGCAAATCTCCCTTCTGTCAACAATTACTCAGGCGCACAAAATCCGACAGTATTACTTGCGCACCACGAACGCAGTGATGATTATTCCTTTATTACTATGCAAGACAGCGCACGTTATATCGAAACAAGTTCTTACGATGTGCAAGGAAGAATGAATTCACTCAGCACATTACAAGCCTTTGTTTTTGCGGAAAGAGGAATTTTCCGTCCGTCAGATATGTTGAATTTCAGCGCAATTGTGCGTAACAGCGACAATAGTTTACCCGATGAAATGCCTTTACGTGCCGTGCTGTACGATCCGCAAAATGTAAAAATCTTTGATGAAAATTATACACTTTCAGAAGAAGATTATGGCATGCATACATTCTCATGGCAGTCAAGTGCTTCTTCCTCAACAGGTATGTATCGCCTTGATATATTGAGTAATAACCAAATCATCGGCTCTACAAGTGTGAGCGTCGAAGAATTTAAACCCGATACACTCGCGCTTGAAGTTGAATTATTGCCTGAAAAAACTGAGGGATGGTACGTCATCAATGACGAAAGCTCCTTTGAACTCGATATTCAACTCGACAACCTTTACGGCACAGGCGCACAAAACAGAAGAGTTGAAGGACGAATTGAATTTTTACGCTCCAATATCTATTTCGATGCCTACAGCAGTTACACTTTCAACGATCCTTACTCAGGCGATTATGCCTACTTCGACTATAATTTACCCACACTTCTCACAGATGCCGACGGGCATGCAAACACAACAATTAACTATGATTTCTCTTCTTTAGACAGAGGTTCCTATTCGGCCACCGTCTATGTTGAAGGCTTTGAACCTAACGGCGGGCGAGCAGTAAGTACACAATTAAACGTGCTCCTCTCACCTGCCGAAACCTTGCTTGGTTACAAAACTCAAGGCGATGTCACCGATTTGAACTATATCCCACAAGGACGAGATGGACAGCTTGAAATTATTACCATCGATTCAAATCTCGATACCGTCGAAGATTTTGAATATACATTCACCCTTTCAGAAAATATGTATGTAAGAAGTCTTGTAAGTAATTTTAACAACCAATATTCTTATCAAAATATCCTCACTCCCGAAGAAATAGAAAGCACAGTTCTTGAAAGTTCAGACGGAAAAATTTATTGGGATATCCCCACCGATGTCGTGGGCGATTTTGTGCTCACCGTGTATGCCGAGGGTATGGATGTGCCTATCGCAAGTATTCCGTACCAAGTTGTCGGAAGCGAAGTTGCCGTCGATCAATACACAGTGCCAAGTACATTATTGATGACTATTGAAGAAAGCGACTATGCCGCAGGTGATACCATTGACGTGGCGCTCTCCACTCCTTACGACGGTTTTGGGCTTATCACACTTGAATCAGACACCGTTTTGAGCCATACATGGTTTGACACACAAGCAGGCGAAAGCGTTCAAGAGCTTGAAATTCCTGATGATTATGAAGGTAAGGCCTATGTTGTTATCTATTATGTGAAAAGCATGGAATCAGAAGATATTTATCTTTCACCGCTTGCTTTCAATGTAGAACCTGTGATGGTAAACATTTCTGAAAAAGAAATGCAACTCGAAATTGAAGTGCCTGAAGTGTATTCTTCAGAAAATAGTATTGAAGTAACACTCACTTCCGACAGAGACGGAAAAGCGATTATCTTTGCTGTTGATGAAGGCATACTCCAACTCACAAGCTTTGAAACACCCTCACCCATACGCTATTTCTTGGAAGACAGAGCTTTGGAAGTGCGCACTTCTCAACTTGCAGACTTGCTTATGGCTGAACTTGACGGACAAAGAGCTATACAAAACGCAATGTATGAATCGGCATACGGCGGTGGTATGGAACTTATGGCAAACCGTGCGGCAGATCAATTCTTGAACCCATTCCAACGTAAAGCGGAACCGCCGATTGTGTATTGGTCAGGCATTGTTGATGTTGATTCAGATGGAACAACTGTAAACTTTGATGTTCCCGACTATTATAACGGCGATATCCGCGTTATGGCGGTTGCTGTGAACGATGACTCTTTCGGCTCAACCCAAAGTAATACTATTGTCCGTAAAGATCTTATCATAAATCCACAAATTCCTGTTATGGCAAATCCGGGAGATATGCTTGATTCTTCAGTGATGATAGCAAATACTACAGATGAAGCTGTTGAGTACAATCTTGAACTTCTCCTTTCAAACGGAGTTGGGCTTAGTGGAAGTATTCCGCAATCCATAATCTTAGAAGCCAATGAAGAAATTGTTTTACCAATCTCGCTTGGAATTTATGATCATCTCGGCGAAGCAACTGTCACCCTACGCGCATGGAATGATGCGGAAGAATACAGAAGAAGCGTTTCTCTTTCAATTCGCCCAAGCACGCCGTATATGACAGACCTTATCCTTGGCTCAACAAGCAGACCGATGGAATTTTCATTCCCACGAGAAGTCTATCCATACAATGCATTGCATGAATTAAGCGTTTCTTATGCCCCTATTCCTTACATTCAAGCTATGGTCAACTTCTTGGAAAAATACTCTTTCGGCTGTACAGAACAATTAATAAGCAGAGCAATGCCTTATGTTATGCTTAATTCTGAACCCACATTACTTTATGGCGATGAAGCCGATCCCGCACAAGCCGAAGAAATGGCAAGAGCATCTATCAATAATGCACTTTATGCCATCAGTTCTTCCTTTGTGTACGGAGAGGGCGTTGCGCCTTGGCCTTCAAGCTATTACGCGAACGAATTGTTGACAGTTTATGCAGGTGATTTCCTCCTTTCCATGCGTAAGGCAGGCTTTAATCCCCCTGTAGATCTTGAAGACAGAGTGTTCGACAGCATACGTAATCTTGCAGTAAGAAACCCAAGTAATCTTGAAGAAGCCCGTGTTACAGCGTATGCCATTTGGGTACTCACTCGTGAGGGCACTGTCACAACACAATACACTGAAAACTTGCTCACGCGCTTAGAAAATTCTCAAAGACAACAAGCAGGCAGCGGAAAAGATGAAAACAGAAATAACAATAATAATTCAGGCAATACTTCACAATTCGCAGGTTGGGAAAACGATATAACAGCCGTCTTCCTTGCCGGCACGCTTGACTTATTACACATGCCTGAAGGTCAAGAAATTATTGACAATTTCAGCTTCGATTTTGTAAACTTCGAACGTTCTTCCTATCTTGACGCGCTTGCAGTACAAGCCCTTTATATGCGCGTTGTTGCTTATTCCTTTGCAGATGACTTGTCAAATGACGAGATAAATGAAATGGTTGCAACAAGCATTGATGTATTCAATCGAGGCTATTCCACATTCTCCGCTTCGCAAATGTTACAAGCTTTGTGGCTTATCGGCATGCATGAAGATGCCCCGCAATTACAACGTGGGCTCATATCATGTGATAATGAAAATGCGCCTATCACTCAAGTCGGAAACCTTTCTCTGAATATTTCTTCTCCATTCTGCAAAACATTCAGTATTCATGATCTCAACAACAACACCCTCTTCTATCAACTCACAAACGGCGGTTACAGCGTTGAAGCTCCGACTCGCAGTGTATCAGACGGATTGGAAATTGAGAAAGTAATCCTTAACGGAGAAAATCAACCTGTGACGGAAGTGGCTATCGGCGACATAGTTACCGTGCAAATCACAGCTAACGCTCACGGTGGCACTCTTGAAGACATTGTTATCCAAGATTTGATTGCCGGCGGCTTTGAACCTGTACTCGATGAATACGGCTCACCAATAACCTCAGCCTATAGTGCCGATCATCTTGAAATTCGTGAAGACAGAGCACTCTTCTTCACAACTCTCAGCACCACAGAAAGTACGTTCACGTATCAACTTCGTGCCGTGAATAAAGGAACATTTGTCTTGCCTGCCGTGTATGCAACCTCAATGTACGACACACGCTTCCAAGCGCACGATATAAGTGGTACTATTGTTATAGAATAATACATCAGTACAGATTCTATACACATAAAATAATTTATAAATCAATATAGGGGAAACGTGTCGGAAAGATAATATCTTTCATGGCATGGTTTCCCTTTCCTAAAAAAATAAAGGTCACTATGCAACAAAAACTTGGAATACTTGCCGGAGGAGGGGCTTTGCCCCGTATTCTTATTGATGAAGCAAGAAAGAATGGTGTAAAAGCATATGTCTGTGGTTTTCACGGACATACCGATCAAGAAACTCTGGATATGGCAGATGCATTTGAACACATTCACATTGGGCAATTCGCAAAAGCAATAAAGTTTTTTACCGCAAACAATATCAGTGAAGTTTGCCTTGCCGGCGCAATCAACAAACCAAAAGTCACAGATATTCGCCCCGACTTACTTGCGGCAAAACTCTTGTTTACGCTCAAAGATAAAGGTGATGACGCCTTACTTAAAGGTGTTATGAATCTTCTTGAAAGCGAGGGGCTTCATATAGTTTCCGCGGCAAAGCTTCTTCCCTCACTGCTTGCGCCTGAAGGCATTCTTACAAAGAAACAGCCGGATACATATATCAAGGAAAACAAAGAATATGCGCTCGGCATTATGCAGACACTCGGCACACTCGATATTGGGCAAAGCCTTGTTGTGAACAATCAAATGGTGGTTGCCGTTGAATGTATTGAAGGAACGGATGCCACAATTCAAAGAGGCGGTAATCTTCTTAAAGGAAGAAAAACGCCTAATATCCTTGTAAAATTGCTCAAAGAGGGGCAGGATGAAAGAGCAGATTTACCGAGTGTGGGCTTGAAAACAATTGAAAATCTCATAGAAAGCGGGTATGTAGCACTTATTATTGAAGCAGACAAAACACTTTTCTTTGACAGAGAAAAAGCAGTGAACTTTGCAGATGCTCATAAATTTATTATCTGGTCTATTAGAAAGTAGCGTTTTATTTATAAAAGCAAGTTCTATGAACATATTCAATGCTTATTTAAAAAAAATTTTAAAAATGCCATTAAAAAGCTTGATTTTTATTTAATTCTCACATATAGTTGCAAATCTTATTGTTAACCGCGAGTGCTTAGAAGGCCAAAGCATTGTATAAACATATGAAATAATATAGATATTTATAGCAAAGACAACTATGACGGTTGGTCTTTGCTATTGGTTTTAAATCTTTTTGAGATTGACACTTTAATTGCAAAATTTTTGCAGAGGTAGAGCATGACTGAATTTAAAAAACAATTTGGCAAAATTCAAGTATCATTACCCGTTCCCCACCTTTTGAATCTACAAGTAGAATCGTACAAACATTTCTTGCAAGAAGGCAAAGTTGAACGTGACACCGACATAGGTCTTGAAGGTGTTTTCCGTTCAGTATTTCCTATTGAAGACTTTAACCGTACTGCAAGTTTAGAATTTGTAGAATATGAAATCAGCGAACCGAAATACGATCAAGCGGAATGTCTTTCAAAAGGGCTTACATACGAAGCCCCTTTACGTTTGAGAGTGCGTCTTGTTGTTTATGAAGTTGATGAAGCAACCGAGGCGCGCACAATTCAAGCAATCAAGGAACAAGATATTTACTTTGGAACACTTCCTTTGATGACTGAAAAAGGCACATTTATTGTGAACGGAACAGAACGTGTTATCGTGAACCAGCTCCAACGCTCACCCGGTCTTATTTTTGAGCACGACAGCGGTAAAACACATACATCACGTAAAGTGCTCTATTCTTCTCGTGTCATTCCAATGCGCGGTTCTTGGCTTGATTTTGATTTCGATCACAAAGACATCCTCTACGTTCGTATCGACAGACGCCGTAAAATGCCTGTCACAATTCTTCTCAAAGCTATGGGTATGACAAATACCGACATCTTAAATTATTTCTACAAAAAAGAAGAATATGAACTTTCAGCCGACGGACATGTGTATTGGATTCTTCCCAAAGAAAAAGAAGAATTTGATGCTATGTATAAAAAAGATCCTGCTTATACCAATATTATGGATAAGAAAGGTGAAATTATTGCCAAAGAAGGCAAGCCCATCAATAAACGTATGTGGCGCCTTATCGGTGAAGCCGGCTTAAGCAAGATTGAAGTTTCTCCCGATTATGTGTACGGGCTTTTCCTTGCCGATGATATTTACGACCCAAATACAGGCGAAGTTATTGCACTTGCCGCCGACGAAGTTACATCAATACTTGTTGAAAAATTGCACGCTCTTGGCGTAAGACAATTATCTGTTTTACATACAAGAGGTTCAGACACTTCTTCATCAATCCGCGATACATTGGTACTTGACAAAACAACAACCTTGGAAAAAGCACAAGAAGAAATTTATCGTCGCTTACGCCCCTCTTCTCCTCCAACTCCCGAAATTGCGGCAACATTCTTTGAAAATATTTTCCGTAGCAATGAATATTATGATTTATCACCTGTTGGGCGTTACAAACTCAATCAAAGATTAGGGCTCAACCATGCCGAAAATCAATTGCGCACGCTCACCGATAACGATATACTTCAAGCTTTAAAAGTGCTTGTAAACCTTAAAGACACACACGGACCGGCAGACGATATCGACCATCTCGGTAACCGTCGTGTACGTCTTGTCGGCGAA
>CAYJPB010000043.1:11201-16544 GCA_964371955.1 uncultured Desulfovibrionaceae bacterium | reverse complement strand
AGAGGGGGGAAACCTTATTTTTTTCAAAAAACATGGTTTCCCCCCTCTCAAGAAATCCAAAATAAGGAAAATTTATGATAGAATTTAATGCCATCAGCAAGCACTATGATTTACTGAATCACACTTTGAGCTTTGGTGCGGATTACTATTGGCGTTATCGCATGATACACAGTATTTTCACAGGACCTAATAAAAGGTTGTTGGATATGGCGGCGGGCACGCTTGATGTGAGCATTGCACTTGCAAAGAAGTTTAAGGACAGTGAGGTGATTGCAGGCGATATAGCGGTAGAAATGCTGGAAGTGGGCAAGAAGAAAATTAAATCCGCGCAAAAAGAGCAGATTAAAACGCAGTATATCGACGCGCAAGAAATTCCTTATGAGGATAATAGCTTTGATGCCGCAACAATTGCTTTTGGCATAAGAAATGTGATTGACAGGCATAAGGCACTTTGTGAGATGAATAGAGTACTTGCAAAGGGCGGACAATTGTGCGTGCTTGAATTTTCACCGATTACAAAACCCAAATGGTTGGGGGCTTTGTATCATTGGTATCTTGAAGTTATTATGCCGAAAATTGCAAAACTTATCACAAAAGACGATGATGCGTATAAATATCTGGCGCAATCCATAAAAGATTTTCCCCAAGCGCCTGATTTTTGTACTGAAATTGCAAATGCAGGCTTTGATTTTATTCTGCATAAGAAGCTTACATTCGGTATTGCGCACTTGTATGTTGCAATAAAGACGTAAAAAAATATGTGTTATTAGACGGTTAAAGAAAATTAATTTTAATTTTTTTCAAGACTTGACGAATAGCTTTTTTGGGCTTACTTAATTTTAAATTAAATTTATCTATGAAATTAGATTCGGAGGCAACATGTTGCAAATATCAGAAGGAGCTGTTAAAGAGCTCGCTGCTTTCTTTGAAGGCAAGGAAAAACAACCTATTCGTATTTACTTGGCACCCGGCGGCTGACGTGGGCCACGTTTGGCTTTGGCTCTGGATGAGCCATTAGATGACGATACCGTTATTGAACAAAATGATTTCACATTCTGCATTAATCAAGACCTCTTGAAAGACATTGAAGGTGTAAACCTTGATGTGTCCTATATGGGATTTGTTCTTGAACCAGTAAAACCATTTGCAAACTCCGGTTCCAATTGTGGTTCTTCAGAAGGTTGCGGTTCAAACTGCGGCGGCTAAGAATACAATTATATAACAGTGAAATAAGGGCATTTTTGCCCTTTTTTTACACTTCAGTAAGGATGAACTTATGAGTATGTTTGAAAGAAAATCAATTCAATCGCTCTCACGCGAGCTTTCTCAAGTCGCAATGGGCACAATTCCAGCCGATACCGTGATTATTAATGCGCAATTGATAAATGTGAACACGGCGGAAATTCTTCCGAATATCAGCGTTGCCTGCTATAAGGGGCGTATTGCCTATGTTGGGCACGATGCGAACCATTGCATAGGTGAAAACACCAAAGTGCACGACATCGAAAATAAGTACCTCGCACCGGGTTTTCTTGATGGGCATATCCATGTAGAAAGCAGTATGATAAGTGTGCACGAATACGCAAAGGCTGTTGTGCCACACGGAACAACGGGTATTTTTATGGATCCGCACGAAATAGGGAATGTTCTCGGACTTAAAGGTGTGAAGCTTATGGCAGAAGAAGGGAAGCATTTGCCGATTGATATTTTTGGCGTTGTGCCTTCTTGTGTTCCTGCTGTGCCGGGTTTTGAATTTACAGGCGCAAGCTTTGATGTGGACGATATAGAAAAAGCTATGCAAATGGAAGAATTTGTTGGGCTTGGTGAAATGATGAACTTCCCCGGTATTATTTACAGTGATGAAAATACGCATAAAAAGCTTGAAGTCACGTATGTAAATAATAAAGTAGCCACAGGGCATTATTCACACCCCGATCTTGATAAGGGGCTTAATGCCTATGTTGCAAGCGGCATTTGTGCCTGCCATGAATCTACCACAAAGGAAGATTCATTGGCGCGCGCGCGTATGGGTATGTATTCGCAAATGCGTGAGGGTTCAGCATGGCAAGACGTGAAAGAAACCATACGTGCCGTGACGGAAAATGAAGTGGATTCTCGCTTTTTCAATCTTGTCAGTGATGATTGTCATCCGCATACGCTCCTCAATCATGGGCATTTGGACTATATTGCTTCTCGTGCCATAGCTGAAAAGCTTGACCCTGTTCGCGCTATCCAAATGGTTACCATAAACTGTGCCATGTGCTACAATAAAAGTGCGGATATAGGTTCTGTTGCTCCCTCAAAATTTGCTGATATGGTTGTTATTTCAGACCTCGACAAAGTAACTGTCGACGAAGTTTTCTATAACGGCGTGCATGTTGCGAGCAAAGGAAAAATGCTTGTTGAGCTCAACCGCACAGAATATCCTGATTGGGCAAAAAACACAGTGCATTTACCAAAAGCATTGACACTTGACGATATGCGCATCGACGCACCTGAAAACTATTCTGCTTCTTCTATCAAAACTCGTGTTATGCAGATCTTTGAAGCAAATGTAATGACAAAACACTTAATCGAAGAATTACCTGTGCAAGAGGGTTCAGTGCGTGCAGATGTCACACAAGATATTGCGAAAATGCTTGTTTTCGATCGCCACACAAAAAGCGGAACTCGCGGTGCAGGCTTTGTGAAAGGCTTGCAAATCAAGCGTGGTGCTGTTGCTTCTACCGTTGCACACGATGCGCATAACCTCATGGTTGTGGGTGTGAACGATGAAGATATGCTTCTTGCCGCACAAACACTCGCAGATTGTGGCGGCGGTATGGTTGCTGTGCTTGATAAAAAAGTTATTGCGCTCAATCCACTGGAAATTGCCGGTTTGATGAGTGAAGACAGTGTGCACGTAGTTGCGGAACGTGTGGCAAAGCTTGACGAGGCATGGAAAACTTTGGGTTGCGATTTGCAATCGCCCTTTATGACGATGGCACTTCTTCCTCTTGCTTGCTTGCCTGAGTTGAGACTCACAAATTGCGGGCTTGTGGATACATTGGAATTTAAATTTGTAGAATTATTTGTTTAGAATTGTATCTTTAGAGTGTACTTAAAACTCATTAAGTACACTCTAACGTTCAAGCTTAAGTTTTATAATGGCAGACTTAATAAAATCTTCAAGATTTCCTGAATTGTCTAGGCGTATACATTCACCCTCAACACAGATATTCGCTTGATGTATCCTGCCTTGCAACTCTTTGCCGGCTTCTCTGCCGCGCAATAAAAGTCTTTTCTTAAGAATTTCCGGCTTTACTTCAATTAAAACAGGTGTGAGATTGGGGTAAAGCTGTTTTGCTAGGGGAAGATATTCGCGCGAACCGTTGACAAAAATTGTTTTACCTGCTTTCAATTCGTCTTCAATTTTTTTGGAAATTCCGTAATAATTATTGTGACTATGCCACGAGAAGGCAAAGAAGCCGTTCTTTTTCTTTTGTAAAAATTCTTCATTAGAAATATAATGATAATCTTCGTTTACCCCTTTTTGTGAAATTTTTGAGGGGTCACGCGTAATATATCTTTTCATAAAGACATATTTTTTTTCATTCAATGTGCTTTGCAGTGTGGATAAAAGCGTATCTTTACCCACACCGGAAGCACCTATTATATAGTATAATCCGCTCATTGTCGGTTGTATACCTTGCTATACTCGATAAGTCGAATAGCTGGATTGTGGCAACAAAGCACATACAGTTGCGTACGCATCGGCATTCATAGCTGAATCTGCCTTGCAAGAAACAGTAAGCATTTGAGGGCTTTGTCCAAGAAGAGGATCGATAATATGATGACGTGTGGCTTGTGCATCATAATACTTTTGGTAAGAGCCTGAAGTTGCAAGGGCTTGATTTTCCATAGCGAAAGAAGTGAGAACTTGCGCAGTATTTTCAGGGTTTTCTATGCCTACAGTCCACTGTGTATCCGCAGATTTTCTTCCCTTTGCCAGAACATCTCCACCTGCATTAATCACATGATTTTGCACACTCATTGAAGTAAGCATTGCAGAGACTTGATCTATGATATAGCCCTTTGCGATAGAATCAAGTGTAATTCCCATTCCTTGACGAGTCAGTTCAATAGTATTGTTACTGAGCTTCAAGTCAGACAGTTGTACTAATTCTCTTGCGTGTGCTATTTCTGATTCTGCAATGTGTGTAGCTGTTTGTGCAGGGTTTTGATGCGCTTCAAACAAATCTAAGAGAGGTTTAACTGTCGGATTATAAACTTCGCTTGTGTTTCTTGCAATTTCAATACTTCTGAGCAGAACGTGTGACAATTCATGTGGAACGTCTGTCAAACGTCCTTGTGCATTGAGAATAGAAAGAGCAGAGGCAGTGTCGTGTCTGGAAAAAATCTTTTCCAAGCGTACCATTTCTGCATGAGCTTTTGCTATTGCTTCATACGCTAAGTCATGTGGAGTTTGACTGATCGTGTAAGTGACAATTGTTCCCATTGCGAAATGTGTTTGCCTTACAATTTCATTTTCGCTTGCCTGTGAATTTTTAACAAAAAATGTTGGCAAGGAAGCAAGAGCACATGTGAAAATGCCTGTCTTTAAAAAATCTCTTCTTGATTTCATGTTTTTATGTATTCCTTCTGCTGTTACGCAACAACTTCTTGTGTAATATCGCTGTTATCTTCGGCAACAACTTCTTTGTTTTCTTCTTTACATGTATCTGTGCATAATGATTTAAAAATGTTACGCTTGCATGATTTTACACATATTTCTTCGCATGACTCTCCATAAGCTAAACATTTTTGGTGATCTATACGAACAATATTGTCTTCCATACGCACGGCCTCCGCCGGACATTTCTTCACACATAATGTACAAGAAATACAGCCAACGCCACACACATCCGTAACTTGTTTTGCTTTTTGCTTTGTTGAGCAAAAAATCATAACACGCGCACGTTTTGGAGTTAATTCAAGTATCTGACGTGGGCAAGCGCTTGTGCATTTGCCACATCCCGTACAAAGGTTTCCGTTCACGATAACCATATTGTCTGTTATTTCCAAAGCGCCGAAGGGGCATGTCTTTACACAATCGCCCAAACCAAGGCAAGAATAGGGGCACTCGTCTACCCCTAAGCCTGAACCCAAGCTTGCAGCAGCTGCACAGGAATATAATCCATGGTAATGAAAGCGAACGCCAACCTTACCTTCAATCTTTTCACAACGTCTTACAGACACAAGCGGATCGGATTCAGTCACTGCTTTACCGGTTAGCGCTCCCACAGCAATTGTTGTTTCTGCACCGCCTGCAACGCAAAGATTAGCATCTACAGATGGGTTTGA
>CAYJPB010000043.1:0-11191 GCA_964371955.1 uncultured Desulfovibrionaceae bacterium | reverse complement strand
CCTGCATAGCCACAACCGCCACAGTTTGCACCAGGAAGTGCATCAAGAACAGCTTCAACACGTGGATCTTCCTCAACATAAAATACCTTGGAAGCTATCGCCAATATGAGTGCGGCAACAAAGCCTACACCGAATAATATTAAAATAGATTCAAACATAGTCTTTACCGTCCTTCCTTATATCATGCCTTTAAATGCCATAAATGAAAGCGACATCAACCCTGCCATAATAAGCCCGATGGGTGTGCCTGACAATGATTTTGGTACTCTGCATGCAACCAGTCGTTCACGAATACCGGCTAAAAGCACCAAGGCAAGCACAAAACCAAGGCTTGAAGCCAAAGCGTATGTAAGCGCCATTACAAGCCCGTAGCTTTCACGCTGAACAAGAAGGGCAATACCCATAACAGCACAGTTGGTTGTGATAAGCGGAAGGAAGATACCTAATGAGTTATACAAAGGAGGTATCATTTTCTTGAGGAACATTTCTACAAATTGCACCAATGAAGCAATGACCAAGATGAAGAAAATTGTTTGTAAATATTCCAAGTTAAAAGGACGTAAAAAGAATTCCGACAAAAGCCATGTGAATAATACTGCCATGATTGTAACAAACACAACAGCTCCACTCATACCGTAAGCAACGCTTTTTTCCTTGGAACAACCAAGATAGGGGCAGTTACCTAAGTATTGCGCCAAAACAATATTGTTTACAAATATTGCTGATATAAAAAGTTGAAAAATATCCATAGTTCGTCTCTCTTTTTGCTATTTCTTCGGTAACAATGATGCACAATTCATACATGAAGCACAGCCTGCGGCAATTGGTTCCGGCTCTTCCAAGCCTTTACGCTTTGCTTGAATGATGTTGATAAGGTTCATGAGTGCTAAAATTAAGCCCAGTCCGATAAACGCACCGGGAGCTTCAACCATAACAACAAGCGGCTCATACCAGTCGCCGAATATTTGTGTGCCAAAAAGTGCGCCTGTACCGAGGAGTTCGCGCAAACCGCCAAGGAATGTTAAAGAAGCCGCAAAGCCTATTCCCATCCCTAAACCGTCTGCAATGGATGGAAGCACAGGATTTTTATAAGCAAATGCTTCTGCTCTGCCCAGAATAAGACAGTTCACAACAATAAGGGGTACAAAGATGCCAAGCTGTAAATAGAGTGGATACATATAGGCTTGCATCAAAAGCTCAACGGCAACAACCAAGGTTGCAGAAATAGCAATAAAGCAAGGAACACGTACTTTTTTAGGGATTATATTACGTACAGCAGAGATAATCATATTTGAAAGTGTGATAACAAATATAACCGCCGCTCCCATACCAAGCCCATTTTCTGCGGATGTGGTTACCGCAAGCGTAGGGCAAAGCCCCAAAAGCAAGCGAAACGGAGGAAGCTCCGCCCATAAACCTTTACTAAAAACTTTCCAAAGATTTTGCATATTTCCTCCTAATTCCATGTCGCAAGAATTTGATCTTTAAGAGCCATATAATCAGCAGTTGCGGCTTGAATGGCAACAACCGCAGCGGTGGAAGATACTGTGGCTCCGGCAAGAGCGTCAATAGTGCCACCATCAGAGGTAAGCGCTATATTTGCACTGGGAATATCGGCAAATTTGCTTGTATAGCTTTCTTCGCCAACTCTTGAACCAAAGCCGGGTGTTTCTTTTGTTAATGTGATACCGATACCTATAAGGTTATCGTTTTCCACATTAAAGCCAACCATTACGCCAAGATCTCCGGCATAACCTGTACCGAAATTTTCAATTGCAACCCCCACAAGTTTTCCGCCTTGCATATAGGGAAAAACCATTACTTCAGTTCCGTCTGAAAGAGCGAATCTTTGTCTTTCTGCAAGCGGGTCATTTTCTGCATAAGGAAACACGCTTACAATAGCAGGACTTTGCACAAAGGTGAGAACCTGATTTTCAATGCTCTCGGCTGTAGCCATCTTGAGATAGGATAAAGCAAAGCCGCTCAACGCACAAATCATCGATAGAACGACAACCATTTTTATCATAGCAACCATAACTCTACTCCAATACCAATGTTTTTCTTTTCTTGCCCTCTAAAAGCGGCATGATAAGATTTATCAATAATATTACGAAAGGTACGCCGTCGGTATAGATGCCGAATGTGCGTATGAGTATTACAAGAATTCCTCCTGCTAAACCATAAATTATCATATTAACACACGTATTCGGTGAGGAAGAATAATCTGTGGCAAGGAAGAATGCGCCGAGCATGGTTGAGCCTGTGAGTAAGTGGAATAAAGGTGGCGCATACATGTCCGGATTGACGAGGTTGAAAATATAACCTGTCGCCAGTACACCCACTATAAATGCTGCGGGGATTTGCCAAGAAATTATTCCTCTTGCGCAAAGATACACTCCGCCAAGAAACAACATTCCTACTTGTCCGGCACCCAAACCGTTTATTTGTTCACCCATCAATAAAGACATATAGGAGATATCCCAAATGCCGTTAGCGCCGAAGTATTTCGACATAAAGAGAGGGTCTACAAAGCTTGTTGCCAATTGCATTGTGTTAGGATTTATAAAAATGGGGAATGATACAAAGCAAAGTATATACCCGACAACCGGCGCACATAAAGGAGAAGAACCCAAATCGCCGAAAGCCATTTTTCCAAAAGATATTGAAAAAGCCGCTGCCAATACCACAAGCCACCAAGGCGATGCCGCAGGTAACATAAAGGCAAGTAATAAACCTGTAAGAACGGCTGAAAAATCGTCAATAGCAAGAGCTCTTCCCATCATTTTTTGACAAAGAGCTTCTGTCAACACGGATACGCCGATAGAAAGGCATATCACACGCAATGCCGGAAAACCCCAAACAAGAACAGCAAAAATTGCAGCAGGCAAAAGCGCAATCACTGTTTCGGCCATAACAGCTTTGATTGTTCTGCCACAGTGCCAGAAAGGCGGTGGTGCTACAGAAAACATCTGTGAGGCATTATTCATAATTACAACTCACTTATTTTACGCTTCGTCTTGTGAAGCTGTTGTTAATTTCATTTCTTCAAGGCTGAGCTTTTGTTTTGCAAGGCGTATATATTGCAAAACAGGTCGCCTTGTCATGCATACATAGCCACACAAGCCACACTCAATACAATGCTCTGCATCCCATTCTTTACATTTATCGTAAAGAGTAAATTCTGCATACCTGCTGATTGTGGAAGGGGAAAGGTTTACAGGACAAATTTTATCACAGGCACCACAGTTACAACAAGGGCTATGTCCCTCAAGTTTAGGCACACTTCCGGCAGGAACGATGAAAACGCCGTTCACTTCACGTGGAATACCTCTTTGAGGAAAGGAAACCCCGTTGCCTCGAAGCGGACCGCCAACAACTATGGTGTCTTCATCTTCAAGTGTGAAATGTGCAAAATCTAATAAGTCTATAATGCGTGTACCTTCTTTTATAATATAGTTTCCGCTATGTGACGGTGTGCCTAAGGTGACAACTGTTTCTGTAAGCGGCGTGCCTGTTTCAAGAACACGTCCAAGCCCCCACAATGTGTGTGTGGAAACTATACCGACATCGGAAATATTTTCTTTTTTTGCAATATCATGCTTGAGCATTACATCCATACTGTGAGGATATACCGGGGTTACCGGATATATAGTCACTCCGTCAATAGGATTTATACGCGTATCTTTGGGAACAACCAAGAATATTTTTTGTGGTTTGGCAATTGCTTTTTGTATCTCCAAGCCTTTTAAAACAGTTTCTAAGTGTATACCGAGCATCGGCTCAGCCCACATAAGCCCCGGTTCGGGATTCAGTGCGTTGATAATCAGAGTATTGCATTGTTTTGCCAATGCACTTATATGGACACCCATATTTTTCAAAAAATCTAAAGCCTCGCTACTTTCAGCAGAAAGTTTTGCTAAGATTTCGTCTTCTGAATAAATATCTTTTTGAGGATCGTCGCTTTGAGCTTCAACAACTTCAACAGTCAAAAAGCGATGCCCCACTTCGGTAACCTTTCCGCGCACGGGCGAATACAAGTGTCCTTTGTTTTTGTCCTTGCTTTTTCCAAGCAACATACCGGAATAGATATCCACACCTTTTTTTATCTCTTTTTCAAGATTATAGCTTGTATGGAGTATCATAAGCTCTTTAATATTGTCCCCTTCGGTGAAACGTTGCATCATTTTGTGCGTGAGCTTCATTTTAGGATCCACTAACATACGAATATTAGGTAGCATAGAATTTCTCTTCTTTTATAATTAGCTTTTAAAATAAGACATACACATAACTAACCGTGGCATTGTGCACACTGGTCGTCCATGTAAGGACCTACACCCATCATTTCATGGCAATCCATACAACTTGTGTGGAAAGCGTCCATACGGGAAGGAATAAGGTCGTTCGCCGCTTCATCGTGACAGTTACTGCACGAAGCTTGCATAAAGTCAAAATAGAACTCTTCGCCTGAAACCAACTTTTCGGAAGACGTCGGTTCATTATGACAGGCAAGGCAGTTATCCATATTTCTTGTAAGCAAATCGTGGTGGAAATCCGTGCTTGGATCTGAATCTTCAAACTGGTAGTGGTGGCAAGTCACACATTGTGCATCAGTGGTAAAAGTTGCCAAGTGATCGCCGATAAAGTTAGGATCGCTATAGTCAATACCGTGACATTCGCCACAAGCCATTACAGGCGCAGACGGGTCAGCTTCCAGTTCGTGGTGGCAATCAACACAAGCAAATCCATAATAGGTGGGCGTTTGATGGTCAAAAACCACTGTGCCTCCAACGTTTTCGAGTAACACTCGAACAGGTTCATCTCCTGTGGCCTCTTGCGGCATAAAATATCCTGCCGCGGCAATTCCGAGTGTTACGAGTAACACCGCAAGTATAGGAACATATTTCTTTTGCAAGTCCATCCCCCTTAATTAAAGTTTCTCCATAAATTATAATGCACTATTTTTCTTTTTTTGGAAAGAAAAATTTAACGCTTGAGTAAAATAATTAAATCCAATCTTTCCCGAGTGTTATGTGTGTAAGTTTGATAATTGGCGCTCCTTGCTGTCTTTTAAATTCTGCCGCTTTCATTTTTTTCAAAACTTCCATACGTTTTTCTGTTGGAAATTCGTGCTCTAGGGTGAAAGGGTTTTCGGCATTTTCAAGCATAGCAAAGAGGAAAGTGTCAAGTATTGGATATTCGGGCAGTGAATCACTGTCTTTTTGGCCGGGTTCAAGTTCGGCACTCGGCGCTTTATCGAAGCAGTTTTGCGGTATAATTTCTTTGCCTTTAAAACTGTTATACCATGCGGCAAGTTCGTACACTTCTTCTTTGTATAAATCGCCAATGGGGAAAAGCGCACCGCAAGAATCACCGTAAAGCGTGCTGTAGCCCATGCATTCTTCTGACTTATTGCATGTTCCCACCATAAAGGCAGGCAATGCGTTCGCCATACCCATAATAAGAACTGAACGTAAGCGAGACTGTAAGTTTTGTAACATCATTCTTTTATTTAAATCGCTTGCATCATGCATTGTTGCCGCAGGAAGCAGAAGCGCATGAAAAGCGTCCATAGCTTCTTTAAGAGGAAAGGTATGTGTATGAATATTTAAATTTTCTGCCAATGCTTCAGCATCTGTCACGCTGTGGTCAGAAGAGTTTGGCGAGGGTAAAATAAAAGCGTACACATTTTCGGGCCCGATAGCTTCTGCAATTAAAGGCGCAACAAGGGCTGAATCTATACCGCCCGAAATGCCGATTGCGGCTTTTGTGAGCCCTGACTCTTTAATATGTTCACGTATGCCAAATACAAGTGCTTCATACAGTGTTTTATACTTATCGTTACTCAAAGAGTCTATAGAATGAGCGTTTTCGGGGTCAAAAGAAATATAATCAGCTTCAAAAGTTTTCATGCGCGCGCATATATCTCCTTTGTGAGTCACAAAACTTTGCCCTGTGTAGAGGTATCCCTCATGCGCATAGACAGGTTTTAGACATACACAAGGAGTAGTGCTATTTTTTGTGTATTCGCATAGAATTTTTTCGCTTTCTTGTTGGCTGTTCAGAACAAAGGGGAGAGTATCGTAATGTATATGAAAATCTGATTGTTGCTGTGAAGCGATGGTATAATCTAGGATATCATAGGAAAAAGTATACTTCTTTCCATTCAGCTCGAGAACATGAGAAAGAGGATATTTTTTAATTTGTTTGTTTTGGAGCACCAAAATTTCATTCTTTTCACAAAGTACAAGCGCTGTGTGCGATTGAAGCTCTTCAAAGAGGAAATTGATGAGTGAATTTTTCTCTTGTTCAAGTAAAAGCGATGAAGCTGAATTGCTTATTTTAACGCTTTGTAAAAAATTGGCTGAGACGAAAATTGTATGTTGCTTTTGAGCGCATTTTTTTAAACTGTCTACAAGATGTTGCCCTCTTATCAACAGACTTTTTTCTGTTAAAACCGCTTGGTAGAATGAAAACATAAAATCCTCCACATCCAATTTATAATTTTTTTTCTCTTTATTCGCAAGATAAAAGCTTTTTTTCACAATTTATGTAAGTCATTGAGCATTTTTTCATGAACATTACAATTTGACTTTTTTGAAAAAAGCATATAATTTCCGTAAAAAATATGTTTCTGAAATACAAATAAGGAAGTACAGAATATATGTCACAATCAAGAAAGCAAACAAATATGCCCGCTACAAGCCCAGCAAATACAGCAGTCAATAAAGACCGTCTTAATATAAAAGACATTGAAAACATGTCTCCACACCAGCAAAGCGCTTTACTGCACGACTTAGAAAACGAAATTAAAGCAGAAACAGTTTCCGAAGCCGCACCTCTACTTGAGTTTGTATTGAACAATATTAAGACAATCATTACTGTAATTGTAGTAGCCATTATTGCGCTTGGCGGATGGGGCTTTTGGTCATGGCAATCAGAAAATACAAATGCCGAAGCACACAGAGAATTTCAGCAAGTTGCAAGTATACAAGATCCGCACCAAAAACTTGAAGCGTTGTCTACTTTTGCAGAAAGTGCACCGCAATCTTTGCGTGTGGGTGTTTTGATTGAAGAAGCGGCAACCGCAACACAAGTCGGTTATTATGCTCTTGCCGCCACAAAACTTCAAGAAGCTATAGCCATTGAAAAAGATTCACCTCTTGGGCTTTCACTTTATCTTGCTTTGAGTGATGTATACCTCACAGAAAATAAGAATGATGAAGCTTTGGCGCTTATGGAAGAATATATCACAGTGGTACCTGAAAATCTTTATTCAGCCGCGCTCCAAGAGTTGGCACTTGTTGCAGAAATTCAAGGCAGTAGCGAAAGAGCTATAGAGGTATATACCGAATTGCTCACTCTTCCCACTACAGACGAATCCACCTCAGCTTATTTCCAAGATCGCATTACAAAACTTAGCCAATAGAGACCTCTGCACAATTTATTGTGCGAGGGTCATAGAGAATTTGCAGAGCAAATTCGACCGCCAAAAGATAATTGGGCAAGAATAGACAAAACCGCGCTCTTGTCGTTAAGTGATTGATTTTTGTGCCTTTTTCTCTGCGCATTATTTATTTTATAAAAAAATGTAGTACAAGTTTAAGCTGTAAATTTCTGCAAAAAATTAATTGTGCAGAGATCTTTAATAAGGAGCAAGACATGCCATTTGTAAATATTAAAATCACTAAAGAAGGCGCAACGCCCGAGCAGAAAGCGCAATTAATCGAAGGCACAACACAATTGCTTGTGGACGTGCTTGGAAAAAATCCTGCCTCAACATTTGTTGTTATTGAAGAAGTGGATACCGACAATTGGGGCGTTGGCGGAAAAACAGTGACAGAACTCCGCAAAAAGACATCTTAGTTTGATATTTACGCATATTAGAATTATAGCTATTACTAAAACATCTATAATATTAGTAAGCAACGTAAAAGAGTAGCAAGAAAAAACTTATAGGGTTTGCAAAGGGGGTTACCCCCTTTGCCTGCGCCGGAGGCGAATCAAATTCTGTCGACTTCATCTTGACTGAATTTAACAAATTCTTGGTAGCTGAGCGCCCTCAAGTGGGGGCATAAGGCGTATTCCGCCGATACGTGTTTTTAGGGCAACTTTCGCTTTGTTGCTCTCTTTTTTTGTAATAATTCCCACTTGCTTTGCGTGTGCGCTTTCAGGAAATGCGTGCATTATTTCAAGCGCTTTTTGGGCGTCCGCTTCAGGAAGAATACAAATAAATTTTCCTTCATTGGCAAGATAGAGAGGGTCAAGCCCGAGCAATGAGCAGGCGTTATGCACTTCTTTTGATGTGGGGATATCATTTTCATAGAGCAAGCAATCGACATCGGATTGTGCGGCTATTTCTCCAAGAGTTGTGGCAAGCCCGCCTCTTGTGGGATCTCTGAGAACATGAATTGAAGGAATTTCGGTGACAAGCTTTTCAATTATATGGTTAAGCGAGGCACAATCAGATGAAATATTTTGTAAAAAAGAAAAATTGTCTCTCGCGCCCATAATGGAAAGTGCATGATCGCCCAAATTGCCTGAAATAAGAATAGCATCGTTTTCTTGGGCTCTGTTGCCAGCTGGGGGGGTATCGACAAGAATTTCGCCAATGCCTGTAGTGTTTATGAAAATTTTATCGCAGGCATAACGTGGGACTACTTTTGTATCACCTGTAACAATAAGGACATCGGCTTTCTTTGCTGCTTCTGCCATATTTTTTACAATACGCTCAAGTAAATCAAGCTCAAGCCCTTCTTCCAAGATACAGGCTACAGATATATAGCGTGGTTTAGCGCCTAACATAGCAACATCGTTTACCGTTCCGTGCACAGCAAGATTGCCGATGTTTCCGCCGTTAAATTCAACGGGGGTGATAACAAAGGAATCCGTACTGAATGCAATGGGTGATTTTATGTTTAACAACGCGGCATCATTGAGTGAGTCAAGAATTGGGTTTGAGAAATACTTTATAAATAAATCATTTATAAGGCGTTGTGAAGCACGACCGCCGGAGCCGGCATCGAGTGATAGAGTTTGATTTTCCATAATGATCCTTTAGTCAATTTCTATATAGCGGTAATAAGAAGCGCACGCACCTTCGGTTGAAACCATGCAAGGCCCCATAGCTTTTTGTGGTGTACAGGCTTTGCCAAAGAGTGGGCACTGCGGGGGTTGAATATGTCCTTTAAGGACTGAGCCACATTTGCATGCCGTTGGTTTACTTTTTATAGTAGGTAAGTCAAAACGTTTTAATGTGTTGAAATCGGCAAATTCAGGGCGAATGGCAAGTCCGCTTTGTGGTATTTTACCAAGCCCTCGCCAAAAAGCATCTTCGGATTGAAAGACAGAGTTCATAAGCTCCATAGCTTTGGGGTTGCCCTCGTTTCTCACAACTCTTGTATAGGCATTTTCAACATTCGTTTCAGCATTTTTAATCTGTTCGAGGGCGAGCTTAAGGGCGTATGCCATGTCAAGCGATTCAAATCCTGTCACGATTGCCGGTTTTTTATATTCTTGTGCGATGAAATTAAAATAGTCAACACCTGTTATACACGCGACATGGCCGGGCAAAAGAAAGAGGTCAATCCCCGGAACATCTTTAGGAGTTTCGGCATTATCTGAAAGTAGGGCATGTAATGCAGGGGCGACTTGCTTATGCATCGAGTACACAGAAAAGTTTTTAAGGTTTTGCGCTTGAGCCGCTAGAATTGTAGCAGCTATAATGGGTGCTGTTGTTTCAAAACCTATGCCGAGAAATATAACATGATGATTGGGGTTATCCGTTGCAAGTTTCAAGGCATCCTGCGGAGAATAAATAATCTCGAGGCGAGAATTATTTCCGAAAGCAGAAGATTTCAGGCTCACACCCTCAGCATTAGGTACACGGATTAAATCGCCAAACGTTGCAATAATGCAGTTTTCTTCTTTAGCAAGAGTGAGAAAGGTTTCTACCTCATCCTCGTGCGTCACACATACAGGACAGCCCGGCCCTGAAATATGATGAAGGTTTTCAGGTAAAAGCGAGCGCAGTCCGCTATGAAAAAGAGAAGCGGTATGCGTGCCACACACTTCCATAAAGCGAATATCTTTGCCAATAGAGTCTACAAGTTCATGCAATTGTTTGACAATGGCAGAGCAAAACTCAGGGTTATTGTATTCAAGTTCAAAGTCCATAGTGTATCCATATTGTATTCATAGTGTATTGAGAAAGAAACATACTACATTCAACAGAAATAATCAAGCGCACAGAATAGAGAAAATATATCATATGAGAGAGAAGAAAAATATTTGACCTCTAAAGTCGTAATGAATTAAAAATATACTTAATCATCAATATTTTAAATGGAGGTTTTATAAGCGTTGTCGAATAAAAGATACGTAACAGTTTTATGGATAAGTATACATTAGGAATTATAAGCGACAGGGAATTTAATAAAGATGTTAACTTTGCAACAGAGCAAACAATATCTATGGAAACACCCTACGGCAAAATTTCAAGCTTAATTGTTAAAGGAGAAATTTTCCAAATACCATATATACATATAGTAAGGTATATACAGGATGATACGGAATTGCCGGCGTTTATAAATTATAGGGCGAATATGTGGGCTTTAAGAAAATTGGCTTGTACGAGCGTAATGAGCATAGCAGAGGTTACTTCTCTTCGCAAAGATATAAAGCCCGGAGAATTAATAGTTCTTGATCAATCAATAGATTTTACATTGCGCAGAAATGAAACGTTTATTGAAAAAGGAAAAGAAAATTATAATATGGAGACAATGAAAAATCCTTATTGCAACAGTTTAAGGCAAGTGCTTCTTTATGCCGCAATGCAGCAGGGTATAAATTGTCATAAGGAGGGGATTGCTGTAACAATAGATGGTATAAGGCATGCAACAGCGGCTGAATCGCATATGTATAGAATTTGGGGGGCTGATGTTGTAAGCACAACAACGGCAACCGAAGCAGCATTGGCACATGAGTTGGGAATACCCTACGCAACACTCGGGCAAGTAAGAGATTATGATAGCTGGAATGATGAAACAATGTATCAAGAAGAAGGTGCACAATTGATTAATAAAGTAGAGATTGGTGTCATTATAAAGGGGATTGTGGAAAACGTTGCCAGTTATCTATTTGAATTTACTTAACAAAAAAAAGATTAAAAAAGTTCTTGACAATTGAGTTCAAA
>CAYJPB010000042.1:0-16732 GCA_964371955.1 uncultured Desulfovibrionaceae bacterium | reverse complement strand
TTCACAAAAGCATGGTTTCCCCCTCTCAAGTCACCAAATTAGATTCACGTGAGGGCTAATACACGTGAATCTAATTTGTATGTTTGGGGGAGGGAAAATTACATTATAACACAATAATCCTTCAAAAACTCATAAGGTGAGAATTAGAATAAGGTGCGCAATTAATCTATCAATAATTATTGAATTGACATGTTAGAGGAATTAGATTAGTGTTAAACAAATTTATAGTTATTTTTTTTGGGCTTGGTTGAGGTTATGTTAAGACGTGTTTTTTTATTTTTGTTTTTATTTTTTTTATGTGTGAATTCATTCACTTATTCACTTTTCTCGCATGCAGAGCTAACTTTTGCTCAAGAATTTTCGCACAATTTTCTCGCTCAAAATATGCAAGATGAGCTTTCTGCCGAAAATAACAATATACCAGCAAACCCGCCTCCGCTTTTTGCCGAAGGAGAAAGACCACACATCACTGTCGGTTATGAAAACGGCATGGGTTTGATTGCCGATTATGACTCTTTCAATGCAAAAGGATATGGCTACGATTTATTGATAAAACTAGGCCAATATGCCGGTGTTGACTTTGAATTTGTCGAAGTTGAGGGATCGCTTATAGAGGCTGTGCAAAGCGGATTAGTTGATATTGGTGGGCTTTATTCACATTCCGCCGAAAGGGCAGAAGAAATTTATTTTGGCAATGTACCTGTTCACACTGTGCAATTCTCGCTCTCTACTAAAGGCGAAAATGACTATTATTATGACGATCCTTCCACTATCAACGGAAAAACCGTCGCCGTTTATGAGGATAATCCCGCCATTGCCCTATTAGACGCATATTTAGCAGAAAATAATATTTCCGTAGAATATGTTTATGGCGATTTGCAAAATTTCACCGAGCTTGACACAGATTTTTATCTCCTACCTTCAATTGTACGCTCCATTACTGACTTTCATTCTGTGCTCAATCTCGATTTAAGATATTTATATTTCTTTTCAAGTAGAGAAAATGAAGAACTTATGCATTATCTCGATGAAGAGCTTAGAAAACTATTCATTGAAAATGCTTCATTTCAAGCGTATTTACATGACAAATACAGATTATTTGGCAATGAATTTCAAAATCGCTCACTCACAAGAGAAGAAGCCACTTTGCTTGAAGGGCAAACTTTCCGTGTGGGTTACATTGATAATCATGCACCGTATCAATCTTCCGGACTTTTGGGAGATCCCGAGGGTATAAGTGTTGAATTTATGAACCACCTTGCAGAGGAATATAATTTCACAATCGAATACGTTCCTTACAACCTTGACAACAATTTAAATGTTAATGAAGATATAGATATTTTACTCTCGCTTGTGGGAGAAAGAGATTATATTTCAGAATTTTACAATACATCTGACCCTTATTATGAAATAGATCTAATCATCGCCTTACAAGAAAGCTTTGAAGAAAATGCTTTGCTTGAAGAGTTTGAATATGGCTTACCACAAAATGCAAATGTGGGAATGTTGAACTATATCGCATTCAAATATATAAATTTTTTCAATAAATTTCCTACCGCGCAGCTTGTACAATTTTCAAGCACCAATGCTCTTTTTGATGCCTTTAAAACACAAGAAATAGATGCACTTATCGCCACAAGCTTGGGGGGTGACTCAGTTGCATCTAATGTGACAAACGGAAAACATCAATACTCACTCAATGCTTCGCTTGAAATGGAATTGCAAATAGCAAAAGATTTAGGTGAAGAGTATCTTGAAATTTTCAATGTCATCATTAATAAAGAGCCAGAATCAACCATTGATTCCATTGTTGTAAATCAAATGGCTGAATATGCTCCTACTTTTGGTACTGAGCAATTTATTAGAAATAATTTGAACTATATAATCACTGCGGCAATAGTATTGGCAATTATGATAATCGCATTTGTATTACTCATTCGCTACAGATCTACTATTGCCGTGCTTGCTAAAGATGATGTTACCCCACTCCACTCTTTGTCTCATTTCACCGCATTGGTTAACGAAAAACTTTCAAAAGCAAAAATTGGTGAATACGAACTCATTCTTCTTGATATAGATTATTTTAGAATGATAAACACATATTACGGTATAGAGAAAGGCACAGAAGTCATAATCACGATGGCAGATGCCCTCACTGATGCGTTTAAGAAAGATGATGTTATTTTAGCAAGACGTATTGCTGAGCAATTTTTAATTTTCAAAAAAACTTCTACAGACAAAACAATAAAAGAAGTTGTAAATGCATATATTATTCCACGCATTACGACTATTGTAGGTGAAGGATATTCATTATATTTATCAATTGGTTATTGCAAAAACATAGCAAAAGATGAAAAAATGAATTCTATGCTTGACAATGCAAGCCTTGCGCATAATAAAGCTAAAAAAACGCACACAACCTCTTTTGAAGAGTTTACAGAACAAATGCGTGACGAAGCAAATAAAACACTCGATATAATATACAGAATGGAGCATGCCATTCAAAATAAAGAATTCAAAGTGCATTTTCAACCCAAAATAGACTTTCAAAATTTAAAAATTATTGGAGCTGAGGCGCTTTGTCGATGGATTCCTCCGATTGGTGACCCTGTATATCCAAATGATTTTATTCCAATTATGGAAAAAAATGGCTTTATTTCTCAACTGGAAATGTATGTTTTTGAAGAAGTGTGCAATATTTTGCAAAAAAATAAAAATGTTGTTGATATTCCTAAAATTGCCATCAACATATCTCCCATAACTCTTTCAAAAGCTTCTTTAATTAAAAAATTCATTGAAATATTGAAACTATATAAAGTCAATCCTTCACGCATAGAAATAGAAATCACCGAATCCACAATAGCTGATTTTGAA
This sequence comes from uncultured Desulfovibrionaceae bacterium, assembly GCA_964371955.1. GTDB lineage: Bacteria > Desulfobacterota > Desulfovibrionia > Desulfovibrionales > Desulfovibrionaceae > CAYJAZ01. Next base: position 13,858 of record CAYJPB010000042.1, on the reverse strand, counting down.
AAAGATTTGCCCACAATTATTAAAATTCTCCATAAAATAGGTTTTACTGTTGCAATGGACGATTTCGGTGTGGGCAATTCTTCGCTCAATCGCTTGAGTATTATCGAAGTAGATGTATTGAAGCTTGACAAGGTTTTTCTTGATTTTCACGAAGATGCCCCCCGCGGTTCAATGGTTGTAGAGCAAATAATCAATCTTGCAAAACAACTTGATATGAAAGTTGTTGCGGAGGGAATTGAAGGAAAAAATCAAGGAATTTGGCTGAAAAGTATCGGATGTGATATGGCGCAAGGCTATTATTTTGCTAAAGTGCTTGATGAAAACGCTTTCATTAAACTTTTGCTTGAAAATAAACAATACACCCTATAACATGAATTAATTACGGCGAATAAGAGGACAGCATGAGTGCATTAGAAAACAGATTTATAAATTCACTCCTCAACTTTGATTATAACGGACTTATACGACTTATAAATGAAGGTGCAGACATTAACCGCGCCTTCAATAATGGTACAACAGCGCTTATGCTAGCCGCAATAAATAATAAAATTGACATTGTAAAGCTTCTTCTAGAACACAATGCTCTTGTCGACCTACAAGATAAAGACAATAAAACCGCTCTTATGCACGCCGCACAAGCAGGACATACTGCTATAGTCGAACTTCTTATAAAAAATAATGCCAATATTGAACTCAAAGCAAGTGACAATAAAAATCCTCTCATGCTTGCGGCGGAATTCAATCATCGAGATGTTATTTCTGTACTTATCAAAGCGGGCGTAGAACTTGAAAAAAGAAATGCCGATAATAAAACTGCCTTAAGTATACTCGCACAAAAAGGTGATGCTCAAACCCTAAAACTTCTTCTTGATAAAGGCGCAAACCTTGAAGCCAAAGATGGAAAAAACAGAACTCCACTTATGCAAGCTTGCGCAGGAGAACGCATAGCAAATATCGATCTACTTCTCAAGTACGGCGCAGATATTGAAGCAAAAGATCATAAAAACATGACTTCAAATATACAAGCTTCCTCAAAAGGACAAACAGAAGTTATTAAATTTTTACTTTCAAAAGGTGCTGACATTAAAGCCACCGATCGTGAAAAACGAACAGCTCTTATGCATGCCGCCGCAAGTGGACACCTCGATGCCGTAAAGCTTCTTATGTCTTTAGGTGACAGAATAAATAATAAAGACGAACAAAACTACACTCCTCTTATCCACGCAGCCGCAAATGGGCAAACAGAGATTGTACAATATCTTCTATCAAAAGGCGCAAAAATTGAAGATATTGATAAGTCAGGACAAACCGCATTATTTAAAGCCTGTGAAAATGGACATATAGAAACTCTCAAACTTCTCATCAGCAAAAAAGCAAATATTGAACATAAAGACTATAACTCGATGAGTGCCCTCCATCATGCAAGCTTAAAGGGCGATGCCAGTGTAGTGAACACTCTTTTACGAGCCGGTGTGAAGCTTAATGAAGCCGATAATAGCGGTAGAACTCCGCTCATGCTAGCCGCTTCAAAAGGACAAAACGACGTCGCAAAAGCCTTACTCAGCGCAAATGCCGATATTGAAGCAAGAGACAAAAATCATAATACGGCTCTTGCACTTGCAATTCGCGGAAAATACTACGAAACCGTTGCTATTCTTTCTGCTTATGGGGCAAATATTAACGCAACCAATAAAAGCGGTGATCAACCTTTAATTTCTGCAATAATGGACGGCGATGCAAACGCTGTTAAAACACTTATTGATAACGGAGCTGATTTTCATTCAAAAGATGTCAATGGCAGAACGCCTCTTATGCTTGCTTGTTCGCAAAAAAATTCAGAAGTGGTTAAAATTTTACTTGATGCAGGAGCAGAAATTGAAGCAAAATCACCCGGTGGAGCTACTGCCCTTTTGCAATGCGCAATACGTGGCAATGTTGATGCCGTGAAACTTCTTATTGATAAAGGAGCAAATATTGAGGCAGCAGACAGTACCGGTTCAACAGCCTTAATCCATGCCACAGCTTATTCTCACCCGGAAATTGTCAACCTGCTTATAGAGAGTGGTGCAAATATTGAAGCCAGAGACAAAAAAGCAAGAACTCCCCTAATGTTTGCCGCCGTGCAAAGATCTACCGAATCGCTACTTTTATTGCTCGATGCCGGTGCCGATACAGAAGCGTATGACAAAAGAAAAGCAAACGCATTGATATATGCATCGATTAAAGGCGAATCGGAAGCAACAAGAATACTTCTGCAAAGAACGAAACATGCGCAATCTGCCGTTCCCAATCTCATAACCCCTCTTCACTATGCCGCCTTAGGTAACGACATAGAAACAATTAAAATTCTTCTCTCTGCAAAAGCTGATATTAACGCAAAAGACCATGAAAATCGCACCCCCCTTATCTATGCGGCAAGAAGGCAACACCTCAGAACAATTTCCTTACTTATTAAAAACGGTGCCGACTTGGATGTTGTGGATAAAAGTATTGGCACAGCTCTTATGCGTGCGGCCTATAGAGCGGATTTAGCAAGCATGGAACTACTTTTGGACGGCGGAGCAAAAATTAATATAAAAAGCAATAAAGGCGAAACAGCTCTTATGTTTGCCGCTGAAAACGGAAACCTCGACGCTCTGCAAATGCTTCTCAATAAAGGCGCCGAGATCAATGCCGCCGATGCTCAAATGCAAACATCACTCATGCACGCTGTTATCAACAGAAATGCCGCGGCTGTAAAGTTTCTGCTTTCGCATGGTGCGCAAAGTGATGCTGTGGATAATTTGGGACTCAGTGCAAAACAATACGCAATCAACACCCAAGATAAACATATCATTGAAATTTTTACATTCTTTGAAGAAAATGGCAGAACACCTTCTCGGCGCGAACTCCCCCACCCTCGCTTACTGAAAACACTTGAAAAAGCGCTCAAACGCAAACGTACAAATGTTACAGCAATCACATATAGAAAACTTAGCGACAATGTAAAAATTCATAAAAATGAAGAATACGACGATAAGCCTTTTCTTGGTGTTTCACCAATCAAAAAAGCGATTTCTTCGCTTATCTCTTTCTTAGAGAAAATTGCCCCCGAGGATAAAAATGCAAAATCCAAAAAGAAAAACAAAGGAAGTATGCTCGCCACTTTTGCCGCACCAAACGGACAAGACTATAATCTTCATGAAACAAAACACGGTACACAAAGTACCTTGTCAGATGAGGTTGACGATGATGACGTTGAACCGCTTGAGCTTGCAGAAATAAGCACACCTATCTACCAAAACGAAAGTAAACCGACACACAATTCGGGAGCCGAAAAAGAAAATAGTGTGTACTCCCCTCCCAAAAAAGTTGCGGTAAAAGAAGAAGAAAAACCAAAACACCCAATACTTGCATGTATAGAGAAGAATTTCGGTCGAGTTTTTATAAAGAATAGCTATCTTGCTTCTGATGTTCCATCTAAAAAAATGAAAAATGCTCTCAAAGGTATTGCACAATCGCGCATAGCCGAAGAGGAAGTATGCTGCATTGTCGATAAATCACTTTTTGGCTCTACCGCTGCCGGAATAATATTATCACTCGATACTTTTTTCTACAGAGAGAAAATGAAAAAAACGCTGGAATTGCGTTATAATAACATTAAATCCATCGTATATAAAGAAAAATTAAGCTATAGTGACCCCATTGAAGTGGTTATCATAGAAAGCGAACACGACACACTAATCATAAAAAACATGCCGGAAATTGTCCCCGAAGCCTTTGCAACACTTATGAGAACACTTGTAGATTTAAGTAAGTAATCACTTATAATAACTACAAATAATTTACAATTCAGCTTTAAGCGATTTCTGCAAACTTCATGCGCAATAGTTTACGTATCATTTCGCATTGTCGCAATTGATTTTGATATTCTGCAATTTTTTCAAAATGAAACTTTTCCTGTGGGCTGTCGGTAATAACTTTTATTACATCTATGCAGGTTTTCTTTTCATTTTGCGAAAAGCGATTGCGTATGTGATGCAAAGCAGAAGCCAGAGAAAACGCTTCCATATCAACAATATCAACACCTTGTTTATATAAATAGTCCTTTGTCTTCACTCCTTGCAAAAGTACAGGCACAGAAATAAGTGTGTGCGTTTTTTCTCCTAAATCTGTGTAAGGAAGGGGTGCATGAGGAAGTTTGAGTGAATCATCACTCTGTGAAAGTACATGAGAGAAGAATTCTGAAGGGGTTTGCACAATTTCAAAATCTCCGGCGCCTTGATATTCGATAAAGCTGAAGTCGGTCACACACGAAACTTGGCACGAAGCGCCAACATCCAATTGTGTGTTAAGAGAGCCTGCAAAGCCTGTAAGCACAATATCCACACTTGAACTGTCGATAAGGAATGAAGAATTATACAAAAAATTCATCATGTTTAATGCACCCATACCCGTTTGAGCGATACATAAAGCCCCTCTTGCAATCAACTCTTCCACTTGCTCGTGAGTATAGCCAATATCTGCAATAATTTCCTGTATTGTATTATACTCTTCCGCCATGGGAGTGAGTATGAGAAGTCGTTTTTTTTCTGTCATGTTAACCACTTATTAAGTTTATAATCTATTTACTGAAATTGCATAGGAAATGTTGTGACTAATAAATAACACTTCCACGCGGATATGCAGGAAAAGTTAGCGGGCTATGAATATTATTTTCTAAGAGATGTTGTCCAAGAAAAGCAATCATTTCACCATTATCCGTGCAAAGCTTCATAGAAGGATACGCAAAGTTGAGCGCATGTTTTTCAGCAAACTCAGCCAAGCGAGCACGCACAAAGGAGTTTGCCGCTACTCCGCCGGCAAGAAGAAGCGATTTTGGTGGATTTTTGAAAGATGATAAGGATTTTTCAGCTTTAATAGCAAGAGTATCAGCAATTGCATAAAGATAGGAAGCTGCGGCATCACTCAAGATTTGCGGTGCATTTCTTATGCGCTCTTTGTGTTCTTCCACAGTCATAATGGCTGTGCTCTCACTTTTTGGCAAAGACAGAACGGCGGAAGGGTTATTTTGCAAAAAAAGAGCTGCGGCGGTTTTCAATCCACTAAAACTGAAGTCAAGCGTATCATTCTTTATGTAAGGACGAGGAAAGAGCTTTTTATCGACATTTCCTTGCTTACCGAGCATATCGAGAAGCGCACCTCCGGGATAAGGAAGTGTGAGCATTTTTGCAAATTTATCACAAGCTTCACCGGCGGCATCGTCAAGGGTTTTGCCTAAAACTTTGTAAGTATGGAGGTTTTCAATTTCGTATAAATGCGTGTGTCCACCAGAAACAAGTACCCCTAATGCGGGAAATTCAATTTCATTTTCAATGGCAGTAGCCGCCAAATGCGCTTGTAAATGGTTCACACCGACAATCGGCACATCAAGCCCAAGAGCAAGAGCCTTAGCAAAGCCCACTCCCACAAGTAAAGAACCTAATAATCCCGGACCGTTGGCAACGGCAATTCCTTGAATATTCTGCGCCTTACAATCAGCTTTTAACAGCAATTCGTCAAATAAAAGAGGCAAAAGCTTAAGATGCTCACGCGAAGCAAGCTCGGGCACAACACCGCCGAACAAGGCATGCATATCAATTTGAGTCGACAAAACAGAGGCTTGTATGTTTTTTCCATCAACTAATGCAAGCCCTGTTTCATCGCATGATGTTTCTATTCCAAGACAAAGCATTATTCTTCGTCTGCTTCTAAACTGTCTGCACGACGGAGGATTTGATCGAGCTGAATATCCGCTCCAAGTACCCCGACGATATTATCTTTTTCATCTGCAATCGCACAAGAAACCGTAATTATCAATTCTGTTGTGAAGTTTGACTGGTATACACCGGTTATGTGCAAATTACCGGAAGCAATAGGTTTTTTATACCAACCCCTTTCAGAATAATTGAAGTTTTTGGGAATTGCGGCATACTGCTCATAATAAGGTGATTTTTTACCATAGGCAGATTTTTGCAATATACCTTCTTTATCGGTGATATAAAGGTATTGAATAAAAGGATATTCTACTATGAACTTTTCAAGTAAAGCGTGTCCTTCTTCCAATTTTTCCATATCAACTTTCACAGCAAGATGTTGAACTATATCAGAAGCAAGCTTACCTGCAAGACGTTGAATTCTTTCAAGTTCTGATGGGAAGAGTTCAGGCAGATAGCGACGAGAAAGTTTTTCCATTTCTTTATTGGAAAAGGAAGTATTTCTGCCACTTTCATACGCTTTCATAATGTCGTCATATATAAGCCCAACAGAGGGATGCTTCTTGGATATTTCGTTGTCAGGACTTGTTTTAAAGTGCTGATTAATCCAATAGGCAACTCCGGCTCGCCCTGATTTGTCGGTAATAATAATCGGCACAGACTTGCCTAAAATTGTAGTTGTGTCGAATATATTATAGATTTCTTCATTCTTTGCAAGTCCATCAACGTGCACACCGGCTGATGTTGCGTTAAAATCTTCACCGACAAATGGATAATTCGGTGGAATTGTATATTCAAGATCTTTTGCAAAAAATTCAGCTATTTCAGTTATTACTGTTGTGTCCGCAATCTCATCATCACCTGTAAGCGAAATATATTCCATAACAAGCGCTTCAACAGGCGTGTTTCCTGTACGTTCGCCAAAACCTAGCAGAGCACCGTTCACACTTCCACAACCGTAAAGCCAAGCTGTAACGCCGTTAACAAGACTTTTATGGAAATCGTTGTGTCCGTGCCATTCAAGCCATTCACCGGGAACACCGGCTTCTTCAACAAATGCACGCACAATACCCTGCACAGAGCGAGGTAATGAAGCGCCGGGATACGGCACGGCAAAGCCCATAGTATCGCACAAGCGAATTTTTACGGGCATAGAAGCCTGCTTTGAAAGTTCCATGAGCTTTTTCGCAAAAGGCAAGCAAAAACCATAAATATCAGCGCGAGTTATATCTTCAAAATGACAACGTGGAACAATGCCCCACTCTAAAGCTTGCGCAACAAGAGCAAGATAATCGTCCATTGCCTTCTGACGATCTTTATTTAATTTCAGATAGATATGATAATCTGAAACTGAGGTCAACATACCCACTTCTTCAAATTCCATATCATGTGCGATTTTCAAATCGTCTTTTGTAGCGCGAATCCAGCCGGTTACGCGTGGAAAGCGATAGCCCCTTGAACGGCAAACATCAATAGCTTTTCTGTCTTTTTCTGAATACATAAAAAATTCTGAGGCATTGATGAGCCCTGTTTTTCCACCCAATTTATGAAGAAGATCAAACATTCTTGCGATTTGCTTCACTGTATACGGTGGGCGAGCCTGTTGTCCGTCACGAAAAGTTGTGTCGGTGATGTACATATGTTCGGGCGGCAAAGGAGCTTGCAATGCGCCATTAAACTCAATTCTGCCTATTTTAGAATAGGGGTATAAATCTCTGTATAATTCGGGTTTTTCTCTGTTTTCAATGTTCAAAGAACGTGAAGAACGATTTGTATATAATAAACTCATGCTACTCCCTTAATGATTTTTTCTTATAATACATCATTTAAACTCAATTGTAAAGTTTTAGATAAGTTTACTATTTATCGTATTATTTTAGTAAGTTATCAATATAATTCGCTATCATTTTTGCAAAAAAAATACCCCAAAAATACAACTTGCAAATTGTTTGGAATAAGTGTATAAGAGAACAAATAAGAAAAGAGGTTCCGTATGCCGATTTACGAATATGAATGTAAACAATGTAGTAAAGCATTTGAAGAGATAGTTTTTAAAGACGATGAAGTTGTGGAATGTCCACAATGTAAGAGTAAAGATACAGCGAAATTGATTTCGCGCTGTCGTCACACATCTGCGCACGGTGGATCTATAGGACATGAAAGCCATTCATCAAGCTCGGGTGGATGTAGCGGGTGTAGTAGCGGAAGTTGCTCAAGTTGTGGATAGTGAAAGAAAATTTGATTAATTTTATATGTGTAAGTATGTGAGAGATTGAACCCAAAGTGGGTAATAGCGGTAGAAAGAAAATAACTGAGAAAGAAATGAAAGAAATTTGTATTGCGACACGAGGTTCACAGCTTGCGTTGTGGCAAGCTAATTATATAAGAGATTTGCTTTTAAAGCGATATCCAAACTTGGCTGTTCGCCTTGAAATAATAAAAACGCAAGGCGACAAAATACTTGATGTTGCCTTGGCAAAAGTTGGCGGTAAAGGCTTATTCGTGAAAGAAATTGAAGAAGCTTTACTCGACAATCGTGCTGATATTGCCGTGCACAGCCTAAAAGATGTGCCGATGGTTTTGCCTGAAGATTTAGAAATCAGCGCATTTTTAGAAAGAGAAGTGCCTTATGATTTGTTCCTTTCCGAAAAGTATGAAAATTTTGCATCACTCCCATTGAATTCGGTTTTGGGCACCTCTTCATTGCGCAGGCAAGCGCAAGCCCTCGCTTTAAGAAAGGATTTAGAGGTTAAGCTTTTAAGAGGCAATGTGGAAACACGTATCAATAAAATGAAAAATAATGAATACGATGCGATTATCCTCGCCAATGCCGGCGTAAAAAGACTTGATTTATCAGCAAGATACATGCACGTACTCAGTGTTGCTGATTTTCTTCCGGCTGTAGGGCAAGGCGCTTTAGCCTTAGAAACCAGAAAGAACGATGAGAACATAAAGGAACTTCTCTCGTTTCTTGACCACAGAACAACACGCCTTTGCGTGCAAGCTGAACGTGCTTTTATGCGTACTTTAGAAGGTGGCTGTCAAGTACCTATTGCAGCCTACGCAACCATGAACACTGATTTGGAAACTGAAAACAGTTTTACGCTTCACGCCAGAATTGCCACTCCAAACGGGTCTACAATGCTTGAAGATACAATGACTTCGCACGAACCCGAAACATGCGGCAAACTTTTGGCAGAAAAAATGCTTCAAAACGGTGGCAAGGAAATTCTCAAAGAGCTACTTTTTAGCGAATAATATCTAACGTGCCTTTTGTTTTTATTAAAGGTAAAAATTATGAAAACATCATTAAAACTTCATGCGCTTTGCTCGCCTGAGCGTGTGCCTTATGCTACAAGTGATGATATACCCCGTTCAAAAACATTCAAACCCGCTCAACCACGTGCTCTGCAAGCACTTGAACTTGCTTTACATATTGACGATTTGGGCTATAATATATATCTAGCCGGTGAACCGAATATCGGAAGAAACTATATTGTTGATGAATTTCTTAAGCCATATGCCAAGAAAAAATCAACGCCGCCGGATTTAATATATGTGAATAATTTCGAAGATCAAGACAAGCCAATCTTATTGCGCTTGCCTGCCGGTTTGGGCAAAGAATTTAAATTGGGATTATCAAAAACAGTGCAAGCTATCCGAAAGGAATTGCTTATAAAATTTGAATCTGACTCCTATATCAAGACACGTTCATCTATCTTGGACACTTTCAATGAGGAAAAATCAAATTCCATCAAAGAGATGAATAAAATTGCCGAAGAACAAGGCTTTTTCCTCGATTTTGAAGACAAAACTTCACTCACACTCTTTCCACTTGTCGATGGAAAAAAGCTCAGTGAAGAAGAATTTGACACTTTGGATAAAGAACTTCAAGAAGAATTTAAAAAACGCGGTGATGCTCTTTTACAAGTGATGAGCAATATTATCCGCAAAATAACTAAGGCTGAACAAGATTCAAAAGATAGCGAAAAAAATCTTGACAAATCTATTATGCAAGACGTTCTCAACAGGCTTTACATTCCATTTGCCACAAAAGTGTGTAAAACCATCAATAAGCAGGACTATTGCGACGAAGCCTTTGAAAATTATCTCAAAGCTATTCACGATGATATGTTGGAAAATTTTGATATTTTTCTTCCTAAAGAGCCGATGTTGCCTAACCAGTCGCCGGAATCTTGGTTGGCAATTCAGCAAGATCTTGAAATTTTCCGTTATGAGGTGAACCTTTTTGTGGATCATTCACAAACAAGCGGTGCACCTATTATTGTTGAAGCAAACCCTACTGCGCACAATCTTCTCGGTTGCATTGAAAGAGAAGCGGAAATGGGCGTGCTGACAACAGACTTCACGCTTATAAAAGCAGGAACACTCCATAAGGCTTTGGGTGGCTATATCATCATACATATTGACGATATTTTACAGCATCCAAATGCATGGGAAGGGCTTTTGCGCTCTTTACGTTCAGGAGTTTCACGCATTTCTGAAGCTTCGGAACAGCCAGAAATAAGTAAGACAAAAAGTATTGAACCACAAGATATTCCTCTGTCTGTCAAGATAATTCTTATAGGTACCGATATTCTTTATGAAAACTTGATGATTTTAGACGAACGATTTAATAAATTCTTTAAAATCAAAGCCCAGTTATCAGATTACACTCTCAGAAATTCGGCAAATATTAAATCATGGATCAACAATCTTGCTGTTATTATAGATGAAGCAAAACTCTTGCCTTTCACAAAAAGTGCAATGGCTTCCTTGGTTGATTATTCGTCACTTTTGTGTGAAAATCAAAGAAAAATCTCGCTGAAATTTCCGCTTATTCGTGAAGTTATGATTGAATCTTCAACACTTGCTAAAATGGAAAATAAAGAAATTGTTGATGAAACTATCCTTCAAAAAGCACTTGATCAACGTGAACACCGCCAAAATTATCTTAAAGAAGTTTTCTTTGAAGAGTACAGCAGCGAAACCATTAAAATCTGTACCGATGGCTATGCAGTCGGCAAACTGAACGGTTTATCGCTCACTTCTTACGGCGATTATGAATTCGGTATGCCACACCAAATTGCATGTACTGTCGGAGTTGGACACGGTGGAATTATTGACTTGGAACGAGAAGCTGAACTCAGCGGACCTATCCACATAAAAGCAATGATGATTCTAAAAGGATATCTTGTCAGTCAATTTGCGCGCAATAAACCCCTTGTATTTACAGGCTCTATTTGCTTTGAGCAAAGTTATGCCGGTGTTGAGGGCGACTCTGCTTCAGGGGCAGAACTGTGCACACTCATCTCTGCTCTTTCCGACGTTCCCTTGAACCTTGCTTTGGCATTTACCGGCGCTGTGAGTCAATCGGGTGATATTCTTGCCGTCGGCGGTGTAACCAAGAAGATTGAAGGTTATTTCGATATCTGTAATCACCGTGGGCTTACAGGCTCACAAGGCGTGATTATGCCTTATGACAATAAAGACAATCTTATGCTTAACAAAAATGTGCAAGAAGCTGTAAATAATGGAAAATTTCACATTTATCCCGTGAAGCATATCACAGAAGCTCTCGCACTGCTTGTTGATATTCCTTGCGGTAAATTGCGTAAAGACGATACGTTCACACCGAACTCACTTTTTGATAAGGTTGACACAAAGCTTAAATACTTTGGTTGGTGTGCTGAAAATTCCTACAAGCGTAAGCCAAGAATAAAATAATAAAAAAAACGCAAGAGTAGCGCATTTAAAACTACTCTTGCGGTATAAAATTGTTAAAAAATACTCTTACAATCCGGCATCAATAATTGATTTAAGTTCGTTATATGTGAGTATACCCGCTTCGTTATGTCTTGTATTAAAAGATGAATCATAAATAATATTATGCGGAATTGAATCTACTCTATACCCGTCTGAAAGCGAAAAATATATATCGTCTCTATAGATCGGATAGTTAAAGTCTTGTTCTGCAACAAATTCTTCAAGCGCCTGCATGTCATCATCAAGCGAAATACCTATGATATAAAGCTCATCTTCTGAGTATTCTTCACGAATTTTTATAATATCCGGTATTTCATCAACGCAAGGTGGACACCATGTCGCAAAGAAGTTCACAACAATCACTTTTCCTCTATTGTCTTCCAAAATATTTAACAAGTCTATAATTTCAATAACTTCAACTTCTTCAGCATGTGTATTTGCGACAAGGCAAAAGAACAAAGCAAAAGAAAGAAGAATATTCGCTATAATTCGCATAATTATCCTTTATAATCCAATTCAATTTTTTCAATTCTTCTTTGGTGTCTTCCGCCCTCAAAGTCGCTTTCAAAGAAAGCATCAACAATTGCAAGCGCAACATTTTCGCCGGTTACCCTTGAGCCTAAACAAAGGATGTTCGCATTGTTATGCCCTCTTGTTGCTCTTGCTTGAAACTCACTTGTACACAAAGACGCACGAATGTTAGAATGGCGATTTGCCGCAATAGACATGCCAAGCCCTGTTCCACAAATAAGTATGCCGAATTTTTCAGGATTTTGTGCAACACTTTCGGCAACCTTATGTGCTGAATCGGGATAATCAAAAGAATCTGCTGTGTACGGCCCAAAGTCTTCCACAATAAAACCCTTTTTTTGTAAATGCAGGATAATTTTTTCCTTATAATCAAGACCTGCATGATCAGAAGCTATTATAACATTCATACTACCTCCGGCTTTCTAAATAAAGTAATCTTCTTTCGATCTGCTTTGAACGAAATTCTTCGTTAGCAGCTCTAAGATTTTGTATTCTATAATTAATAAGTTGCTCATTTTCTGTGTGTGTTCCACGTTCCAAGCTTTTACTAAGCCTCTTTATCATCGCTTGGTAAATGCAATTTGAAAAAATCCAATACCACTCGTCAAGAAGCACCGACAAGCCGAACACTGTGTTTTTATACACATTTTTTACACTTAATTCTGCACTGAAAAAAGCCATGATATTCCTCTGTTAGTTTTTTGCAAATAAATTTGAAAAAAAGCGTCCAATTTTCTGTGTGATACCACGTATCAAATCGATTAATACTCACATAAATCACCCAATTTATAGTTTGTTGTTTAAATTTATAATATCTTTCTTATAAGGTTTCCAAAGGAGATTATCTCCTTTGGCCCCGCCGGAGGCGATTCATATCCCTGTTAATTTCCTCTTAAACCTACCAAGATTTCTTTCTTTGCTCTTCAAGTGCTTTTTCTTGCTCGGCAAAATCTGCAAAACCTGACTGATGAAGCGCATCTTCTACAGTTTCATTCCAATTCCAAGAAGCGTATATCGCAGGCTTGTGGAAAGTTGCACGGAATGTCATCGCTTCTTTACGTGCATCGTCTTCTTTCGGCGTACCGAGTGATTTACGTAATTCTTCGTGATAGCGCATAGATTCGCCCTCATACCACTCACGCAAGTCTTGTGGGCTTGTGTATTTTTTGAGAATATGCGCATACCCCTTTTCTTCAAGCAAAGCTCGCAAATTATTCGTGTGCTGATCTATAAGCCACTGCCCCAGATGAGAAGCGCCAAGGTTTAGCCCTTCCACTTGTGCTACATCGAATTTTGTTTGATAATATGTATCAGGCACAACAGAAGCGGACACAATGCCTGCTATTCCTACAAGACCACGAATTATCAAAGAGTTTGAAACACCTTGACCACAGAAGCCAACTTTTTTTCCATATTTTTGCCCTGTGAAGATTGTGCACAAAATCGCCCATACAACTGCAGGATCTTCCTCATCGTAAATGTGGCTGAGCGCCGCATTGTCACGGTCTGTTGCAAGCACCATTTGTGTCATATCGTTTGAACCGATAGAGAAGCCATCAAATTCTTGAATAAATTGACGCGCAAGAATAGCATTTGAAGGAAGTTCAGACATTTGAATGATTTTTAATCCGTCTACACCACTTTTGAGTTTGTGCACGCTTTCAAGATAAACTTTCATTGAGCGCGCTTCTTCAATAGTACGCACAAATGGAAGCATTATTTGCAAGTTTGATCCGCCGTATACACCACGGGCAAGCTTGAATGCTTCTATTTCCCAATCGTGGATTTGACGGGAAACACCACGCCAGCCAAGCATTGGATTGTCT
>CAYJPB010000041.1:0-16757 GCA_964371955.1 uncultured Desulfovibrionaceae bacterium | reverse complement strand
GGGCGGGGGGGCGCAAAAAACTTGATTTTTCAAAAAAGCATGGTTTTCCCTCCCCCAAACATACAAATTAGATTCACGTGGTGCTGTCTAAAATGCGCCCATTGAAAGTATTTACATTTATTTCTTATAGTGGTATTGCTTTTTTTATGGAAAATACAAATCTTAAAAACAGTGAAGACTTCAAAGCGGTTTTGACAGGAATAAAATCTGCTTTCCCCATTGCTTTCGGCTATTTACCTCTTGGTTTTGCCTTTGGCGTATTAGCTGTTAAAAGTGGAATACCGGCGCTTTTTGCAATAATTATGTCAATAAGTGTGTATGCCGGATCGGGACAATTTATAGCGGCAAGTATGGTGGGTATAGGCTCACCTGTGATTTCAATTGTTATAGCGAATTTTCTTATAAATTTGCGTTATGTTCTTATGGTTTCCTCTTTGCTGAATTATGTGCGCAACTTGTCTTTTTTTCAAAAAATCCTGTTCTCAACCGAAATCACGGATGAAAGCTTTGCCGTGCATTATGTGCACTCACAACAAGGCGAAATAAAAAGCAGATTCGATAAAATAAAGCTTTTTTCTCTCAATATTACGGCTCATTCCGGCTGGGTTTTCGGCTCTTTGTTAGGCGTGCTTTCAGGCGGATTCATGGCAGACATAAAACCCTTTGGCTTGGATTATGCACTTCCTGCAATGTTTATTGCCTTACTTGTGCCATTATGTTTTGAAAGATTACAATTGATTGTTGCCCTTATTGCGGGAATATTACTTTTATTGTGCGTTATGACCGGGCTTGGGCAATACGGCTTGGTGATTGCGTCGATTGTTGCCGCAAGCATCGGAGTTTATTTAGAAATTCGCAAAGAAAAACAAAATAATAGGACTTAGAAAGTATGACACACAGCGAATTGACAATGCTTATCATCGGAATGGCGCTTTCGATGTTGGTGATCCGAGTAACACCCGTCACACTTTTTGCACAAAGAGAGTTGCCCAATATTGTGCAAAAATGGTTCAAATATATCCCCCCTGCCCTGCTTGCCGCCTTGGTAACTTCGGAAATATTCACAAGCGGAGGAGAAGTACATTTTTCATTTTCAAACCTTCACTGGATTGTAGCCATTCCCACTTGTTTGGTAGCGATAAAAACAAAATCCTTGTTTGCTACAATAATTTTTGGTATGGCTTTTATGGCATTTTTAAGATTGGGGTTAGCGTATGTTTAGAAATTGTTTCATTGTATTTTCTTGTTTTTTGCTTTCGGCGTGTTCGGGTTTTTTACCCGCACCTTATGACTTGCCCGACGGGCCGCAACCTCCGTATACAATTCGGGGTATTACCTATCACCCAATCGGCAGTGCCGAAGATTTCCATGAAATCGGTATCGCTTCATGGTACGGGCCTGATTTTCACGGCAAGCTAACAGCAAATGGTGAAGTCTATAACCAACATCTTTATACGGCGGCACATAAAACACTCCCCTTAGGCTCTTATATATATGTAGAAAACTTAGAAAATGGCGAAGTTTGCCGTGTGCGCATTAACGACAGAGGCCCTTTTGTTGAGGGCAGAGTCATCGATCTTTCACGTAAGGCCGCCATCGATCTTGGCATACTCGATCAAGGTATTGCGCGGGTGAGATTATACGATCATCGCACAACAAGAAACGAGGCTATTGAAGCAGAAGAAGCAGGACAAACTTACTCCTCTCAGGCATCCCAGCCCTCTCAATCGTCCGCTTCAAGTAGCGCAAGTGCTTCAATTTCTCAGCCGCAATCATCAGGCTATTCTGTACCAACAGGCGGCAGTACCTATATTGATGTAGGAACATACAATTCTCGCTCAGAAGCAGATGAAGCCGCCGAACTTATAGCAACACTCGGCTTGCCTTACAGAATTGTTTCTCAGTGGGGGAACTACAGCATTGAATCAGGTCCTTATGTCGATACGCAAGACGCACAAAATAAAATAGCAATACTGCAATTCAAATTCCCTCAGGCGCACGTGCGATAAAATTCAATAAACCGCTGTATGAGCGGAGTACATATGCAGAAACTGCCCTATAAAGAAGAATGGCTCAATTATTTGATGATTGAAAGAGGACTATCGAAAGACAGCCTGCTTGCCTATCGTCAAGACATTGAATTATTTGAAATTTTCCTCAATAACACACAAGCAAGCCTTGAGGATTTGGATGATGAAAGCCTACTTCTTTTTGCAGTATACGTGAAGAGATTGGGCAATGCGCCCCGAACGCTTGCACGAAGGTTTTCCACATTGCGCTCTTTCTTTCTTTATTGCACATCAGAGGGCTATCTATCGCATAATCCGGCGGTTTTTCTTGATTCGCCAAAATTTTCGCAAAACATTCCTTATGTATTGACAAAAGAAGAAATTGAAAAAATGATTGCGCACGCCTCGCAATCGGATAAATCGTCACAAAGGGATGCGCTTATTCTTGAACTTCTTTATGCCGCCGGCTTAAGGGTTTCGGAGCTTATAAGTCTACGCGTGGGCGATATTGACCTCAATCGTACCTTACTGAAAACTCACGGCAAAGGCGATAAAGACAGATTTGTTCCCGTGCACCAAAAGGCGTGTGATAAACTCAAGAACTATATTCAAAATGTACGTCCCTTATTTAATCCAAAATGTGATGCGCTTTTTGTCAACCGTTCGGGGAACGCCCTCACAAGACAATATGCGTGGAAAATGATACAGAAATATGCACTATTGGCTGATATACGGCAAAAAATATCGCCACACACTTTTCGACACAGTTTTGCCACACATCTTTTAGAAAACGGCGCAGATTTAAGAAGTGTCCAACTGCTGTTAGGGCACAGTGATTTGGCGGCAACACAAATTTATACACATATTCAATCGCACTACCTCATTGACTCGGTGCAGAAACATCATATACGCACTATGCGTCAATACACGGACGAAGAATGAACAGTAAAACTTTAATAACTTGTCACGCCAATGCAGATTTTGATGCTTTCGCTTCGCTTATCGGCGCATCAATACTCTACCCCGATGCGCTTTTGCTTTTTCCGGGTACACAAGAAAATAATTTGCAAAGGTATGTCGATGAAATAGCACAAGAACACTACAATCTGCTTTCGCCAAAAGACATAAAAGATATTGAAATTACAAAACTTATCATTGTCGATACCAGACAAGCGACTCGCCTTGACCATGTGAAAGATCTGCTCGAAAATGAAAATGTTGAGCGTATTGTTTGGGATCATCATCCGCAAAGCCATGAAGATGTTGATGCAGACACAATGCATTATGAAGAAATTGGCGCTGTCTCTTCACTCATTACTTTTGAAATTTTCAAACAAAATAAGGATATCAGCCCTGTCGAAGCCACTCTGCTCTCTTTGGGAATCCATGTTGATACAGGCTCATTCACCTATGCGTCAACTAAGCAAAGAGATTTTGAAGCCGCTTCAATGCTGTGGCAATGCGGTGTAGACACACAAATAATTCGCCAATATTTACGCACTGAATTTACTTCGGCGCACATAAAGGCGCTGAATGACTTATTGGAAACAAGTGAATACCATGAAATAGTTGATTTAAAAGTAGTTATTGCCACAACAAGAGGCGACGATTATATACACGATTTTGCTCTGCTTGCCCCTCGATTTATGGAAATGCAACCCTGCAAAATATTCTTTGCGCTTGCTCAAATGGGTGAAAAAATTCAAGTTTTAGCAAGGAGCACAGAGAAAAATCTTGACGTGGGGCAAGTGTGCTCTGCACTTGGCGGTGGCGGACACAAATACGCCGCATCGGCAAGCATTAAAAATATGCCCATATCAGAAGTGAAAGATCTTCTTATCAGAGAAATTTTCTTGCAAGTGAACGCACACACCACTGCAAATACGCTTATGTCTTCGCCTGTTGTGCGTGCGTATGAAAGTACAACCATGGGTGAAGCTTCAACAATTATGGTACGTTATGGACTTAAAGCTCTGCCTGTTTTTCACAATCATTCACGCACATGCGCAGGCTGGATAAGCCAAGAGCAAGCCGCAAGAGGCAGCGCACTCAACCGACTCACCATGGAAAGCCCTGTATCACTCTATATGCAAAGAGATTTTAAAGTTGCATCACACAAGGCAAGTTTACAAGAAATGATGGATATAATCATAGGCGAAAGGCAAAGGCTGTTACCCATAGTACACGCAAATGCGCCCATAACAGAACAAAACGAACTCCAAAATCATCCTGTTACAGGCGTGGTGACTCGCACAGATCTTATACGTCTTTTTTCTGATGAAAACACAATTTTGCCTATGCCCACTCGATCAAAAAAAGCAAAAACTCGCAACCTTACAAAGTCATTAAACGATAGATACGGCGAAGAATGTGTTGATATACTTCGCCTTGCCGGAAATGTTGCCGAGGAATTACAGGTTCAAGTTTCGGTTGTTGGCGGATTTGTACGCGACCTTGTAATGGAAAAAAAATCAAAAGATTGGACAGAGCTCGACATTGACTTGGTTGTTGAAGGAGACGGTATAACATTCAGCCGTGAATTTGCAAAGAAAATACAAGGCAGAGTGCGCACACACGAAACCTTTCTCACAGCAAGCGTGCTTTTTCAAAGTAAGAAGAACAAGAGCTGCAAAATCGACATTGCCACTGCTAGGCTTGAATATTATGAATATCCCGCGGCTTTGCCGACAATAGAAGTGTCTTCTCTCAAAATGGATTTATATCGTCGTGATTTCACCATTAATTCTATGGCAATACGCCTTAATCCACATAATTATGGCGTGTTGGTAGACTTTTTTAATGGGCAGACCGATTTAAGAAGTAAGAAAATCCGCATGCTGCATACCCTCAGCTTTATTGAAGATCCCACGCGAATTTTGCGGGCTATCCGCTTTGAACAAAGGTATGACTTTGCAATTGATGTGCAATGCGAAAAACTTATGCAAAACGCCGTAAGCTTACAACTTGTGGACAAACTCTCCGGCAAAAGAATTGTGGCGGAACTGGAGCTCATTCTCAAAGAAGAGACGATATTCAAGTTTATTAATCGCCTTGAAGAGTTTAACGCTCTTCACGCCGTCCACCCATTGCTCAAGCTACAAACGCATAATGAAGCGCTGCTCATGCGCACAATTGAAGCTGTGGAGTGGCACAGAAAACTCTATCTGCCGGAAAAATTAGACGCATTGCTTATAGTTCTGCTGGCACTTCTGAGAAGTGCGCATGAATCTGACTTTATTGAAATTGCAGACAGGCTTGATTTTACAGATAAAAGAAAGAAAACATTTCTTACTATACGCTCTCATGTCATTGAGGTGTACCACAACTTAGAGCGCTGGGCACAAAATAAAGGGCAAGTAAGCAAACTCTATCATCTATTACAGAATGTTCCTGTAGAAACTGTAATCTATTGTATGGGACGTACCGTAAATGAAGAATTAAAAAAAGCGCTTACACAATATATCTATAAATGGCGGAATGAAAAACCCGATATCAACGGGAACGATCTTGAAGCACTTGAAATTCCGCATGGAAAAGTCTATCGTGAACTTCTTACCTTTGCCCTTGACGTAAAGCTTGATAATGAAAACGTCACAAGAGAAGAGCAACTTGAATTAGTGAAAGAGATTTATTTTCAAACAATTACATCTCAGTAGAAGTATTTTTAAATAAAAAAGGGATACAGGCACCTACCACAATACCTGCATCCCTTAGGAGCAATATCTCTATTACTCGCATAGTGAGGAGTTTTATATATCAAGCAGAGAATGGGAGCAATCAACTAAAACTCAAAAGACAAATTGTATAACTTTTGAATAGAGTGTCGGCTGTTCTTCCGCAAAAACATAATTACAGTCTGATTGAGACAAGAGAGCGACAGCAACAAGAATAATAAGAGCACATACCAACATGAGAAGTATAAAAGCGATTATTTTGAAAAGACTTATATTGCTTTTTCCGCTTTCAAGTGCTTTCATCTCCTTTTCCTCCGACCGTAATCACAAACTTGATATTGCATGAAGTGTGCCAAAACATTGAACGTATAATCATTTGAATTTATACATTTAATTTAGTTATAAAAAACATAGGTGTATAATATTTAGACAATAAAGGTGTAAAGACTGTCTATTATTTTTACAAATTGAAACCTCTACACAATTCGTTGCATAGAGATTTCCAATCATGCTCTTGCTTGCGTAATGCAACCGCGTGCTTAATTACTACAAAAAAATTGGGAACAGGCACATTTTGTCCTATTCCCAATCTCAACTGAATGAATGTATTGACTTTTAATTATTCTTCAAGCTTTGTACAATCATTGTTAATTCATGTGCTTGTGATGAAAGAGCTACAATAGCTTGAGCCGCTTCACCCATAGCGTTCTTTGTTTCGTGAGCAATTGTGTTTATGCGATCGACCGAGCCATTCATTTCTTCAACCGTTGATGATTGCTCTTCGGCAGCAGTAGCGATACTGCGTACACCGCCGGCACTTTGTTCAGCCATTTGCAGAATGTCTTGCAAGGCTTCACCGCTCATATTTGCCAAATCAGTTGCTTCTTCAATAGATTTTACTGCAATTTCAACCTGCTTCACGTTTTGTTCGGTACTGAGCTGAATAGCTCCGATTGCCTGAGAAACATCGGCAGTTGACGTAATTGTTTTTTCTGCAAGTTTTCTTACTTCATCGGCAACAACAGCAAAGCCTCGCCCTGCTTCGCCTGCACGTGCAGCTTCAATAGCGGCGTTCAAAGCAAGCAAGTTTGTTTGTTCGGCGATATCGTTAATCACACCCATAACGGTGTTGATTGATTGAGCATGCCCTGCAAGGGTTGCCATGTTTTGGCGAAGTATGATTGAATCTTCACGCACGTTATTGATGGCGTCTTTACATTTTTGTGTGATTTGCACGCCGTGGATAGCTTTATCTTTTGTGATGTCAGTTGTTTCAGCACTTTCAACTGCATTTCTGGCAACATCAAGAATGGTTTCGTTTAATTGTTCCATTGCTGTTGCGGCTGTTGTGAGTCTACTTGCTTGATCGTTGACACTGTTAGTAGTGGCTTCAATTTGTGAAGAGAGTTCTTCTGAGGCAGATGCTACAATATGTACAACACCTTCAAGCTGTTCACCTGCTTCAAGTAAGCCCTCACGACGAGCTTGTGCAGCTTTTTCGGCAGCTTCGTTAGCTTCTTGTTTAGCCGCTTCGGCTTCTACAACTGCTTGTCGTGCTTCGGCAGTAGCTTTTTCAGCTTCTGTCACCATACTTGCAATCTTAGAAACCATTACGCTCAAACCGCGGGCAAGTGAGCCAATTTCATCAGATCTGTCAATGCACTTTGCAACCTGTCTTTCTTGTTCTGCTGTAACAGTAATATTACCCTCTGCTATATAGCTTGCAATTTCAGATGCTTGGCGTGTAGGTGTAGCAATATCCTTACCAACAACAACAATAACACCGCTTATAACTACAATAATAAGTGTCGCTATGAAATATATTTGCCTTGTGAGATCGTCTACAGGAGCAAATAATTCATCAACGGGTACATCTATAACGATATACCAATCAGCAATTTCAATGCGTTGATAATAGCCTCTGGAGTGAATTCCTTCGTGATAAATATCAACAACACCTGTTTCAGTTCCGTCCATAAGTCTTACATACGGTTGGGAGGCATCACTGCTTCCTAGATATTCACTCACATTACTCATTACGATATTGAACTCACTGTCATAGACATAGGCTGTACTTCCGGGAGTAAGGTCGATATTTTCTAAAGTTGCTTCAGTGAATGTAACAAGATCCATTCTGACAACAAAAACACCTTCAGCACGGTTATTCACCATTATCGGAGTTGTTATGTATGCTGAAAGATTACCTGTTGTTTGCGATCTTCTCACTTCAATAGATCTTCTTCCGCTTAAGGCATCCATAACTGATGAATAATGTGAAACATCAATCCCCATCACACTATCTTGAGCAGCGCCAATAACCTCACCCTCTTTGCTTACAACATAGGCAAGCCCCACATCACGGTATGTGTCAAAAATATGCTGGCTGAATGCTTTTATCTCTTGTTGAAGAGAAAGAGTTTCCGGACTTGTCGGGTTAATATTGTATGAGCGAACAAATTCATGCACTAATTCCATATCACCGTAAGAGTTCGTTATTCCTTGCAAATAAACAATAATATTGTTTATTTCATTTCCTTGAACAGCAACAAGCTCACTCATTTGTGTGTCATACACATCCACCATTGCCGTTGAGGCAGTGTTGCCCGCAACAAATGCCAATATTCCTAAACCTAAAAGAGTTGGTACAAGAATAAATAGCAACATTTTTTTCAAAAGTGTCAAGCGCATAAATTTCATTCTCCCTTTTTATAACGTTAAATTATTTAACGAGTAAATTTACTATAATTTGCTTATCGGGACTAACTGAATTATTAATAGGCATTAAACTACTTTAATTATATTTTTTTTTACATTTAATCAATAACTATAAATCAAATGAGAACGACACACTCACAACCCCACAGATAATCAAAAATACACAAAAATAAAAACTTGCACTTATAAAAGGGATAAGGTAGAAATTTGTGAAAAGAACAATACATGTATTGAGGTTTGTATGGACGCATTGATTATTGAACAATCGACAAAATTGAGCGGAAAAATTCGCATAAGTGGCGCAAAAAATGCCGCACTTCCCATTCTTTTCGGGGCATTATTATTTGATAAAAAAATCATTTTGGACGAAGTTCCAAAACTTAATGATATATACACCACATTAAAATTACTGGAAATACTGGGTTGTAAAACTGAATTTGAACAAAACAGAGTTGAAATTATTCCCGGTACAATAGAAAGTGTTGCGCCCTATGAACTTGTGAAAACCATGCGTGCTTCCGTGCTTTGCCTTGGCCCATTGTTAGCCCGCAATCAATACGCAAAAGTTGCCATGCCGGGCGGTTGCGCCATTGGTTCGCGCCCTGTAGACTTGCATTTATCCGCACTTGAAAAAATGGGAGCTGACTTTGAATTGAGTGAGGGCTATATCATAGGTAAATGTTCCAAACTCAAGGGTGCAAATATCCACTTCGATTTTCCCACTGTCGGCGGAACAGAAAATATCATTATGGCGGCAACACTTGCTGAGGGAATTACTGTTCTTGAAAACTGCGCAAGAGAGCCTGAAATTGTTGATTTAGTGAATTTTCTGCGTGCAGGAGGTGCAAAAATCAGCGGTGAAGGTTCAAGTGTTATCACCATTGAAGGTGTAAGCTCCCTTAATTCTGTAGAATATTCTGTCATGCCGGACCGTATCGAAGCTGGCACATTCCTTATTGCCGCCGGTATGACTGATGGCGATATACTTTTAGAAAATTGCGTGCTCAGCGATATGGATGCAAATGTGGATAAACTCCTTGCTATGGGGCTTTCAATAACAGAAGAGAATGGACTTGTGCGCGCAAAGCGTGCAAACGGACATATCAGCGGAATCGATATTTCCACTCGCCCCTACCCCGGCTTCCCGACGGATATGCAGGCACAAATGATGGCACTTATGGCTATTGCCGACACGCCAAGCCTTGTAGAAGAAACAATTTTTGAAAATAGATTTATGCATGTGCAAGAGCTCAATCGCATGGGAGCGGATATAAAAATCACCGGTTCATCGGCGATGATACGCGGTGTTCCAAAACTTATCGGTGCCCCCGTAATGGCTTCCGATTTGCGCGCTTCCGCCTCCTTGGTTTTGGCGGCGCTTGCGGCTGAGGGCAAAACAAAGGTTCAGCAAATGGAAGTCAAGCTTTCAAAACTTGGTGCAAAAATTACAAGAGAAAAAGAGTAAATTATGTCAATTGTTATCGGCACAGCAGGGCATATCGATCACGGCAAAACTTCACTTGTGAAAGCGCTTACAGGTGTTGACTGCGACAGGCTTGAAGAGGAAAAAAAACGGGGAATAACCATTGAGCTCGGTTTCGCGGCCTTGCCCATTGATAAGGATACCGTTATCGGTATTGTTGATGTGCCCGGACATGAAAAATTTGTGAAGAATATGGTTGCAGGTGCGTCGGGAATCGATGCAGTTATGCTTGTTATTGCCGCCGATGAAAGTGTTATGCCGCAAACAAAAGAGCATATAGAAATTTGTAATTTACTTGGTATTAAACACGGGCTTGTGGCTCTGACAAAAATCGATTCTGTCGATGAAGAAATGCTTGAACTTGCCAAAGAAGAAGTTGCCGAATTTCTTATAGGTTCATGCCTTGAAAATGCTCCTATTTTTCCCGTATCTTCCATTAAAAACATTGGTTTGGAAGCGCTTAAAGAACATATAAAAGCTCTCAATAAAGATCTCACAAAAGAACAAAAAACCGATTTATTTCGCCTACCTGTAGACAGGGTTTTCACCATGAAAGGGCACGGCACAGTTATCACAGGCACAAGCATTGCCGGAAAAGCACAATTAAGCGATGATTTGACGATTTATCCTAAAAATGAAGTCCAAGCCAGAATTCGCGCAATCCAAAGTCATGGGGAGAGCAAAGAAGAAATTCAAGCAGGCAAGCGTATTTCCATAAATCTCGCCAACTGCTCGCTTGACGACATTGAAAGAGGTGATGTACTTGCGAAACCAAATTCGCTCTTTCCTTGCGACAAATGGCTTGTAAAGTTGCACTGCCTTGAATCCTCTCCGCAGGCAATTTCACACAGAAAAGAAGTGCATTTTCACCACGGAGCAAAGGAATTGCCCGCAAAAGTTTATCTCTTCGATAGACAAGTTTTGGAAAAGAACGATACTGCTCTTGCTGAAATCCGCTATACTTTACCTAAAAATAACGAAAATCTTGTCCCTACTCCGCTTGTCGGCGTGTTTGGCGACCGTTGCGTTCTGCGCTCCTCCTCGCCTTTGCGCACAATTGCCGGCGCAACGCTTCTTCTCCCGCTTCCTTATTCGTGGACGCGCAAAGACTTTACTCCGGAATTGCAAGAAAAGCTCATGAAACTGGAGGAATACAGCGAAAATGATCCTCAGCAATTTTTGCTTGCACATATAGATTTATCGGAAAAACAAGGCAGAAATTTCAATGAATTACATGTCCTTACCGCCCTCAACTCCAAGCAGATGGAAAAGGTTTTATTAACGCTTTCCGGCAAAGGCGACATTCTTTGCTATAATAAGGAAACAAAAGCCTATATCACAAAAGCTATCTACCATCGACTCGAAAAAGAATGTGTTAAAATTTTAGAAGACTACCATAAAAAAGAGCCTCTTAAGCAAGGCATGCTCAAAAATATGCTCCTTGGTACAAAGAATTTTCTTCTGGACGAAAGTGCCGAACAGCAAAAACTGGGGCACTTTGTGCTCGATCGACTGCTAAAATCAAATTCCATTGCATACACCAATGATATGTACCATTTACCGAACTTTAAAGTAAGTTTGCAACACGATGAAGCTGAAACGCAAAAGAAAATCCTTGCTATTTTACAAAGAGATGTGAAAAACCCTCCAAACATCAAAGAAGTGCTTGAAGAAATTGATATTTCTCCAAAACAAGCACAGCCACTTTTAAAAATGCTTGTCGACAATAAAAAAATTACCAAACTGACCGACAATATGTATTATGATAAACAAACCATAAAAATGTATGAAGAAAAAACTATCGAATTTTTCAAAACGCACGAAACACTCGACCCTGCCGCTTTCAAAGAAATTACTGACGGACTTTCAAGAAAGTATATTATTGCAATACTTGAATATTTTGACGTTCAAAAACTCACTCTACGTGTCGGCGATGTGCGCAAGCTAAGAAAATCATTAACCTAAAAAAAAGTGCCGAAGCACCTTTTCTTTATTTCAAGCGGAACAAGAAATTTCTTGCCGCCTTATAATGTAAGTTCATTTTGCACGATTTCAGGCTTCTTATGATAGCCCAAAGCTAAATTATCAAGCAAGGCAAAAAGATTATCACAATCAAAATTTGTCGCATTTTTATTTTCCAAAGCAACAGTTTCCAAGATGTTTATGTTCTGCTCCACATGGCTTTTTACCTGTATCTTTTGTGTTACCGTAACCAAAGAATCAAGAGCATCTAATGCATTGGTCACTGCACTGCTCACGGAGTCTTTTACAGATTGGTCTGACATATAGCTACTCCTTTTGTTGTTTAAGTTTTTCCCTTACGAAATAAATATCGACACAATAAAAAAACACTTTAGGGGAAAATTGAAACTTTTTTTATTTTTACCGGTAATGTCGTAGAAGTTCGCTATGTAGGAACACCAAAAGCTAAACTTTTTAGCCGCATGCGATCAAGTATCTCAAGTTTGGTTTTGCTGAACTCACCAATAATTCCATCCTCGCGCAGTTCCTTAATTATTCTGCAAACAGTGCTTCTATGAAGCCCTACACTCATCGCAAATTCACTTTGCGACATACGAGGACTAAAAGTATTACTGTGATTTTTTTCCGCCAATCTATTGATATATCTACAAATAACTTCTGTTGCACACTCGCCGCTTTTATCAGCTACCAAAGCTTGAAAATAGCGCAGTTTAATTGTAAGAGATTGGAGTAAATTCTGGATAAGCTCTGGATGCTCTTTAATAAAGTTCGCATCAGTCACACACGTCGGCGGAAAAAGATAGACTGTTGTTTCTTCGTGTGCATGATAATATTGGAGTCTGTTGGGATCTTTCGTGTTGGCAAGAACCGCCGGTTCACCGATAAAACAACCGGATTCATAATAGAGGCTTATTCTTTGCCTGCCTTGAGCGTTTATGCTTCTCAATGAAATCAACCCTTTATCCAGAAACATGAGCATATTATTATTGCTCGAACGTATTTCAATACTTCCATTTTTTGGAATTACTTTCTTTTTCGCCAAATGGAGAACAGTTCGCCACACGCTGTTAATTTCTTTCAATGAAAATAGATCCTTAGGCGCTTTTCTTTTGGAAGCATTTTGCATAATAACACTCATATTTTTCTTGTAAATTCGTGGGTAAGCTAAAAATAATGCAAATTTTTTTATATGTCGAGGAAATTTTTCTTAGTTCTTAAATTTGTCTTATATGAGACAGAAAATCATTACAAACTGGTTGTATACTCATACGTAGCCTGATACTTGTCGACAATTTATTTCATTAACAATCTAACAAAGAATTTTTGTTGCAAGGAGATACAACATGAATAAGAATCTGATTAAATTAGGAATTTATCTTTGCGCTCTTCTTATGATGGGTGCTATAGCAGTTGCGAGCAATATTGCAAATATCATTGCCGCCTTTCCTGAAATTCCGCCCACAACAATTGTTGCGTATATAATTTCAGTCCCAAGTCTTGTTGTTATTCCTGTAACCCTGATAACAGGTAAACTTATGGATACCATGGCAAAAAAGAATCTCATGATTGCAGGTATTCTTTTTTGGCTTATAGGTGGTGTGTTGCCTTATTTCCTTGGAAGCATTTTCGCCATTGTTGTTGCAAGAGCTATTTTCGGTGTCGGTATCGGTATGGTGCAAACTCTTTGTGCCGCACTTGTAATGGAAAATTTTGAAGATCATGAAGAAAGAAACAAAACCATGGGCAACATGACAGCTTTCCAAATGCTCGGTACAATTATTTTCTCACTGGTTGCAGGAAATTTAGGGCAAATGGGCTGGAATGTGGCATTTTTAGTGCACGCTGTTTCCCTTGTTTCACTTTTTGCCGCATTTTTCTTCCTTCCATACAAAAAACCCGAACCTGTTGAAAGTGGAAAATCTGCTTTTTCACCAAGTCCTATGATGTGGATATGGGTTATCGCATTTTGTCTCTTTATGTTTGGCGGACAAACATATGCAAACACCGCTTCATCAATCATTACAGAAATGAATTTGGGCGATTCTGCCGCGGCGGGTAATTCGCTTGCAATATTTGCCTTTGGCGGACTTGTGATGGGCTTTTCTTTCGGTAAATTTGCAAAAGTTTTCGGTAAAATGACACTTTCTGCAGGTTGTGCTCTTTTGATTATCGCGTATCTTTTCCTCGCGTTCGGTCCAAGCCTTTTATTGGCTTATGTGGGTGCATTTATTACAGGAATTGCAATTTCTGTATGTATGCCGTGTATTTTCAACGGTGCGGCAAATTCAGTCGATCAAGCATCTTCCGGAATGGCGGTATCGGTTGCTACATGTTTACAAAATGTTGGCATGGCTCTTTCGCCCTATGTTGTATTTCCAATAGGAGCGGCAATTGCAAGTGACGGCGCAAGCCTTACGGTAAACCAAGGCGCACTTATTGCGGCAATGGGCATTGTGGCCGTTGTGGGTGTGGCATTTGCGGTTATCAGCAATAAAAAATCTGCGTAAAATAGATAATTTCATTAGACAGTGTCGTCAAATTCAAAAATTTTGTGGAATTTTCAACTAAAAGGGATTTTTTATGAGATGCAGTGTATCAAAAACATACATAAACCGAATAAAAAATCATCTTTTCGGCAGAAAAAACGCAAATGAATGAATTTGACGACACTGTCTAGAATACCTTTGCGTCTTTCTACATTTTGGGCAGGAAGCAAACGTTTTTTATCAAAATCACCTAACTACCTATTGCTTTGCACTGCTGCAATAATTTCTTCTTGACTTGCCGTTGCAGAACCAACTTTTGCCACCACTATACCGGCCGCACAATTTGCCAATAAGCACGCTTCAAGTTCGGAAAAACCAACAGATAAAGCTAAAGCAATACTTGCAATGACAGTATCGCCGGCACCGGTAACATCAAAAACCTGTCGCGCGGAAGTAGGAATGTGGATTATTTCGTCATTTTCTGAAATCAGTGCCATTCCGTCTGAGCCCAAGGTTGTGAGCAAAAAGTTTAAGCCCAATTCTGCTCGCAATGCTTTTGCGGCTGTCGCAACACTCTCAAGAGAATGGAGCGTACTATTTGCAAGCTCCGATGTTTCTTTAAGGTTTGGCGTAAGTAAATAAAAATCTTTATATAAGTATTTATTTTCAGGCTTAGGGTCTGCAATAATTTTCAAATGTGTATTCTTTTTTGCATACGCACGTAAAAAATCCGTCAAACCTTTTGTCACAAATCCCTTGGCATAGTCTGAAATAATGACAACATCGTGCTTTTCTAATTCTTTTTCAAGTATTCTATACACTTCTTTATGCTCTTCTTCCGTCAAAGGTAAACACGTTTCTGTGTCCATACGAAGCATTTGTTGTTTGCGTGCAAGCACTCTGGTTTTCACGGTTGTATTTCGTGAAGGCGAAGAAAGTAAATGTGTATGTACAGCATCTTGCATAAAGAGTTTATGCATTTCCTTTGCATGTATATCATCGCCGACAAGCCCAATAATGGTTGCCTTACCCCCAAGATTTGTTATGGCTCTAGCAACATTGCCCGCACCGCCTAAAAGATTCCTTGTTTCTTCGATTTTTACAACAGGCACAGGAGCTTCGGGAGATATTCGTGTAGAATCGCCGATAAGGTATGTATCAATCATAACATCGCCGATAACTAAAACATTGCCTTGTGATAAATCGGAAAGTTTATCAACAATAGCAGAATATTCCTTGTGCGTATCTTCAAAAATTTTCATTTGCAATTCCTTTTAAAAAATACCGGGGTGTGTTTCTAAATCCATAAAGTTTGAGGAATTTTCAACTAAAAGGAATTATTTACGAAGTGCAGTGTATCAAAAACATACATAAACTGAGTAAAAAATAATCTTTTAGGCAGAAAAACCGCAAAAGAATGAATTTAGAAACATAGCCTAATAAACTCTCATAATAGTGTCAAGTGTATTGAAATATCGGCATTAATACAATGCAAGCCGAAAGACAAAAATTTTCACTTGTTATTTATGCAACATAAAGATAGAGTATACATATAGCACATTGCTTTTTCACATAAAGCAAATATATCCATTGTCAAAGCGAGGAATTTTATGAATTATATCTTAAAAAACAGCACAAAATCCATGTATTCTTCCTTAGAAAGTAAATATCCGCCCCTTTCGGTTTGTCGTGAAAGTATTCTTGCGGCGATACACATGCTTGTTTCTTGTTATAAGAGCAATAACAAAATTTTAGTATGTGGCAATGGCGGAAGTGCGGCTGATGCCGAGCATATAGTCGGTGAACTTATGAAAGGTTTTATACTTCCTCGCCCGCTTTCGCAAAATGCAAAAAATGCATTAGAAGAAATGTGGGGAGATGACGGAGCACATTTGCACTCGCTCTTGCAAGAAACTATTCCTGCTTATTCATTGGTGAGTCAAACTTCAATTATGACTGCATTTGCCAACGATCAAGGCGCTGACGGCGTTTTTGCTCAGCAAGTGTACGGTTACGGCACGCAAGGAGACGTGCTTATCGCGCTGAGCACTTCCGGCAATTCTCAAAATGTTATCAATGCAGTAAAAATTGCAAAATATAAAAAGATGACTACCCTGCTCTTTACAGGCAAGAATGGGGGTAAACTCAAAGAATTGTGCGACCTATCTATCTGCGTTCCTTCCGATATAACATTTGAA
Source organism: uncultured Desulfovibrionaceae bacterium (assembly GCA_964371955.1). Taxonomy (GTDB): domain Bacteria; phylum Desulfobacterota; class Desulfovibrionia; order Desulfovibrionales; family Desulfovibrionaceae; genus CAYJAZ01. The sequence goes on along the minus strand of CAYJPB010000041.1, from coordinate 209 downwards.
ATCCAAGAATACCATTTGCCGATTTACCATTGCTTGTGCGCCGCTGTAGAGAATGAATTATTCGGTGAACATGAATAGATAATTTAAATACTAATGGTACACGCCAATCCGAATTATAGCCAAATATCGATTTAAGATGATGTTGACAGGCATTTGATTCGCCTCCGGCTGGGCCAAAGGGAATAATTCCCTTTGGAAACCCCAAAAGT
>CAYJPB010000040.1:15398-16906 GCA_964371955.1 uncultured Desulfovibrionaceae bacterium | reverse complement strand
TACCGAATTGCCATACTTGTTCGATTTCCATTTTATCTGTGTCGATTTTATAGCGAACACCACGTGAGAAGTTATCGCGGTTTCTAATATATTTATCTTTCACTTTTGCACGATATTGGCCATTATCAAAAGCCATTACATCGCCATTTGGAGTAAATAAGCATGCGTGCTGTTCGTATTGCCAATCGAAGTTAGCAACATCGCCCACTGGTTTGAAGAAGTATTTTTGCATTTCTTCGCCCCAACCTTCAGGATCACCGATAATCCATTTCAACTCGCCTTTTCCGCCATTTCCTTCATAATTGAAGCAAACAGTCGCATCTTGGTGACGGCCTGAAAGAATGATTTCTTTCTTGTCTTCATCAACCCAAAGAGCATTGTTGTGGAACCAATCGTGCGGATCTTGTGAGCCTGATCCGCCTTTGTCTTGCGGTAAGAAATCTTTAAAGTCCCAAGTGCGAAGCACCATACCTGTTTCACGATCGAGGTGAGCAATCATGTCTTCAACAGTGTTTTTGCCTTCAGAATAATCTTGTGTAAGAGCTAAAATGCTACCGTCTCTCATTTCCCAATGATCGTGGTGGGCGTTGCCGGGCATGCGGTATTCTTTGATGATTTTACCTGTCATTGTGAGCTCTAACAAGCCTGTTGGGCAATAAGGCATACGGCTGTAACGATGTGATTGTGTGAGAATATTACCGTTTTCAAGGCGTTTGATGTCAAACATTGTGTTTACATTTAACATCCAACGAAGATCGCCTTTATAGTCAAAACCAACAGGGTATTGCTTTCCGGCGGGAGTGAGGAGCATAAAATCTGTGCCAAAATAATCCATAGATGTCATGATGTTTTGGCATGTAGATACACCCTCTGCAGGAATTGGGGCAGATTTAATCTTGAATTCTTTTGATGTACCGTCAGAAAGCGCAACTGTGACCTTTGTTTCACAATCCACGTACAAACCGACAACCGGAAGGATGTGGCTATCAGTCGCATCGAAAGTGTGTACAATGTCTTCACGGCTGTTGCGCTTTCCGTGCACGGTGAGAGTTGCAGCTACTTTAGTTGAAGTCTTGAAAAGAATAAGAGCCGCTAAGGGGTTAATAATGTATGGGTTTACAATAATTGTTGCATTGTCTAATGCTGGTTTTGCATCTTCAAAAGCTGCTATGAAAGCTGCTTCTGCAACATTTTGACGGTTGATTACGTGATCTTCGTAGTGATAGGTTACAAAATTTACCATTTTAATAATTCTCCTAAATTATTTAATTTTTTTTGTTGATAAATCAACATTGTGTGTAAAAATAAAGGTTTAGCCTTTGATTTTTTCAATTTCAGCTAAGATAGAAGGCTTTTGCTTCAAACCTTCCATACGTGACACTTCAACACCGTCCTTCATAAAAAGCATTGTTGGGAAGCCTTTTACTGCGCATCTGTCTTTCAAATCTTCATTTTCATTGAAATCTACTGTATAGATTGGGAAATCGGGGTCGTTTTTGTCTACATCT
>CAYJPB010000040.1:15126-15388 GCA_964371955.1 uncultured Desulfovibrionaceae bacterium | reverse complement strand
AACGAAAGAGAGCATTTTGCAAGGGCCGCACGTTTTTGAATAAAATTCAACCAAGGCCGGGCCTGATTTGTCGAGTGCATCGAATTCAGCTGTTGTTACTTCTTTAATCATTTTTTTAATCCTTTTATTTTTATAGTTTTATATTTCAAGAGTTCTATTGTGGTTTTCTTTGTCGAAAGAATTTCAATATCTCTTTTAGTGCCTTCGGCGACCAACGGGACATTCCCGACGAGGCTTCCAACGGGCGTGCCGCCCTTGTGTA
>CAYJPB010000040.1:0-15116 GCA_964371955.1 uncultured Desulfovibrionaceae bacterium | reverse complement strand
TGCGTTTGGTTCGGTGGTTTCCATTTTTAGATAATACATGGAACAAGGGCTATAATCTTACCTCACTTATAAGGTTTCCAAAGGAGATTATCTCCTTTGGGCGCGCCGCAGGCGAATCATATTCCTGTCACCATCATCTTAAAAATATTACGCTTTCAAACTTTCAACATACTTTGAAGCGTTGTTGGCGGCGATTGCGCCGTCTGAGCAAGCTGTTATTACTTGGCGCAGGAATTTGCTTGTTATATCGCCTGCTGCATAAATTCCGGGAATTTTTGTTGCCATGAATTGATCTTGCTCGATGAAGCCCATTTTGTTGAGGATACCGAGAGGTTCGCAGAATTGTGCAGTCGGCTCTAAACCAATGTATTCAAAAATACCGTCGCAAGTGACTGTGCGCTCGGTAGCATCTTCTTTTGTGGACTTGAAGCGCAAGCCTTCAAGCTTGTCTGTGCCCAAAAATTCAAGCACGTCTTGGAATGGATATACGGTGACGTTTTCCATCGCACGGAGCTTGTCGCATGCTTTTGGATCGGCTGTGAGATCGAACATGGTGACAACTGTGAGTTTATTAACAATTCCGGCAAGATAGATGGATTCTTCAACGGCAGAGTTTCCGCCGCCGATAACGATAACGTCTTTTCCGCGGTATTGCGCGCCATCACAGATAGCGCACCAGCTAAGGCCGTTTCCTGCAAAATTGTCTTCACCGGGAACGTTTAGGCGACGTGGGCGAGTGCCAGTTGCAATGATGACAGATGCGGTTTCGTATACTGTGCCGTCTTCTTCGCATTTTACGAGCTTTGTTGCGCCTTTATCTTCAATTTCGAGCACTGTTTTGTAGTCGAACTCAGCGCCCAATTCTTGAGTGTGTTCAAACATTTTTATGGCAAGTTCAGCGCCGTTGATTGAGCCTACACCTGTGTAGTTTTCGATTTCATTGGTGTTGATTATTTGCCCACCGGGAGCGAGTTTATCGAGAATGAGGGTTTTCATGTTTGCACGAACGGCGTAAATTGCCGCTGTAAGACCTGCCGGCCCGCCGCCGACGATAATTACATCATATTGATTCATAATGAACCTCCTAAATTATTGAGCATTTGCTCATTCTTTATACTTTTGACTGTTTGTCTTGAATGTTTTGACCTTATTAAAGTCATGCATACAAGCGATTTTTCAGTATGTGAAATTATTTATAAGATATTTTTGTAGACATGTCAACAAAAAAAATGCAAAAAATGTTGCTCGAGTGAAATATATTATAAAAAAAAATTTATTTACTTTAATGATTTTTTTCGATAGAATGAATCTATACAAAAAAGGTAATTGTATTTAGACGGATATGCATGTATCAATAGAAAGGAAAATATGAATATTACTATCAGAAATGAAGAAGAAAAAGATTTTAGACGTGTTGAGGAAGTTGCAAGAGAAGCGTTTTGGAACCTATATTTTCCGGGAGCTCATGAGCATTATGTTGTGCATAAAATGCGCAATAGTGTTGATTTTATTAAAGAATTAGCTTTTGTGATTGAGGTAGACGGAATAATTGAGGGAGCTATATTTTATACTCATTCAAAAATTATATTGAAAAATGGTGAACATTTCAAAACAATAAGTTTCGGCCCAGTATTTATTTCACCGAAATTACACAGACAATCTTTAGGCAGGAAGCTTATAACTCATTCCATCGAAAAAGCAAAAGCAATGGGTTTTTCGGGCATCTTGACATTAGGTTATCCTTATCATTATGAAACTTATGGCTTTGTTGGCGGTAAAAGGTATAAAATTTCCATGGCAGACGGAAACTATTATACAGGTTTACTCGCTTTGCCTCTGAGTGATAATGCCTTTGGAAATATTGAAGGTTGTGCTTCTTTTTCGGCTGATTTAGACGTTACGGAAGAAGAAGTTGCCGAATTTGACAAAACATTCCCCTATAAGGAAAAAAGAATTGAGCCGTCTCAAAAAGAATTTGAAACAGCTTGTTCACAGTTAGACGAGTAATTACAGATTATATTTGAATATTTACAAATAAATTATGCTATTAAGGAAGTAAAGAAATGGATTATAATGTTTTATCTCACGACGGATATGTTGTCGACGTACCCTATGTTTCCGGATTCTATAAGGAATTGACTCCAAACTATTTGCGTACACTAACACTTTTACAGCAATGTAGTTTGCCACATAGAGAAGAAAATGAGCCTTTTCGCTATTTGGAGCTTGGCTTTGGGCAAGGAGGGTCACTTTGTATCCATGCCGCTTCGAACGAAGGAGAGTTTTGGGGAACGGATTTTAACGCGACCCATGCGCTGACGGCGCAGAAAAATCTTGTTAAGTCAAATACAAAGGGGGAAATTCTTTGTGACAGTTTTGCCGAGCTTTCACAAAAAAGCGAAAATGGTTTGTTGCCGAACTTTGATATTATTACTTTACACGGCATCTGGTCTTGGATAAACGATGAAAACCGTAAGCATATATTGAACATTATTTCTCATTCGCTTAAAATCGGTGGGCTTGTATATGTGAGTTACAATACTTTACCGGGTTTTGCCGACTTTGCACCCGTGCGAGACTTTTTGGCCTATCACGCAAAAGCTCACAATTCTTCATCAAAAACTTCTGTTGAGAAGTTTCAAGAAGGTTATGGACTTTTAAAAGCTTTGAAAAATGGTGGTGCACAATTTTTTAATGTAAATCCCGCTGTTAACAGAAAATTTGATAATTTAGAAATGCAGAATCTTTCATATCTGGTACATGAATATTTAAATCAAGACTGGGAATCGTTTTATTTTAAAGATGTTTCGGCGGATATGCTTAAAGCAAAATGTTCTTTCATGGGGTCGGCTCGTCCATTAACTGCTCTTCCGTCCTTTTTGTCGGCTGAGGTAAGGCAAGTATTGGAAAGCGTTTCAGACAGTGAATTGCGCGAAACTTTGAGAGATTTCACACATAATACACAATTTCGTTGTGATATCTTTGCAAAAGGAAAAGACTTTATCGCCCCACAAGCGTATATACAAGAATTAGACAAGCTCAGCTTTGTGCTTCTTTGTACGAAAGAAAAGGTTAACTATAAAGTTGCGACGCCAATCGGCGAGGTGCAGTGCAAAGAAGATATATACAAACCCTTGATCGACTTTTTGGCAAAAGACGACTATAGTCCAAAAACTTTTCAAGAAATAAGACAATTACCTCCTTATAAAGAATTACCTATAATTATGGAGGTTTTATTGGTTCTTCTTGGTTCAGGTGCAATACATCCCGCACAAAGTACAACACAGAAACTGATTGAGCAAAGTGTGGCTATCAATAAGCATTTCTTTAATGAAAATTTACGTAATATTCAGATGCTGTTTTATGCTTCCCCTGTTCTTGGAGGCGGCGTTTACGTTCCTTTCATTGAACAAACCTTCATTGAAGTGTATTCAATGGGGCATACGACAAACGAAACATTGGTAGCAAATGTTGCAAAGCTATTTATGGATTCGGGAATAAAAACATCTGAAAACGGTAAAGAGCTTGTGGGAAATGAAGTAAACGCGTACCTTGCAAAGTTTGTTGATGACTTTCAAGAACGTGTTCCACTTCTAAAAGCGCTAAAAATTATTAATGTATAAAAAATGTAAGTTGGATGTGCTCCACGTTAATCTAATTCTCTTTTAACTTACCCAAAACATTTTTTGTGTTATAATACAACTTTCCCACCGCCACCACGAATTTTGCTTAACCACAAGTTCAAACGCGGTGGTATTAAAAAGTTTTTTGGAAGGACAGGACTCTCCTGACGGGGGAGAGCTCGAGAGAGGGGAAAACCTTGTTGTGGAGATAATCTCCTTTGTTCACAAAAGCATGGTTTCCCCCTCTCAAGTCACCAAATTAGATTCACGTGGGATATGCTCTGTTTGACTTTTAAAACAGCTTGACATTTTATCAATAACACATAAACTCATATACTGGAAAGGGGAGCTTGTATACAGGCTGAGAGGAAATGATGACATTTCGACCCTATGACCTGATTTGGATAATGCCAACGTAGGGAATTTTCGCATATACTTTACATAAACCTAAAAATTCGTGTGTGCCCTCGTCGGTGCACATTTTTTTTGAGGTGAATATATGTATCTTTCTGAAAACAAAAAAGCTTTTTTTCTTTGGTTTGGCGCAGCAATATCGCTGGTGGATATGATGACTGGCATGCAGTTGGCAAGTTTAGGTTTGCCGAAAGCATTTTCTGCAATATTTGCAGGACTTTTTGTCGGGTGCGCAATCTTTTTTTGTGCGGGGCTTATCGGGGCAAAAGAGAAAATGTCCGGTATGCAAAGCACTTCGCTCGCATTTGGATCTAAAGGTTCATTATTTTTTGCATTTTTGAATGTCATTCAATTAATTGGCTGGACAGCGGTTATGCTGCAATTTGGCGGAATGACGGCAGAAATGATTTTTTCTGTGAGTTCTTTGAGTATCGAATTTTGGATAGCTTTGTTCAGTTTTGGACTTTTTGTATGGATTATCAGCGGTGCAAAAGGCTTCAATAATTTTCATTCGCTTTTGATTATTGTTTTATTTCTTGTGTGTATGACAATTCTTTATAGGGTGTTATCTATAGGGAATGGGGCAACGACGGAAGAAGTAGTCGCAAGCTTGACATTTGCCTTAGGTTTTGATTTGGCACTGGCTTTGCCTCTTTCTTGGACGCCCTTGATAGCCGATTACACAAAAAATGCAAAAAATCCGCTAAAGTTCACGCTTACATGCGCATTGGGGTATTTTATAGCATCATTTTCAATGTTCAGTTTGGGACTTTTAGGCGCGTATTACTTGGATTTATCTGAGATTGTTCCCTTATTTGCATTGGTTGGCGGAACATTGTCATTATTTGTATTGTTTTTTTCCACTGTCACGACAGCGTATTTGGACGTGTATTCAGCTGCAGAAAGTCTTTTGCACATTTTGCCTATCAAGTCATCGGCTCAATCTCATAAATATATTTCAATAGGTATATTGGCAATTTCTACAGTTGTAGCCCAGTTGTTTTCAAGTGCTTACTTTGAGCCTTTCCTTTATGTTATTGCATCTGTATTTTTACCTATGTTGACTATTCTAATTTTGGAATATTATTTTATCAAAGAGAAATCATCAGCAAAAAAAATACATTTTGTTAATATTTTTGTGTGGTTTATGGCATTTCTTTTATACAATTCAAGCTTTGTAAGAAATTCAATGCTTGGCAGCTCATCAACAATTATTTTGACAATATTTCTTGTGTACAGCGTAAAATATATAGTTTTAGGCAAATACAAAAACAAGAAAAATCTTAGTGAATAAGCTCCTTTATAGTTTTGGGCTTGTTTTCTTTATGCAGTGTTTTTTTGTATGTAGGAGCATTAAAAAGATGGGAATGGCACGAACGTGTTCAAAATATTTCGACGTGTGGGAATATGATTGACTTTTTCAGAAAAATGAGCAATATTTAATAAAGTAATTTGAATTCAAAAATTTAAGGATTTTTTATGCTTAAAGAAGCTTCCGCTGTTTGTAAAACAATTCTCAGAAATGGCTTTGATGCGTATGTAATCAATGCTTCCTTACAGGAAGAAATTTATGCGCTTACAAAAGAACCCTGTTTAGATATTGCTTGTGAAGCAGATTTTGAAACTCTGCAAAAACTTTTTCCCAATGTTGAAGAGTCTGACGATTCAATTTTAACTGCAAAAATGGTGACGGAAGAGGGAGCAATTTTCAACTTCTATCTTATTTCAGAATGTGAAAGCTCTCACCCTGATTTTAATCTTATGCGCGTTTCTCCGCATATGCTCAAGGCGCTTGAAAGCAAAAGCAAAGAAGTTTTCAAGATAATTAACGGTACACAAACCGAAGCTGTCTCAGAAGAGGTTTTTGAAGATCGTTCGTGCGGTTGCATACGTTTGCGTGGCGTACCACACAAAACATTGCAAAGAAATTATGGGCTTGCGATAACAGCTTTGCGTATGGCGGCAAATTATGACTTGTCTATAGAACCGACAACTTGGCTGGCGATTGTTCGTTCATCGCACAATATTTCCGATTATATGCCCATGACAGTATTTGTTCAGGAAATGCGCATGGTTGCTGCGGAAAATTTATGGAAATTTGTTCAATTACTTTCCGATAGTTTCCTCTTGCACGCTATCTTGCCCGAAGTGGCTTCTTTGCACGCAATAAAACAACAAAGAAATAAAGACGACAATACTGAAATTACAGTATTTGAACACACAATCGAATGTATGAAGCATTACCCCGAGCAAAATCTTCACCATGATTGGATAGGCACTGTTGCTATGTTGTTTAGCGATATCGGTAAACTTCACACGGCGGAAAATTATCAAGGGCGTTGGACATTTTATCAATACCATAAAGTCGGCGCTCAAGTTGCACGAAGTATTTTGAAAAGGTTACACTTTTCTTCTGATGAAGTAGACACAATTTGTGCCTTGGTGCGTAACCATATACGTTTCCACTCTATGCTTACTGATAGAGGGATACGTCGCTTTTTAAGCGCTGATAACACTGAACGTCTTATTGAAATGACGCGTGCGCACATTGAAGCAAGTGGAATGCCGTACACAAACTTCAACCACAATTTAAAATATTTAGAAAGAGCTGACTTGCCCGAAACAATGCTAGAGCCTTTGTTGAATGGTAATGAAATTATGGAAGTGACACAATTGTCTCCGGGCAGAGCAATAGGTGTGCTCAGAGAAGCACTTTTAGATGCGCAAAAAGCCGGCAAAGTGAAAAATGCCGAACAAGCAATTGCCTTTGTGCGAGAGTACAAAGTAGAGGAAGAGTAAATTTATGTGTGGAATATTTGGCATAACCGGACATGAAGAAGCTTCGCGCTTGACTTATTTTGGCTTATATGCTCTGCAACACAGAGGCCAAGAAAGTGCAGGCATAACAAGTTTTGACGGAAAACACACACATTTTCATTTAGGAATGGGGCTTGTGCCCGATGTGTTCACCGAAGAAACGCTTACAAAAACACTTTTGGGAAAAACCGCAATCGGGCATATCCGCTATTCAACAACAGGTAAGCCGGAAAGAAGAAATGCTCAACCTCTGGTTGTGAGTATGCGCGGATCTATGTTTGCTTTGGCGCATAATGGCAACTTGACAAATTCTTTCGAGCTTCGTCGTGAACTTGAAGACGACGGCGCAATTTTTCAAACAAGTTCAGACAGTGAAATTTTTGTTCATCTTATTTCACGCTTGCTTAGTCAATTCACTATAGAAGAAGCGATTTTGGAAGCCACAAAAAGGGTGAAAGGCGCGTATTGCTTATTGATTATGTATCAAGGCAAGTTGATTGTTGTGCGTGATTGCCACGGTTTTCACCCCATAGTTATGGGTAAAATGCCGGGGAAAAATGATTCTTGGGTGTTTGCCTCTGAATCGTGCGCTTTCGATCTTCTTGAAGCAGAATTTCTCCGCAGTGTCGATCCCGGCGAAATGATTGTAATTGAATCGGGTGCGACAGAATATAAAAGTTATCGTCTTCCTCTTAATCTGCCCGTAAAACAATGTATTTTTGAGTTGGTGTATTTTGCCAGACCGGATTCAAGCATTTTTGGCGAAGATGTTTTTCAATGTAGAAAAAAAATGGGCGCGGAAATAGTGAAAGAGATGCCGGCTGTAGCAGATATTGTTGTGCCATTTCCGGATTCCGGCGTGTATTCATCGCTTGGTGCGGCGCAAGAAAGCAATATTCCTTATGAGCACGCGCTTATCCGAAATCACTATGTAGGGCGTACATTTATTCAACCCTCGCAATCCATGCGCCAATTCAGCGTAAGAGTAAAGATAAATCCTGTAAAGTCAGCTATTAAAGATAAGAAGCTTTTAGTGGTGGACGACAGCATTGTTCGTGGTACAACTGTGCAAACACGTTGTGCAAAATTGCGTGAACTTGGCGCAAAAGAAGTGCATTTTCGTGTGAGTTGCCCTCCAATAAAGTATCCATGTTTTTATGGTATTGATTTTCCTTCACCTTTTGAATTAGTTGCAAATAAACATGATGTTGAACAGCTTTCAAAAGTTCTTGGTTTGGATTCTTTGCATTATCTTTCTTTGGAAGGCTTAAAAAGTTGTGTTTCGGAGTCGAATAAATATTGTTGCGCCTGTTTTGACGGGAAATATCCAACGGAAGCTCCGGTTATGACAGATAAATATTCTTTGGAATCATAAGTACGTATCTAAAAGGAAAGCGTTATGAAATCAAATAGAGTCATGGGAAAAAAAAGAGTTTTTATTGTATGCTATGTTTTGCTCATAATTCTTTTGGCGGTTGCTGTATATTACCTCAGTACAAGAATTAATGATGAATTGTACGATTCTTCTTACATAAATCTTGAAGAGCAACTCGAACTCCAAAAAGAACTGATTGTTAACGAAATAAATTCTGAGCTTGAATCCCTTGAATTGCTTGGAATGTCTATACAAGATACTTCCGATTTGCAAACTGACTTTGCATCTATTGTCGCACAAAGTGGATATGATTCAAATGACGGAACGCTTTTTTATCTGAATGAATTGGGGCTTGGGTATACAGAAGCCGGGGCGATTATAGATATTTCCATGGAAACCTATTTTCCTTTGGTACAACAAGGTATGAACATGGTGTCCCAAGTTATCTTCAATGAACTTGGCAACAGCTTTTCACTGATTGTGCCAATTATGAAAGATGGCGTGGCAACAGGGTATTTATATAAAGATTTGCCTGCTCTATACTTGGAAAATTTGCTTACTTCTGCTTTTGACGGCGCATCATACAGCTATATTGTCGATGATTTAGGTAATGTCATAGCTTTAGATTTGAATTCGTATGTTTTGTTACCCGGCGAACCTCTCAGAACAGTGTTGCAAAGGGCAGAATATCAGCAAGATTCCGAGTTGATATCAGACTTTGATGCACTTCTGGCAAGTTTTGCAGCAACAGAAAAAGGCTTTTTCAACATTAGTTATTATGAACATGTCCGCTTGGCATATTACACTCCCTTGGGCATAAATTCTTGGTATTTAGTTTCGTTTTTCCCTGAAGATGCCTTGAATGACACAGTATTCACTGTGCAATTGAGCCTTTATTTGCTCAGCGGATTGATGTTGCTTGTTATCTTGCTTTTTGTCTTATATATCAGTTCGTTAATACGCTCAAACACAAAGGTTCGCAATAGTCTTATCCACGAACTCACATCACGTATCGATGTCGACCCACTCACAAAACTTTATATCAGAAAAGAAACAGAAAAACGCATAGATACATACCTTTCATACACGCATGAAATGCAATCATCGGCCTTGTTTCTTGTTGACTTGGACGATTTTAAAATTGTCAATACCATGTTTGGAGAAGAATACGGCGATGTTGTTTTGAAAGACGCGGCACAAAAAATCAAAAAATGTTTCAGAGAGAGCGATATTGTAGGACGAGTAGATAGGAACTTGTTTATCATTCTTCTGAGAAACGTGAGTGATCCCAAAATTATTCGCATGAAAGCAGAAAAAATTCTGTACGAATTGTATTCTGTAACACTGGGTAATTCCGGATCATACATTACAGCTTCAATAGGTATAGCAAGTTGTCCGGAAAACGGAAAGAATTTAAAAGAAGTATACGAAAAAGCTGATGCAGCAATGTATCACGTAAAACGTATGGGTAAAGCCGGTTATGCTTTCTATGACGACAATTTGCAACACACTATAAGAAAAATTCAACCACCGGCAGATGAAGAAGTTGAAGAAAGATATGTACCGAATGTCGATAATTTACATTCAAGCCTTGTAAGTTTGATGTATGGTGGAAAAGATACTGGAAATACTGTGGTGGAAATGCTCAAAAAGTTGGCGCAAAGCTATCAAATCGACAGATGCAGTGTGTTTGAGTTTAACCCCAAAACACAAATTCTTTCAAATGCATACGAATACCACGAAGAAAAATATGAGCCTATCCACGACACATTGAAAAACGTGAAGGCTCCTTCAATCACTGCACTTATGGCAGATATTGAGAAAAATGGTATCAAAGAATTTACCGTGTTCAAGGAATTACCTGAGGATGTGAGAAACTTCTTCTATAAGCAAAAAATAGCGTCTGCAATCTGCGGTTATTTTGAGTTTGACAATACAAAGGGCTTTATTCTTTTCGCTCATTGCGGAATTGAGCGCAAAACTTGGGGCGCAAGCTATTATGATATAGTGAGCAATTCAGCAAAACTATATGCAATGCGTAGAAAGAAAACGAGTAATTAATGAAGATAGTTCGTGCAAAGTATAATGACGCAATTTTTTACGGGCAATTGAATAATGATAGTATTTATTGCCTTGATGCAAGCTTGGGAATTTCACAACCGATTGCAATGCGTGAAGCTGAAATTTTACCACTCACAACACCTTCAAAAATTGTGTGTGTGGGCTTAAATTATAGAGAGCATGCAAAAGAATTGAATATGCCTTTGCCGGATGAGCCTGCATTTTTTCTCAAACCGTCAACAAGTTTAATAAGTCCCAATGAACCAATTCTCTTACCTGAAAATATTGGAAAAATCAGCTATGAGGGTGAACTTGCTTTTATAATTAAACAGCCGTGTTCAAATATCTCTGTTGATGAAGCAAAAGATTATATTCTGGGATATACGGTTGCAAATGATGTGACAGCAAGAGATATTCAAAAAAAAGAAATTCTTACCGGACGAAGTAAGTGTTATGACAGCTTTTGCCCACTGGCTTTTGTGTTGGAAACAAACTTGCCCGCACCCGAAAGCGTGTTGCGAACGTGGGTAAATGGCGAACTTAAGCAAGAATGTGCGATTTCTGATATGATTTTTTCTCCCTATGAAATACTTGCAAGTCTCTCACAAGTGATGACTTTCTTGCCAGGCGATGTTGTGCTTACAGGCACGCCACAAAATGTTGGGGCAATAAATCATAACGACAGAGTAAAAATTGCGCTTGACAATGTGGCTGAAATGGAAAATATTGCTGTAGCAAAACGTAAAGCTTAGATATATCGCAATTTGCTAAAGTAGGAAAGATGTATGGCGAAATCTAGAACTCCTGTTCCCGGAGATATAGCAGAAGAATTTTATCAAATTACATTGCCGATTTATACTTCATTTTCAAAGTATAGACCGCCTGTGGACTTGTTTCAATTTGAGGAAAACATTGCAAGCTTGTATCCTTTTTATAAAAAGGATTCACGCCTCTCCAATGAACAAATTGAAAAAGCTTTGCAATTGTGTTCTGAAGGAAATTTATTTGTTTCACGTAAAGATTTGCCAATTTACATGGAGCACATAGTACATCAGCTCGACCTTGTATTGATGGATCAAAACTTTAAGCAATCAGAAGTTGCTAAAATTATTATCCGTGCTCTGCAAAAAAAATATACGGAATTTACGCAGCAACCTGTTCGTGCTGTGTTTGAGGCGTTATACTCTGATGTTCTTGTTTTTACAGAATATATTTCAAAGGATAAGTATTTGCTTCGTCCATTCTTGCCGCTCTTATATACTGGCAAATACGACGTCGGTTACCATGCGGTAAATTCGCTCATTCTTGGAATGTGGATGTTTATGCAAACACAAGACAAACCATCGCGTCGAATGATTGATGCTGTAGCAACGGGCTTACTTGTGCATGATATAGGCATGAGCAAAATTCCGGCATTTGTGTTAGGAAAAAGCGGAAGCCTCAATAAAGATGAAACGGGAAAGAGCCAATTGCACCCTACGACAGGTGTGCAGATTTTACAAAAAATTGGTGTGGCAGAAAAGGAAACTTTGCAGGCTGTATATGAACACCATGAAAGATTTGACGGCACAGGCTATCCTCGTAAGCTTAATGAAGGAACAATGGGACTTGTGGGCAAAATTACGGCAATAGCCGATTCCTTATCTGCAATGATTCAAGAAAGACCACATGCTGAAGCAAAAGATATAAAAATTGCGCTCACTTTGCTCATGGGAAGCCCGATAAAATATGATCACAACTTTCTTAAAGTCTTGGTAAATGCAGCGGTTTCGGGATATTTCGATCCGCCCAAGTAAATTGGAAAAATTTAAAAAGTAAGGTATGGGCTACGGTTTTTATTTTACTTCCCCGCATCGGATTCTGCCATTTTGGTCAGAGCCATTCCCCGCGGGGTTTTTTTTTGCCCAATTTTCTTTGCTTGCAAATTGAGAAAAAGACTGCTATAAAAAGGCAACTTTTTTGTAAAAGAGGTATATATGCGTGATTTTGAAGTTGTGATCGGTTTAGAAGTTCATGTGCAACTAGCCACGAAAACTAAACTTTTTTGCTCTTGCCCAAGGGCTTTTGGACAAGAGGCGAACACACAAGTCTGTGAAATTTGCGCCGGAATGCCGGGGGTTTTGCCAAGCCCGAACAAGCAAGCAATTGAATACGCTGTACGTATGGGGCTTGCAACGAATTGCACAATAAATAATCATTCCACTTTTGCTCGCAAAAATTATTTTTACCCTGACTTACCAAGCGGTTATCAAATTTCTCAATTTGAAGCACCCATTTGCACGCAAGGCTTTTTGGAAGTAGAAACAAGTAAGGGCTTGAAGAAATTGGGCATTACTCGTATCCACTTGGAAAACGATGCCGGAAAGAATATCCACTCAGCAAATGAACCGAAGAGCTTTGTCGATCTCAACAGGGCAGGAACGCCATTGTGCGAGGTTGTGAGCGAGCCGGATATGCGCTCGGGCGAAGAGGCTCTTGCGTACTTGAAAGAGCTGTATTCTATTGTTGTAGGGCTTGGGCTTTGCGACGGGAATATGGAGGAAGGCAACTTCCGATGTGATGCAAATATTTCCTTGCGCCCCTTTGGTCAGGAAGAATTTGGCACACGTACAGAGCTGAAAAATCTCAACTCATTCAAAAATATTCAAAAAGCGATTGAATGTGAAATAGAAAGGCAAGAAGATATTTTGCTCGATGGCGGGAAAATTGTGCAGGAGACAAGACTCTACGATGCCGATAAAAACCGCACTCTATCAATGCGCAGTAAGGAAGAAGCGCAAGATTACAGATATTTTCCCGATCCTGACTTATTACCGCTCACTATCAGCGACGAAGATTTACAGCACTGGATTGACACGCAAGAAGAATTGCCCGCAATCTGCAAGGCTCGCTATATGAAGGATTATGCGCTTTCAGATGCTGATGCCGATAGATTGTCATCTGATAAAAATCTCAAAACATTATTTGAAGATTCTGTAAAATTACATAACAATCCTAAACGTTTGGCAAATTTTATTCAAGGCATGCTTATGCGCGAATTGAATAGTCGCACACTCCAAACTTCTCAAATAAGCATAAGCGCAGAGGCTTTGGCAGAGCTTGCAAAACTTGTGGACGACGACACAATTTCTTCAACAATAGCAAATGATATCTTTCCCGCTCTATTTGAAAATGGAATTATGCCGAAGAAATATGTGGATGAAAAAGGGCTTGCACAAGTTTCAGACACGTCTGAAATTGATTCAATTCTTTTGGAGATCATGGAAGCAAATCCGAAAGAAGTTGAAGAATATAAAGCAGGTAAAACAAAGTTACAGGGCTTTTTTGTGGGACAAGTAATGAAAAAAATGGCAGGAAAAGCAAACCCTGCGCTTGTGAACAAAGCACTTGCACGACTTATGCAAGGTTAAGAACAAATTACATGGCAATAGTTTTTGTTGACCTTTAATTATTAAGACTTAAATTAAAAGTAATCTACTTTAAAAATATAGAGTTCCAATAAAAGAAAATAAATATGGATAAACAATCAGAAATAATAAATAATGATGCTCAAAGTGAGCAAAATCTTGAAGCAACTACAGAAACACCTAATGTTGAACATACTTCCGAAGCAGTAGAACCTGATTCAGCGCCAACGCTCGAACAATCTGAAAACTCCGACAAAACACAAATAATAGAACCTCTGGAATTTGGCGAAAAACCGATAATTAATGATTCTGTAACAGAAAATTTTGAAGAAAATACTCAAGAAGAGCCTGACGAGAGCGTAGAAAAAAAAGAAAATAAGAAGAAAAAGAAAAGAAGTTTTCTCTCCAGATTTATTCGCTTTTTTACATGGCTTATCTTCCTTTGTGTCGTGCTTGGCGGTGCTTTTGTGTATGGCTTTATTGAGTGGATTTCCGCAGATTTACCAAGCATAACACGTATTGCTGATTATAGACCGCCACTCACCACAACAGTGCTTGCAAGAGACGGTTCTTTACTTGGCGAAATATATAATGAAGATAGATATATGGTTTCATTGGATGAATTGCCTTATTATGTTCCGCAGGCATTTGTATCCGCCGAAGATAAACTTTTTTATGAACATGCAGGCGTTGATCCGCTCGCAATTGTTCGTGCCGCAATGGCAAACTTTGCCTCTGATTCAAGCACGCAGGGCGGAAGCACAATCACACAACAGGTTGTGAAAGGGCTTCTTCTCACTCCCGAACGTACGTACACACGTAAAATAAAGGAAGCACTCCTTGCGTTCCAGCTTGAACGACAACTTTCAAAAGATGATATTTTAACAATATATATCAACCAAATACATATGGGGGGTATGTCTTACGGCATTGAAGCAGGCGCACGCTATTATTTTGCAAAACACGCAAGCGAACTTACGCTTGCAGAAGCCGCACTGCTTGCCGGTATTTTACCTGCAACAACACGCTATAATCCTTACCGTAATCCTGAAATGGCACGTTCAAGACAAGTATATGTTTTGGGAAGAATGAGGGAAGATGGCGCAATAACAGATGCGCAGTACGAAGAGGCTTTTTATCAACCCTTGGAATTTGCGCAAATGCAGGAACGTTCAACAGAAGTCAGTGGTTGGTATCTTGAAGAAGTGCGCCGTCAACTTATTGAATTATTTAGCGAAGAAAACGCAAGAGCTCTTGGGCTTGATTATGGTATTTATGGCGAACAGGCGGTGATGGAACTTGGTTTGACAGTTGTGACAGCCATGGATCCTCAATTGCAACAATATGCAGAAGCCGCTCTGCAAGAAGGGTTAGAGAATGCGTCAAAACGCCACGGTTGGCGAGGTGCACAAGAAAATA
>CAYJPB010000039.1:10453-17246 GCA_964371955.1 uncultured Desulfovibrionaceae bacterium | reverse complement strand
AGCTTGAAAATGCCGATACAAAAATCATTATCACCACAATTCAAAAGCTTGATAATTTTCTTAGGCGAAACAAAGACCATGAAGTTTATAAAAAGCATATTGTTCTTATTTTTGATGAATGTCATCGTTCACAATTTGGTGATATGCACAATAATATAACAAAATCATTCAAGAATTATCATATCTTTGGATTTACTGGAACACCTATCTTTGTAAAAAACTCAGGGCAAGGTAAATATATTCACTTACGCACAACTCAACAAGCTTTTGGCGACAAGCTTCACAGCTATACCATTGTTGACGCCATTCACGATAAAAATGTTCTGCCGTTCCGCATTGATTATATAAACACCATAAAAACAAGCGATAATATTCGAGATAAGAAAGTTGTTGCTATTGATAAAGAAAAAGCTTTGTCAGATCCGCAACGTGTCAGCGAAATTGTTAGCTATATCTTGGAGCATTTCAATCAAAAGACTTATCGCAAGCAAGTTGGTTCAGAATTTAATATCAATGTGATAACCAATGTTGAAAAAATGGCGAAATCCAAGAATAATACTATTGCAGAAAAGAAAGAAAAAAAAAGAGTCGATGGCTTCAACTCAATCTTTGCAGTAGATTCTATCCCTATGGCAAAAAAGTATTATAAAGAATTTCAAAAGCAGATGCACGATGAAAATTCACTTCGTGTTGCAACAATCTTTTCTTATAATCCAAATGAAGAAGACCCCGATGATATCTTTATAGATGAAGATTTTGATACTTCTGAACTTGATATGAACTCAAGAGAGTTTCTTGAAAACGCAATCAAGGATTATAACTCTTATTTCAATACAAATTACGACACTTCAACGGATAAGTTTCCCAATTATTACAAAGATGTTTCACTTCGCATGAAGAACAGAGAAATTGATTTGCTTATTGTCGTCAATATGTTTCTCACAGGTTTTGATGCGACCACACTCAACACTCTTTGGGTAGACAAAAACTTAAAACTTCATGGACTTATTCAAGCTTTTTCAAGAACAAATCGTATTCTAAACTCTGTAAAAACTTTTGGAAACATTGTTTGCTTTAGAGATTTAGAACAAGAAACCAATGAGGCTTTGGCTCTTTTTGGCAATAAAGAAGCAAGAGGAATTGTTCTACTCAAAGGCTATAAAGATTATTTAGAGGGCTTTGTAGACGAAGAGGGAAAGCAAACCGTAGGTTATAAAGAGTTGATTGAAAAACTGAAAACAGAATTTCCACTTGATTCTGAAATCATAGGCGAAGAAGCAGAACTTGATTTTATCCGCCTATATGGTGCAATCCTACGCCTTAGAAATACTCTTTCATGCTTTGATGAATTTCAAGACGATGATTCTATTTCAGAGAGAGAACTGCAAGATCATCAAGGGAGATATCTTGACCTTGAACGAGCTCATAGAAAGAAAACAGAAAAGGAAAAAGAAAAAATTAATGAAGATATAGTTTTTGAAATTGAACTTATAAAACAAGTTGATATTACAATAGATTATATTCTTTTACTTGTTAAAAAGTATGCAGATTCAAATTGCAAAGACAAAACTATTCTCGTTAATATTGAGAAAAGCATTAATTCAAGTATTGAACTCAGAAGCAAAAGACAGCTCATTGAAGATTTTATCAAAGACGTCAACGTATCAGCTGATATTGATGCAGATTGGAAAAAGTTTGTGCAAGCACAAAAATCTCAAGAATTGCAATCAATCATCAATGAAGAAAAACTCAAAGAACAAGATACTATTAAATTTATTGATAATTCCTTACGTGATGGTTCACTAAAAACAACAGGGCTTGATATTGATAATATCCTTCCGCCTGTTTCAAGATTTTCTTCTAGCTCAGATGATGGCAACAGAGCTGAGAAAAAACAAAGAGTTATTGATAGATTGTTGATGTTCTTTGAAAAATATTTTGGTTTGGTATAGGGTGTATTATTTTTATTTATAAGGAAACTCAATGTTTAAAAAATTATCTCAAAAACTTTATGAGGTATTCATATTTAATACTTCAACAGTAGCCTTTCAACGTAATGATGGAAATTATAGTAGAGAATCAATCCACATTACTCCGCTCCTACTTGAAAAAATGCTTGAAAAAAAACTTTCATTTGGCACATATCAGCAACAAAACAATGGAAATCTTTATAAATGGATTTGCTTTGACTTTGATTGTCCAAAAGATTCAAACCTCAACATACTCGACTTAAAGAATACATTTGTAAAACAATTTATAGATACTCTTAAAAAATTTAACATAAACTACTTAATTGAGTATTCTGGTAGACGCGGGATACATATTTGGATTATATTCGATTCTGCAATATCAAAAGAAAATGCTTGGAACATTACCTCCAATCTCGTAAATCAGGCTAATCTCAAAAACATTAAAGAGAGTGGTTTTCACTTAGATCTTTTTCCTGCAACGGGAATAGGAAAAAGTAAATTTGGTAAAATGGTTAAAATTCCTCTATCAAAACATCAACTAGGAAAATACTCATACTTTCTCCGTTCAGTTGATGAAGAAATTGCTGGATACGATCAAATTGATAATGAATCATTTATCCAAAGTCAGTATGAAATTATAGAGAAATATATATTTAATTCTATTGAAAATGTTCTTAATTCACTAGAAATAAAAGATACTGATGAAGAAAATTCATCTATAATTCTCTATAAAAAACAGTTTTTAGTAGAATCAAAAATAATCACTCTTGCTGAAATCAAAAAAGTCTTTTTAAAGTATGAGCCACTAGCTATTTTGTGGAAAAACATAGACTACGGAACTATGACTCATTATGATAGGCTTATTATCTTAGGTGTCTTTGCTCATATTTCATCTGCTAGTGAAATTTTAGATGAAATTTTTAAGCTTCAAAAAAATTATAATTCGTTAACAACAATTAACTACATTAATAAGTATAAAAACTCATATTTTCCTATAACAATGAAATATTTGTACTCACTATATAATATAAACTTACCTAATGATTTATCCCCTGAACTTACAGTACTTGATATTTTAGCACAAGAATTAAATCACTCTATTGCTGAGTTAAGCCCAGCATTTTTTTTAAAACGACAAAAATTAGTTAGAAACTCAATAAGCAATATTGCACTGAAGGAACTAAACTATTTATCATATAATGATGAAGTGATAGATGTAGAAGATTATAATTCTTTAAAATACATTAAAAAATTTACACTCGAGAAAATAAATAAAAACTTTGAAGAAATCCTAATAGGTAACATTGAAAATATTGAAGTAGAACCATCGAAAACTTATTTACGTAAAGAGGCAAATAAAGAACGACGGCTTATATCTCTAAGTACCTATGACAGGACATTAACAACTGCTCTAGCTCTAGAGTTCTGCAAGGAAATTGGAGAGACCTTTAACTCATACAGTTATCATATTAACTTATTCCCAGAAGGTGACGTGTTCATCCCGTGGATTAGTTCATGGAATAGATTTAAACTGGATATAAAACCCTATTTCAAGCTTGAATTATTCAATGATATGGCTTTTATAAAGTTAGACATTACCAATTTTTATGATTCTATTTACTTTCATTCCATACACGAAGTAATAGAAAATAACTTTAAAGACCTGTCTAGCTCTTCAACGTTAATAAATATTCTAAAATTCTTTGAGGGCTATACTGAAGAATTAATGCGTCAGACAAATAACAAGCCTTGGGGAGTTCCACAAGGGCCTGCTTATGCAAGAGTAATTGCAGAATTTTACTTGTCTAGCATCCTTAAGTTGTTTTTTGGAAGATATAATCTAAGTAAATCAGAATATTTATTATATAGATATGTAGATGATATTTATTTATTTTATTACCCGAAAGAGGGTGAAAGCGTAAAGCATTTTTATAATACACTAGGAGCTTTTTTAGAATCATATAATCTTAAAATAAATCTACAAAAATCTCGCTACTATGAAAAAATTCAAGATATGTCTCGTCGTGAGCGAGATGAACTAGATGCTTTTGCCAATTATGAAATTAAATCCATTCAAGATTTAGAGCTCATACAAGATAAAGATGAATATTCGTATCAGCTTGAAAAAATAAAAAAATATCTTTCAGGAAAAAATTCTTTCACTGTGCACGAAGCAAATTTCATTCTGAATGATTACATCGACCCCAAAATTATAGAACTTTACTTAGAAAAATTTTATACGCAACTTATAACTTCTGAGGTAGGGCGTGGAAGTATATACAGAAAATTTTATTCGTATATATTTAGAAGTGAAAAATATGCAAAGCTTTTTTTTGCTCAAAAAGATTACACTCAAATTCCTATTACTTCAATAAATTTTAAAAATTTTACTTCAAAGCTCTATTTTATGATAGATGAAATTATTTTAGCTTTAGGCACAACACATGAAGTACTGTCCTGTTTAGAAACATTAAAAAAAATAAAAAATGATAAACCGTCACAAGCAGTTCTTGAAGCATTAGAAATTTACATTTCTAAAGGAAAATGAAATGAGCAGTATTAACAAAATTAAAACCTTACTTCATCTTTCTTATAAGCTTGAAGTTGATAAAGTTGAAACAACAGATTTCAAAGAATTTTTTGAATTATATCACAATGTTAGCACGAATGAAAGAGTTTGTGAAAGACACTCATTTGGAAAAATTTTTATAAATCTTCTTACAAAAACAACCCCTGACAATTCTTTTTTTAAAACTGAAAAAGACAAACTTTCTTTCCAAGCAAGCTTAGTTGATTTTGTTAGTTCTTATACTGCAGGAAGTGATATAAATATAAACTCTACTAGCGAAGTTGCAGAAATTGAGTTTTTATTTTTTTTAAAATCACTTTCTGATACGAATCTTTTTTTAAATAAAAAATATGAATTTTCATCTTTTATCGATATTATAGAAAAAAGCAAATGGATATTTTCATTACAAAATAGTGATTGTGAAAAACTATTTGATATCACAAGTGTATTAAATAAATCTCTTAGCGACTTCAAACCAGATAATGAGCACTTGGTTGATGTTGCTCTAGCTTTACAGGTATTTAACGTTATCAGTGACCCTATCCTAGATACTGAAGTGAAAGAACAAATTTTACGATTAGCACAAAGTCATAATATAAAAATATTAGAATTTTTATGCGAAGAAGGAAGACTACTCTACAAGGATTTAGAGGAAATAAATTATACCCAAAATGGTACGTTTATATGTCTCAATAAAAATGAAGATAAAGTTCTAATTAGAAATACAAATAAAGATTATTTTAAAGGCTCAGAGGACATTGAAGAAGAAAAAGGTAGAACTGATGAAGAAATTATAGCATACTATCTTATACGTGATTTACCTTCTAACACAAATCGAAAATCTTTTAAAGAAGCACTTGAATCTATAACAAATAATTCAAAAATAGATTTATTAAAACAAATTATCTCATCAAATCAATACAATTTATTCCATCAAGAATTACTACTTATTGATCCTAATAGCCAAAGCTTTATAGGCTTTATAAATCCATACGGGAGAAATGATAAAAAAATAGTTCTAAGTGGGAATAAATTTGAAGATTCGTCTTTAGAGAACTTTTTATCTTCTATATATAATACTGAAAGTAGCTTAAGAATTTCTTCACTCTATGAGAAGAACGGAATTGATACAATGACGGTGGATTTTTTTATTGAATTTATGCTTATTGTTTTTGAACCTACTGATGGTGTTGATTTCTTTGACACTTTCTTACAAACTAAAGATAATAACGATTATCTCCAAAATATATTTGTATCAGCTTATTTTACATCTATACGCGGAAATTTTCATATTTTCATAGAACGCTTTAAAAGATACACACAGTTTATACTTACTCACTATAGAGAAGTATCCGTAAAAACAAGAATTCGCACAGACGAAAAGTTGATCCTACCATATTCATTTTATATGCCGTATAATGAACGTGGTGAGATAGTTAACGAAATATGCAGTAACCTAAACAACACCTATCAATGTAAAGATATGCAGTTAGGTGAGCTTAAAGTTGAGAAAAATAAAGGTAGAGAGGTCGTATCTATCGTAGGACTTGAAAAAATAAATTTTGAAAACTGGACATTAGAGCTTTTTTCAGAGCATAAATGGGATACAACTGTCTTTTATAGTGAGGATAAGGAATTTATCGTTTCAAAAGAAGAATTTAAAAATTTACTTGAAAATTATACAATCTTAGAAGAAAAACACCGTACAATCAAGATTTGTTTTAACGAACTTGCACAAAATTCGACTAACCTTAAAAAAGTTTTGGATATTATTCACTCAATAGGAATAAGTGAAAATATACTTAAAATTTTTGGAACAAGATTTAGTAGATGGAACCCATCACAAAATAGAAACATTGAACGATATAAACTGTTATGGCATATTAATCTTTTTTGTTCAAATAGTGAACAATTATTTGCCTTCATAAGGCTTGTGCTTGAAAAGCATCATCATCTCTTTGTAAACAACGACATGATGTATCGAAAATATTTTGAAAAAATTGAACTTTTAGAACAAAATGGAAATTGTATTTTCATTTCAAAAAATGCTTATTCTGACACCTCAACTTTTACGAAGCTATGGGAAGAGTATTCATGTAATGAACGTTCAATTATTTATCAAGCTCAAACAGCAGAGGGAGTGCTAAATCAAATTAAAAGAGTATCAATAGAAAAAATTAAAACAATTTATTTTCTCACAGATAATATAATAAGTGGCGGTTCAACATCTAAGATGATAAAATTCCACTTTGAC
>CAYJPB010000039.1:0-10443 GCA_964371955.1 uncultured Desulfovibrionaceae bacterium | reverse complement strand
CTTAGAGCAATCATATAAACATTCATTTATTGACCTCGGAGGTGAACTTAAGAAAATTCAGAATGAAGTCGATGAATTATGTTTTGTTGTTTTACCTATCTATTCATGTAAAGATGCAGAAAATAAAATTAATTATGAGATAAGCATTTTAAAAGAAGAAATTATAATAGAGTGCGTATGTGATAATTATTTTACTCAAACATATGAGGTAGATACTGAGGTGGAGCAAATAATTGAAACTCTTTATGAGCAACCCACAAAAAAATGTTTTTGCTATTTCAGAAAAATTAATATGCCTGCAAAAACAGTATTTCCTCCAGAAGTTTGTAAAACTGAAAATGTTATTGGACTATTTGAAAGAAGAAAAGAAATACAATAGTACTTTACACAATTACCATAAAACTATTCTATTAAATATTTATTTTAAAGACTGTTACAAAAGCTCTAAAAATTCATTCGTGTGTGATAATAGGTGTGATAACAGGAAAAATTCTTATCATAACGCATTGAAATATTAAACTCACAAACAAGCCTCCGGAGCTGAAGGCCGCAGGTTCGATTCCTGCTAGGCACACCATTTATACATTAGGCAAACAAGCCAAAAACCAGCTTATATAAAACAAAATCACCCTATTTATCAAGGTCGTGTTGACACTAATGTATCCAAATCATGAGAGTGGCAAACTGTATGAACGCCATAAACATAATATAAGTTTTGTCGTGGCGAGTGAAGGCTCTTCTGAATTCTTTTATTCTTCTGAAAAATCGCTCTACCACGTTGAGACGCTTGTATTTTTCCTTATTATATTCTCAAGGTTTTCACGGTTTTTCTTTGGAGGCACTATAAGTGCATGTCCGTTTTTTTGTCCTAATGCACGTGTTTCATCGCCCTCATATGTCCTATCCATGAGCATGGGAACGTTCTCAAGTTAGTGTCTATTGCTTCTATTGAGATTCTGCCTTCAGGTCCGTCGTGATATTCTCCTCCTGATAGGTGCATTTCAACGACAATTTTGTCATCTGCGGACATTACGTGAAGCTTGGTATTCCAACCACCTCTTGACTTGCCGATTGCTTGGTTTCCGAGTTTTTTAAAGTCCCGCGCACGTCAGGGTGAACCGTGTAAGAAGTGCTGTCCAGTGCCAAGACCTCTACCGTAATTGCTATAATTCCCTCAGTTTGTAGAGCCGCAAAAATGCGCTGTAGTGCGCCTGATTTTGCCAACGACTAAACTTTTTGTATATTGTCTGCCATTTTCCAAATTCAGGCGGTAAAGCCCTCCACTTACACCCATTTTCGGTGATATACAAAATTGCATTGATAAAATCACGGTTAGCGACCTTTACATTTCCTCGCTGAATCGGAAAATAGCCTGATATTCTTTCATATTGCTCTTCAGTAATCTTCATGA
Source organism: uncultured Desulfovibrionaceae bacterium (assembly GCA_964371955.1). Lineage (GTDB taxonomy): Bacteria > Desulfobacterota > Desulfovibrionia > Desulfovibrionales > Desulfovibrionaceae > CAYJAZ01. The sequence goes on along the minus strand of CAYJPB010000039.1, from coordinate 9,032 downwards.
GTAGAGTTTAATATATTTTTAAATTAGTGTCAACACGTCCTAGGTTGGCGTGCCCCCCCCCTCCCCATACTTCTGACACCTTTTATAGATAGTGCATTAAAATTGATTGAATCAGCAAACAGTTATTTTTTGCGCACTTGACAAGATTATTGAGTGCTGTTATAACAAGCTTAACAATTTAATATATTTTTTGGGAGGTTGTAATATGTCTGAGGATAAAATAAAGAGTCTTTTACAGGAGAGTCGCACATACCTACCCCCGCGCCATGGTAAGGATATTGCTCGTATACGCAACAGAAAAGAGTTGGAACTTATAAACAATTTTGCTAATGAAGATTCCGACGCTTTTTGGGCAGAAAGAGCACGCGCTTTGCTCCATTGGTTTAAGCCGTGGGACACAGTGCAAAGTACTGATTTTTCCATACCGAAAGTAGCGTGGTTTGAAGGCGGTAAACTAAATGCGGCGTATAATTGCGTAGACAGACATATTATTACTGACAGGCGAAATAAAGCGGCGTTCATCTGGCAAGGTGAAAGAGAAATGGAAGTGCGAGCATATACCTATCAAATGCTCTATACCGATGTATGTAGGCTTGCGGCGGCACTTTCTGCCCTTGGCGTAAAGAAAGGCGACAGAGTTGCTCTCTATCTTCCTATGATTCCTGAACTTGTTGTTTCAATGCTTGCTTGTGCCCGTATCGGCGCAGTACATACTGCCATTTTTACAGGCTATGCCGATGGCGGTGTGCAAGGGCGTATCTATGACTGCGAAGCGAAACTTGTTGTCACCGCAGATTGTGTTATGCGCGGTGGTGAACCTAAGCCATTAAAAACAAATCTCGACCGCATTTTAAACCAATGCCCGAGTGTAGAAAAAGTTATTGTTGTCAATCGTGGCGATCAAGATGTTCCCATGCTTAAAGGACGTGATATTTGGTGGGAAGACTTGTTGAATGATTTCAATCTTGACGCGGACTTCCCTTGTGTAAGCATGGACGCAACCGACCCATTATTTATTTTACACACATCAGGAAGTACGGGTAAACCAACAGGCGTTGTGCACTCTACAGGTGGTTATCTTACCTATGCGGCGCACACCACACAATGGGTGTTCGATATGAAAGATTCCGATGTGTATTGGTGTACAGCTGATTGTGGCTGGATTACAGGGCACACATATCTTGTGTACGGTCCTTTGTCACTTGGTGCAACAACAATTATGTTTGAGGGCACGCCCACATGGCCTCGCCCAGATAGATTCTGGCAAATTGTTGAAAAGTTTAGAGTAAATATTTTCTATACAGCTCCGACTGTTGTACGTTCTCTTATGCGCCAAGGTGTTGAGTGGACAAAGCGTTATGACTTGAGTTCATTACGTATTCTCGGTTCAGTGGGTGAACCCATGAACCCCGAAGCATGGATGTGGTACCACGATCATATAGGTAAAGGAGAATTGCCTATTGTTGATACGTGGTGGCAAACGGAATCAGGCGGCGTTCTTCTTTCGCCATTGCCTTATGCAACTACTCTGAAACCGGGTTCGGTAACTCAACCATTACCGGGTATTGAAGCAACAATTATCGCGGCAGACGGTAAAGAAGCTTCTGACGACGGAACTGAGGGCGGTCACCTTTGCATAAGAAAACCGTGGCCGGGTCTTATGATGAATGTGTATAAAAACCCTGAAAAATTCAAATCTTATTTTGAAAGATTCCCCGGTTATTACTGGTCAGGTGACGGTGCACGTATCGACGAACAAGGGTTTTACTTCATTCTTGGCCGTATAGATGATTCCATCAACGTTTCAGGGCATAGATTAAGTACCGCAGAAATTGAATCCGTACTCGTGGCACATGCCGCTGTCGGTGAAGCAGCTGTTGTGCCAATGCCGCATGAAGTGAAAGGTGAAGCAATTTACGCCTATGTTGCTCTTGCAAAAAATGTTGACTGGACAGACGAACTCAGAAAAGAATTGCGTACATGGGTGCGTACAAATATCGGTGCGCTTGCAAGCCCCGATCAAATACAATTTGTTACAGAATTGCCTAAGACTTTGTCAGGAAAAATTATCCGACGTATCTTGAGAAAAATTGCGGCAGGCGAATACGAGGCTATAGGCGATACAACTTCACTCGCTCACCCAGAGCTCATTCCTGAAATTATTCAGGCACATCAACGCCTTGCACTTGGGCAATCCGAAAAATAACTAATGAGAGTTTTTAAACTTTAAGGAAGATGAAAATCTAGTACCTTGCTTGATCTAAAAATGCGTATTAGTTAATAGGAAGTTGACAAAAAGCAAGATTCGCTGCTTGATCTAAAAATGCGTATTAGTTAATAGGAAGTTGACAAAAAGCAAGATTCGCTTCCAGTGCACCCAAAGGGGGTTAGGTGATATACCTAATCCCCTTTGGGTGCACCGAATGTATGTTTGGGCGAATATAATTCATGTCAACATCATTTTAAATGTATATTTTGGCAATAAAACGGATTGACGTGATTGAACCTGCTCTAGAGAAGTCCTTTTTCTTTCCAGCGGCGAATTTTGTAGTATCTGCTTTTCATCATGTCCAAGCGAACAAGGCTATCGGGATCGTTTTGCCTTTGTAATTCGTGTGTGATTCTTTTAGGGAGCACATCATCCTTTGCGCTTATGCCTTGCTTTACGTTGATAGCGCGTTCCAAGTCGTAACCGCGTGCGCCCATGGCAAGGAATGTGCCGATATTCATTTTTTTACCGGTGATGATTTGCAAAGAAAGAGGGTGGGGCATCATAGGCATAAGATGTATGAACATGAGGCGCTTATGTGTGCTTAACAAGCCGACAATTCCGCCACAATAGGGGATAATGCTATTTATTTTTCGCACAACATAGTTTTTCTCGTGCTTTATGAGGAAGCCGGGAATACTTGCATAGGTGGTGAAAAGGCAAGAGCCTGCTGAAGAAACAGCCTCCATAAAATCTTGTAAAAATACGGTATATTCGGCTTTTCCCTTTGTTGTGCTTCTATTTATATCAAGCCCCAAACCTTCTAAAACAACAGCATAACCGCCATTCAAGTGACAACCGCCTCTGTTGGAAACCGCATATCCAAGCCCCATACCTTGCGCCGCACGAGGTTCGTACGCTGCTAGTTCCATTCCTTTGGAGTGAATGGCATAGTCCTTTCCGCCGTATTTTTCTGAAAGGCGTTTTGTGCCCTCGGCAATGTCGTCACCTATTCCTTCACGAAAAGCGACTTTGCGAACTAAATCTTCTAAATTGTCGTTCTTACCGAATTCTAATTCATTTTTCCAAATTTTATCGGCGTTCAACTCCATAGCAAGAGCGATAGAACTGCCGAGTGTCATGGTGTCCATTCCGTAATCATCGGCAAGGTAGTTGAGATTGATGATATTTTGCATGTCACTGTTTTCTAAATTACTGCCTAATAGTCCAATGGTTTCAAGCTCGGGGCCTTTCACAGTTTTGCCAAAAGCCTTCACTTGCCTGCCGCACTGAATGGGGCACGTGACACACCCCTTATTGGTGACAAGATATTCATCGGCAAGCGTTTCACCGCTCAACTTTTCGTATTCATCAAAAGTTCCGCGACTGTAGTTTCGTGTGGCTAATAGATTTCTTTCTTGCATTTTACGAACAAGCCCTGCTGTCCCGTATGTAGGAAGTTGATAGCCTGTGAGGGGGTGAGCTTGCAGATGCTTAATCCACCTTTTATTGTGCTTTTTCAATTTTTCTTTATCGTAAATGACAAAATTTTTATTGCCTTTTGCAACAATTGCTTTAAGCTTCTTAAAGCCGAGCACAGCGCCTAAACCGCCACGCCCCGCAGCTCTTTCGCCACTTATGATATTTGCGTATCGTACAAGATTTTCACCCGCCGGCCCAATGGCTAATGTGCCGCAATTTTTTGTGCCGAGTTCTTCTTGCACTTCAAAGGTATTTCTTCCCCAAAGATGATCGGCATTATTAAGGGAAATTACATCATTTTCAATGTTTATATAGATATTATCTTTGCTTTTTCCCTTGATAATCAGTCCGTCGTATCCGGCTTTTTTTAAATGAATTCCAAAGCTTCCGCCACAATTTGAAGAAACCAGTATGCCTGTTAAAGGTGAAATGGAAGAGATATTAAAACGAGAGGAGCAGGGCGAACCTGTGCCTGTTATCGGCCCTGTCGATACAACCACAATATTTTCTTCCGATAAAGCCTCAACTTTATTTTCTCTTTCTTCAGCAAAAAGACAGTCATAAATAATTTTTGCCGCAAGTGTTTTTCCGCCCACATACAGAGAAATTAATTCTTCTGAGAGGGGATAGTCACTCACTTCTCCGCTTGACAGATCAATTTCGGCAAATTTTCCGTGGTAGCCATAGAATAATTCTTTTGTGCTACCGGAAATTTTGAGATACACAGCTTTCATTTCGTCTTCATTGAAAATTTTCGGTACAGGGTAGAGCGGATTCGCCTCACTCAAGGCTCTGCGTACCATAAGAGGAATATCTTTTTGTTCAATAATATCAATAAACTCAGGGATATCCATTTCTTTATTGAACTTTTTAATTGCAGCAATAAATTTTTCTGCTTTTTCTTGCTTGCTGTTGTTCTTTTCGGTAATACCTACTACATCGGCAAGTTCGGCAAGGGGAGCATACACACTTTCGCCAAAAGTTTCAAGCACATGCGGTAAAATAATAGCATTTGCCAAGCCATGCGGCAGTTTATAAAATCCGCCGAGAGTATGCGCCACGGCGTGCACATAGCCTACATACGCGCGGGTGAATGCCACACCGCCGTAATAAGCCGCCATTTGCATATTTTCTCTGGCACAAATATCATCGCCATGCGAATACACTTGCAGAATATTTTCAAAAACAAGCTTCACGGTTTTTATGGCACATTCTTTGGTATAAGCGGTATTACTGCGCCCAATATAGGCTTCTACAGCGTGCGTGAGGGTGTCCATTCCCGTTGTTGCGGTGATGTGTTTAGGAAGTTTTAGTGTGAGTAAAGGATCTAAAACAGCGTAATGCGGGATTAATGAACAATCACTGATGGCGTATTTTTCTTTTGTGTCGGGATTTGAAATAACTGCGGCAATTGTCGCTTCACTGCCAGTGCCGGCAGTTGTGGGAACAGCAAAAACAAGGGGAGTTTTTTTCAAAATTCTGAATAAACCCTTCATTTTGGGAACAGGCTTTCTTGGCTTTGCCACGCGTGCGGCAAGTGTTTTTGCGCAATCCATCGGAGAACCGCCGCCAAAAGCAATTATTGCCTCGCATTTTTGTTCTTTATATAAAATTAGCGCGTCTTCCACATTTTGAATTGTCGGATTGGGAACTGTATCGTCAAAAATTACATAGTTCAAATGTGCTTCTTGCAGAGCAGAAAGTAATGAATTCATCAAGCCCAGTGATGAAATATCCTTATCCGTTACAATGATGACTTTAGTAATACCCTCTTGCTTGATAGTTTCAGGCAAGCGCAACAAAGCGTTTTCACCCTTAAGAAGTGTGGGTTCACGCCAAGGTAGAAATCTTGCACCTATTTTGAAAAAAAATTGAAACGTTCGGCAATATAATTTGTACATTCTTCCGCCTCCACATGGTTTATATTAACCATTATGTAAGGGAGTTGTGTAGCTGTCAACTAAATCTTTTGCCAGTTGCCATGCTTTATTGAGGATTGTTATTTTTTCAAGAGGTTCAACGGGCTTCACTTCATCGTCTAGTATGCGACAAATCATTACTTCAATACAATCCGGAATATAAAGAAATTCCAAATCTTCCCCAAACTCTTCACGTAATTTCTCGTGTAAGTAGCTGAGCATGTGTGTTTCTTGACCTTGAACACAAAAATTTGTCCACAATTGTGGTGCCACACGACGAATAACACTTAATCTTTGTTCTTCAGCCGCTTGAAAAGTGGTTCTGAGTGCGCTGACAGAACGTCTGTGATAATTTGCTATTCTTGTATCAAGAACTTGTTTTTTATATTTGTTTATTCCCAAACGTGCAGAATATGCTTGGCTTTCATGGAGAGCTAAGGCACTGAGCGAGAGTAAAGAATTGCTGTTGTCTATATATTTCAACTGCTTTTTATTGTTTTTAAAAACTTTAACACTTGCTCTTTTTTCCTGAGGGGGTGAGATATCCTCCGAGAAAGCAAGGGCATTTTGCGTTACTTCCGGATTGTTATCAGAATGTTCTTGAGTGCGATTGGTACTTGTGGTAGGGGTATCCATTTTTAGGCCTTTTCATCGCTGTGGTACTGGTAAGAAATAAGCTTAACTCGATTGATTGAGAACAAAGCCTGATGTATCTAAAGCGGTAAGAATATTATCCAAATAATTTGTGCTTGTTGTGGTTTCGGGATTGTTTTGCTCCGCTTCTGTCTGGTATTGTATGGTATTGTTCAGCACATCTGCCCTATCTTCATAAAGCAAACTTAGATTTTCCAAACCCTTAATATCATAACTATAGCCCGATTCAACCGATTCAAGTCTTTGAATATATTGCTCAAGTTTATCTGCCAAATCTTTAGCACTTGTTTGATCTGTGATTGCAGTTTCGGTACTCAAAAGATTAAAGTTCATATTACCGTTATCGCCCATAACTTGTGTGAGGTCGGCATCGACAAAATTTGTAAAATCTTGGTTGATTTGGCTGTTACCGCCTTGCAAAACAACAACGCCGTCTGCGTCCATACCTGCTGTGCCATTTAGCAAACTCATGCCATTGAAAGAGATAGAATCGGTAAGTCCCACAATTAAATCCGCTTGTTGTGCAAGCGTGCGTGAATAAGAGGCGTATTGTTCATCCGACATATCTAAAACAGAAGCTTCAGTCGCCATTTTGTACATATCGTTCAAGTGCTGTTTGATTGCTGTAGTTCCCGATTGTGCAACTTCCACCATAGCTTGAGCGTCCGTCATATTTTGCGAAGCTTGTCTATACATTGCGGCATCGGAGCGCATTTGCGAATCAAAAGCCAAGCGCGTGGAATCTGTGCGAGAACCGCCCGTATACGGTTGCCTATCATAATTCGTGTATAATTGGGAAGCAAGCCTGCTTTCCATTACGGACGTGAGTAGAGAAGTCATATCTAACATACTCATAGAAAACTCCGAGCAAGCAAGTTTAAAGTGCACACATATAGATGCGTACTCACTTTTGAGTTGCTTTTTAATTTTTTTGATTATATCAATTGACTATGCAAGAATATTATTGAGCAAATCAGAAACGCCGGAATCGCCTGTGGTATACTGTTGACTTGCGGCATTACTGTAGGTATTCGCCAAATCGTCAAAAAGCGCACTGCGCCCTGCAACAGTTTGCACTTGTTGGCTTGAGGCAGTAAGCTCTGCCATATATGTATTAAGCGCTGTTTGAACATCTGCTTGTGCCGCGGCACTATCCGTTGTTTCAGCATAGGCACCTGTTAAAACAGTATCTGCAATTCCGCCAATCGCCATGGTTTCCCCATTTCCAATTGACAAATCAAGCGCCGCACCGCCAAACACGGCGGCTCCATCTACTGTTCTTGCCACAAACTTATCAATATATGCCGTTGCATCTGTCATAAGTGCTGTTGTGGTTGCTTCATCCGCATTTGTGAGTTTTTTATCTAAATTTGTGAGATAATCTACCATTTCAGTGAGATTGTTCTGATACTCTGTAACCGTCGCTTCGCTTTCTCGCACTGCCGCGCCTTCAAGGCCGAATTTAGTTGCTTCCCGTGATAGTTCTGCAGAATTTGCACGCAAACCCGCGGTGACGGTTTTCCCGTTTTCCGTTTGTACTTGGCCGTTCATGATCTTGTTGAGCAAAAGTTCAGACGCCATACTACTTGTTGAATTTATTGATGACATTGCTACCTCCCGATTTAAATTGAGCAATGGAGGTAAAATTTTACCTCATACGAACATTAACGGATATATTTAAGAATACTTTAGGCTTTTTTTATATTTTAATTTAAATTATAAGTATTTTATATTATTAAATAAAAAAGGGGAAACCGCTTTTTGAACGATTTCCCTTTCATTACTTTTTAAGGTTTTTTATTTTACTTCTGTGAAGTCTGCGTCCATAACATCGTCGTCGTCATTTCTTGGTTGATCGTCTTGTTGTGGATTTTCTTGAGTTTGTGATTGATTGTAGAGTTGTTCCGCAATTTTATGTGAAGCTTTTGAAAGCTCTTCGGTTGCGGCTTTGATTGCTGCTTCGTCTTCGCTTTCAAGCACATTGCGCAGGGCAACAATCTTTTCTTCAATTTCAGCTTTCAACGCAGGGTCAAGCTTATCGCCAAGTTCGCTCATTGAGCGCTCTGTTGTGTAGATAAGACTGTCGGCTTGGTTTTTGGCTTCAATCACTTGTTGTTTTTGCTTATCTTCGGAAGCGTGTGCTTCGGCTTCACGCACAAATGCTTGAATTTCGTCTTCTGAAAGACCAGATGAAGCGGTGATTTGGATTGATTGAGATTTACCTGTTCCAAGATCTTTTGCAGAAACATTTACAATACCGTTAGCATCGATATCAAATGTTACTTCGATTTGTGGAACGCCACGAGGTGCCGGCGGAATTCCTGTAAGATCGAAACGAGCAAGAGTCATATTGTTTGAAGCCATGGGGCGTTCACCTTGCAAAACGTGGATAGACACAGAAGGTTGATTTTCAGCGGCAGTGGTGAAAGTTTGGCTTTTCTTTGTTGGAATTGTGGTATTTCTTTCGATAAGTTTTGTGAACACGCCGCCCATTGTTTCAATACCGAGTGAAAGAGGTGTAACGTCTAAAAGAAGAATGTCGGTCACATCACCTGCAAGAATACCGCCTTGGATTGCCGCACCCATTGCAACAACTTCGTCTGGATTTACAGTGCGGTTTGGTTCTTTACCAAAGAAATCGCCCACTTTCTTTTGTACTAATGGCATACGGGTCATACCACCAACAAGCACGATTTCATCAATTTCATTTGATGATAAACCTGCGTCAGCCAAGGCTTTTTTGCATGGTTCGATTGTTCTAGCTACTA
>CAYJPB010000038.1:10369-17560 GCA_964371955.1 uncultured Desulfovibrionaceae bacterium | reverse complement strand
GAGCTGATTATTTTCACTTTTTAGCATTGCATTTTCTTTTTCTAATTGCTTTATGTGTTCAGCAAGCTTTAAAGATTCTTTCGGCTCTGGATCTATTGAACTTGTAAAAAAAAAGTTTTTGAATTCACAGACAATATAGAGCTCGTCGCAGTAATCGATACAACAGGTATATCTTCTGCCATGAATAAATGTTTGGAACTACTAAAGAGAAAAGGTATTTTGTCATCTATTGCCGGCTTTGAAGAGTCAGTAAGCTTTGATTTTCACATACATCTTTTAAAAGGACCTCAAGTTCGTATCGGAATACATAGTGGCGAAGCCATTCTTGATATGATGAAGTGGATAGAAGAAGGCATACTTAAGCCAAGCTTCATTTTTACTCACACATCATCATTAAACGACATAATGATAGCTTATGAAGTGTTCAGTAAAAAAAACGGATGGTTGTATTAAGTGGTTGATAATCCCCTATGAACATTAGAAAGTTCATTAAAGCATTTGAAATGGTACGAAATGCAATTCTTTTAATGTTTGATATGCAGACTAAGTTTTATACTCACGTTATGTGAGTGTAAAACTATCTACGATAGATGTTCTTGGGATTTGTTATTTACTAAATCTCTTTTCTTTCAAAATCTTTCTTGCTAAAGGGAATACCAAGCACTCTCATTCGACTTCGCAAGGTGGCAGGGTGGAGTTTTAAAAGCTCTGCCGCTCCGCCTTTGCCCTGTATTCTTCCGTGGGTGATTTTGAGAATATGTTCGATTTCCTCTTTGGAAAGTTTTGTATCTTTTTTCAAAATATTTGCTGTGAAATTTGGCAAGAAAGAAAAGTCCAGCTCATTATGAATTTTGCTTTTACGGCTCAGTAAGGCTCTTTCCATGGCATGGCGCAATTGGCGCACATTTCCTTGCCAGTCATAATACAAAAGCTGATAGATATTTTTCTCCGTAAGGCTTGGAGGATTATCCATTTGTAATTGCTTGACATAATAATTGAAATAAAATTGCAGAAGATAGGGAATATCTCTTTTTCTTTCTCTGAGCGCTGGAATGTAAATTGGGAAGACATACAAACGATAGTATAAATCTTCACGAAATTTATTTTCCTGCACCATAGCCCATAAATCTTTATTTGTGGCAGCGATAAGGCGGATATCAAGCTTTATGCTTTTTTCACTGCCAATTCTTTTCACTTCTTTATTTTCTATAACGCGCAAAAGGCGAACCTGAGCATTAAAAGTGTTTTGCTCTCATTTGTATGCAAAGCCAATGAAATATACGAGGCTACTTTGTGCGGTGAATCTTTGTAATATTCCGATAAATAGGGCTTTTCGTTTATACTGTTATCCATAATGAGCTTGGGTGAATCAGTAGAGGCATAACTTTCGGCAATTGAAAAAGGAAGAAAAAAATCTTTTTTATATGAGTAACGTGAAACGTTTTGATTTGCTACGTATTCAATAAAGCAAGTAACTGTTTTTTCATCTCTATTTGATGAAAGGCACGCAACACTGTCGAAATCTTGCCTTATTCAGGAAAAGTAGCAGGGCTTTACACAGAACCGCAGTTGCACCATATCCGCATGCTTTATGCTGAATTGGTAACACTTTGCGATAAATATCTCGGTAAACTTATGGATGCAATCGACAGATTGGGTTTCAACCAAAACACTCTCTTTATGATGGTTTCCGATCATGGCGAACCTATGGGTAACGGCGAGCACGGGCACGGCTTAATGCGTAAAGTAAATCCATGGCCTTATGAAGAGCTTGTTCACGCGCCTATGCTTCTTAAAGCTCCCGGAGTGAAAACCGGTCAACGCCTTAAAGCTTTTGTGCAATCATGCGATGTTGCACCGACTGTTTGTGACTGGCTCGGAATCGGTGTTCACCCTGATATGCAAGGTAAGAGCTTACTTCCAATGGTGTTTGGCGAAGTGGAAAAAGTACGTGACTTTGCAATTGCAGGTTACTGCAAATATTCATGGGCAATTTACACTGACGACTACTCCTATGTGCATTGGGTGAAAAGCTCCGGTGATGTTGATATGATTGACGGTTTCTACGGCGACAACATGAAAGAAAGCAGCACTCACCTTGACGCAGTTGGTGCCAGAACGATGGCTGATATTTCTGATGCATCGGCAGCTCAAGCAACAGCTTCAAACGATGCGCAAGCGCACCATAAAGAAAGCGCAAGCTTGGACGGCGAAGAACAATGGACTTGCACACCTGCAAGTGTTGCTGAAGTTCCTGAAAAAGATGAACTTTACGATCGCAAAAACGATCCTTTCCAACTCAAAAATATCATCGATCAAAAACCCGAAGTTGCAAAACAACTTTATGATACACTCAGAGAATTCATGACTGAGTTAAGTGTAATGGGTTAATTGTTTTATACATGTATTTCAGAATAGTATTGTGAATTTATTATCAACAGGAGTTTTTATATGACGAATTTGAACATGCCTCCAATCGCACCCGTGCCATTTAATGGGGTAATGGTCTTTATTTGGATTGCGGTTTTTCTTATAATAGGAATGATTTTGCGTGCAACTTTTCCAATTTTCAGAAGATACTTGATTCCGTCTTGTATTATTGGCGGAACAGTAGGTTTTATTTTTCAAAGTACGGGATTAATCAATGCGACGGGCTTCCCACTTGATGCCGGCATTGCACAGAATTTGATGTTTCACTTATTCAACCTAACATGGGTATATATTGGTTTGAGAGTTCCCCCAAAAGATGCTCCAAAGAATGCCTTTGCGCCACAAAATATATTTTGGTGTGCGGGCTTAATGGTTGTTTCATGTGCAGGTGTGATGACACTTGCAACTCTTGCAACGACTGTTGCTTCTTACGCAGGACTTAATAGCGGTCCTGCAACCATTGGCTCACTTACAGGTTTTGGTTTTGTTACCGGTCCCGGGCAATCCTTTACTATAGCAAACTTGTGGGCAGCGGCTACAAGCTACACAGGCTTACCTGACTTTGCCTTGGCTACAGGTGCTATGGGCTTTGCCACAGCGATTATTGTAGGCGTTTTCTTTATGAACATTATCGCTCGTAAAAAGAAACTCGACCTCATTACATGTCTATCTGAGGAAGAAGAGTGTGGTTTTTACGGCGAGTGTACCCCAACAGAAGATGCAGGTAAGCAAACCACCTCTGCAACAAGTATAGATGTTCTTGCATGGCATATCGGCATAGGTCTTGTCACCTACTTCTTGTCATTCTCACTTTCTGTGCTTCTTTTCATTATTTTACCTACTGCATTAAAAATCTATGTATGGTCAATTTTCTATCTTACAGGTGCAATTACTGCTATTTGCGTGCGTAAGTTCCTTGTAAAAATCAACAAAGGACATTTACTTTGTGCAGGTATGAATAGCCGTGTTTCCAATACTGTTGTTGATTTCATGGTATGTGCAACATTTATGAGTATCCAAGTTGGTAATATTGTGCAATACTTAGCGCCTTTCTTTATCTCTGTTGTTACATGTACTGTTGGAGCGGCAATAATAGTTTGGCTTTATACCTGCAGACTTAAAGAAGAAGGTCCCGAAACATTTGCCTATGTTTTTGGGCAAATCACAGGTACAATAAGTACAGCCTTCATCTTATTACGCTTGATAGACCCTACCAACAAATCAACTGTTCCCATTAGAATGGCTTTGGCAGGCACAGTATCAATGGCAAGCGGTATTATTATTCCAATAATCATGCACATGGAACCTCTCTATGGACAATCCGCATGGATGGCAGTAGGCTCTTTCTTTGCTTTGGCAATGGTTGGCTTTATTGTGACAATGATTTTCCGCCAACCCACAACAAAAACAGCATGGGAGCCGAACGAATAACTGATGAGGGACTATAATTTGTTTAGGTGTTATGAAGAAAATCTTTGTCCGATAAGCATAAGATTTTGAATCTTTAAATCTCGGGGGAAGATTAAACAAAAAAAGCCCCTTTTAGGAACTCCTAAAAGGGGCTTATGAAAAAATCGGCGACTTGTAGTGTTTTTAGAAAAAAAATTCGTCAATATTTACAATATGTTACCGCCAAGAAATATGGCGGAGCGGAAGGGACTTGAACCCTCGGCCTCCGACGTGACAGGCCGGCGTTATAACCGACTTAACTACCGCTCCGTACAGCTAGGAACAAATAAGTATTGTCCTGTGCTGTGAGAAGAAAACTATACAATTCTTATACAGATGTCAAGAAATTTTTTTCAATTTTTTAAAAAAAAATGTTCAAAAACATGTGGGCTCAATTTTTTATTGCAATCAAGCGCATAATCAAGGTTTATTACCAAGACACCATTTTTTAAATACGCTCTGAGACTTTCTTTGTCATAGCAAGTTTTCAATTGAATATTTACAGAATAGATATCTTCGTGAAAATCCATCAATAAAATTTTCTCATTTTTGTGTATGTTTAGCTTCATGGGGGCTGTAAGGAAAAGAGAATGACGATGAATTTCAAGTTTTATGTCGTTCTTGTCAGCAGCAGGTATATCAACAAGTATACTTACTCCCTCTTCAAGTTCAATAATATCAACAAGCGGTTGTCTGTAGTTTTTTTTGGGCATATTTTTCTCCGATTACTTTCAACTTATTCTCATGTATGTTATAGGAAGCGTGCAGGGAATCTCACTCACAAAAGATGAGGATTATTCGTTGATTTCTTGCGTAACAATTTCAATTTCTTCACTTTTTTCTTTCATAAGCTTTATAAAGAGCATACCGTCTTTGAGTTGAGATTCAATGCTGTCTTTAGCAATGCAGTGATTAAAAGTGTATACTCTCGAAAAATGGTGCAAAGGTCTTTCTTTGCGCAGAAAGCGGCACGAACCTAAGCTAAATTTGCCTTGCAATAACAATTGATTTTCTTTGAGCTTTAGAGTAAAATCTTTTGACTCAAGGCATGGGAGCAAAACTCTGATGAAATAGGCACTGTCGCTCTCACTCATAATAGTGGGTGGAAACTCTTGTACACCGACAAGATACTCAAATCGCTTCATGGGAGTGTAATAGTGAACATGTTCATCAGAAGTTAAATGTCTTTTATGGAAAATCATTATATAAATCCTTCGGAAAAATCCTTATGTAGCAGTATTAACAAATAAACATATAAATTTTTAACATGCAATTATTATGAACCATTCTCATTAAAATTAATTATCTATGAAATATTTTATTCAAACATTTGGTTGTAAGGTAAGCCAGTATGAAACGCAAAGTATGCGTGAAACGTGGCAAAAAAATATCGACAATGCCCAAGAACTTTCTTTACCCGACAATGCCGATGTGCTTGTTATTGCAAGTTGTGCTGTCACGCGTGAAGGTGTGACAGACGCGCGCCAATTGTGCAATAAGTGGAAGAAAAACTTTCCTAATGCGCACATTGTTGTTACAGGCTGTGCCGCTGAAGTGGCAAAAAATGATTTCGCTGAGGCGCATGCACTTATTGCGCAAAAAAATAGGCATATACTTCTCAAGCACGATCCAAGAGAGCTTAGTGGCTATTATCCGCCTGAAAAACATTTGGAATATCCACCTTTTTCTATTGAAAACTATAAACGCTCACGCCCTGTAATCAAAGTGCAAGACGGCTGTTCGCATGTGTGCTCGTATTGCATTGTACCTTTTGCACGGGGTGGTTCTCGCTCTCGTCCGCTTGAGGCGATACTTTATGAAATTGAAATACTGCTTGAGAAAGGTTTTAGAGAATTGGTGCTGTCAGGTGTTAATTTGAGACAATACGCGTATAATGGGCTCGATTTTTGGGATATACTAAATTCTATACACACAAAATTTGCAAATGATTGGGAGGGAAGGGCGCGCTTTCGCCTCAGCTCATTAGAACCCGCGCAACTTAATGAAAAAGGGATAGAAGCGCTCACACAATCAAAGCTTGTTGCTCCGCATATACATCTTTCCTTGCAAAGCGGCTCACAAACGGTGCTTGAACGAATGAACAGAGAGCACTACGAGCTTTCGCAGATTGAAGATATGCTTGGAAATCTTCATAAAAAGTGGGTAAAATTTGGATTGGGTGCCGATTTTCTTATGGCATTTCCACAAGAAAGTGAGAAAGAGTTTCAAGAAACATTGAATTTTATTGATAAAATTCCTTTCACTTATGCTCATGTTTTCCCTTACTCTCCGCGCCCGCACACGATAGCCGAGAGAATGGAAGGGCAACTTCCCAAGCACGTAAAGCAAGAAAGAACCGCTCTTGTGCGTGAAAAAATTCAAAAAAAACAGAAGGTTTTCCTTGAAGAATTATTGCATGAAGAAAATCTTGAAGTTTCTTTCGATGTTCCTCATGCTTTGCAAGATAGGGAAAATAATCCAACACAAAAAATTACAGGAATAGACCAATATTATAATGCGTGTATACTTGAAACGCAATCTGTTAACCATGAAATTACAATGGTTAAACCACTATCAATCGAACAAAATAAGATAATTGTGCACATATAAGGAGGCAATATGCTCTACAGCATGACAGGCATAGGAAGACATAAGGAAGATATTGAAGCTTTTTCATTTACATGGGAAATTAAAAGTGTGAACCATAAATACCTCGATACCCGTTGGCGTTTACCCTCTTTTTTGCGCATGCACGAAGATTTGTTTGAGAAAATGTTACGCTCAAAAGCGCAAAGAGGGCGTGTAGAAATTTCTCTTGAAGTGCGTGCTATTTCAACTAATCCAAAAGAAAATGTGCAAACTGTAAAACTTGATTTTGCACAAGCGCAAGCAATGCTTGACGAATTAAAAAATCTTGCACAAAACAATGATTTGCCTTTTACAGCCGATATCAGCACATTTCTTACGCTCCCAAGCCTTTGGATAAGCGCTTTGGAGGACGATTCAAACTTAGTGGAACACGCGTTGAAAAGCTTGGAAAAAGCTCTGGACGATTGGAATATAAGCAGAAAAACAGAAGCCGATGAACTTTGCAAGGATTTACTTGTTCGTCAAAAAATGATGCTGGATTGGCTTACACAGATAGAACAGAGTGCTTCAAAAATCAAGGAAGACAGATTTACAAATATTCGTGAGCGTGTCACCCAACTTTTGCAAAATCTTGGAAGCGAACTTGAAGAAAGTAGATTTTTACAAGAAATTGTGCTCATTGCAGACAAGCTCGATGTGAGTGAGGAAATAACTCGATTAAGA
>CAYJPB010000038.1:1098-10359 GCA_964371955.1 uncultured Desulfovibrionaceae bacterium | reverse complement strand
CACATCTAAAACGTTTTGAAAAACTCCTCTCAGAAGGGGGAGATTCCGGCAGAAAGCTTGATTTCACCCTGCAAGAGTGTTTTAGAGAAGTGAACACGTGTGGAAATAAAATTCAAGATGTTGAAGTGAGTCACATCATTGTCGACTTTAAGACAGAGCTTGAAAAATGTCGTGAACAAGCACAAAATATTGAATAAAATCAAATAAAAAGAATAGGAAGCACAATAGCCATAATAATTTGAAAAAGCGAGGCACTTAAGGCTGTTATTCTCAACTGTTTATCGAGAACCGCGCTTTCGTAATGCGTATAGACTGTATGCGTGCTTTTTATAAGAGGCAAAGTAAGAACAAGCAAAGCTAAGCTCATAATGCCCCCTTGCATAAAAAGATACAGCGCCCATGAGAGTGTTCCGACGCCTACCAAAAGAGAATGATATTTTCTTGCGTTTCTTTCGCCAAATTTAATAGCTAGCGTGTATTTACCGTGCTTAGCGTCATTTTCCATGTCACGCATATTATTGATATTCAGCACTGCGCACGAGAACAATCCTGCGGCAATGGCAGGAAAGTATGGAGCGTTTGCCAGACTTTTTGTGTAAAGATAAAATCCGCCAAGCACAGATACCAAGCCAAAATACACAAAAACATAGTATTCACCTCGTGCTTTGTAGCCGTAAGGATTTTTTCCCATAGTATAAAACATTGCGGCAAGTATTGCGCTGAAACCCAATGCAATGAAAATCACCCAATGTTTCCAATCTGTGCCAAAACTCACTGCTAACAATGCGCACGCACTCAAGAGTATAAGCCCGATAACAAGTGTCATCGCCTTTCTCATTTGTGCTTGCGTGATATGCCCGAGTGCAATCGAACGTCTTGGGCCGGCCCTGTCTTCACCGTCAAGATTTTTTTGTGAATCGCCGTAATCGTTGGCAAAATCGGAAAGAATTTGTAACAATATTCCGGTAATCAGTGTAAAAGCAAAAATCGGAAAGGAAAATGCTCCCGCAAGTGCCGCAAAAGAAGAGGCAAGCAGTAAACCCGATAAGGAAAGCGGAAGTGTACGTAAGCGCATAGCGCCAAGCCAAGCTTTAAATCTGTCATTTTTTTCATTGTCTGTGTTCATGAAATATTAAATAGCACAAGTTTCTAAAAAACTCAAGAAAAAGCATAAATTCAATAATACCGGCGCACGCCACTTCAATTAGAATTTTATCTTAAATAATGTAGACAATTATATGATTAGTCTCAACATACACTTGCGCGAGCAAAGGAGCTAAGTCCCCTTGAAAAGCCCAAAAGTTTCATTGAATATGTAAGATTTATAATCCATTGGTATCACATAGATAATTTTCCAAATTGGAATAAGGTGTAATTTGTGCGGACATGTATATCATGTGCGAATTGACAAAATAAGTCTATTTTTATAATTAGTTAGTATGAATTATTACATTTTGTAAAATTTAAAAATACATTAATCTTCGGTTTCAATTATTTTACAATTGACAAGTCAAAAGGATTCGGTTATGTTTTCTTTAGGTTTACTGTGTTTTAAAAATGGAGGTATACTTATGAAAAACTTGCTTCTTTCTTTAGCATTGGTAATGTGTGCTTTTGCGCTTCCTGCTTTTGCAGAACAGCCACCTGTACCAACAGAACCAATCCTCATGGACGAAACAAACATGCCGGTTACATTCAACCACGACACCCACACGTCTGTAACCTGCGAATCTTGCCACCACCCTGTTGAAGGCGTAGCCACATACGAACCATGCGCAACCGCCGGTTGCCATGACGCAATGGGTATGTCTGAAAGAGACGTGAATAGCTATTATCAAGCTATGCACAAGGCAAGAGATGCACAATTCGGTACATGCGTATCATGTCACACCGAAACAGCCGGATCAGATGCAGACTTGAGAAGAGAACTCACAGCTTGTAGAGGCTCTGCTTGTCACGCATAATTTTTCTGTGATAAAAAAACCCTCTTCTGAGGGTTTTTTTATTTAATACCAATAAATTTTAGGATTTTTTATTTCATGCTTGTCTATATACATGTCCCTTTCTGTAAAACAAAGTGTAATTATTGCGCTTTTCACTCAGAACCTATTTTTGAAAAAAATAAGGGCGATACTCCTGTCTATGATGCGACGAGCGGTGAAGAAGCGGAAAATAATTTCGATCACCCTCTTGCAAAATTTGCGTATAGAAAGCAAGTGTGGCTTGACACTTTGATGGAAGAAATAGAAGTGCGCTCAAAAGAGCTCGGAAAAAGAAGAGTACGTACAATTTTCTTTGGTGGTGGCACGCCCTCACTCTTGGAAGACGAAATTATTTACACCATTATAAAAAAAATTCAAAAGCATTTCAAAGTAGATCCTAAAGCGGAAATCACATTAGAAGCCAATCCTGAATCTCTCAACTCAAAACAAAAAGTGCAAAGTTTTCTCAAAACAGGAATCAATCGCCTTTCTATCGGCGTGCAAGCCTTTGACGACACATTACTGAAAATGCTTGGCAGAGCACACAATTACGGCGCAGGACTCAATGCCATAACCTATGCACGTTCAGGTGGTTGCTCAAATATAAATGTCGATATGATGTGGGGTTTACCTACACAAAAAGTGTCGCAGTGGATTTGGCAAATTACTGAATTAACAAAACAAAAGCCGGATCATATTTCCATGTACGGCTTAACAATTGAAGAAGGCACAAATTTTGGGCTTCTTGCCGAAAAAGACGAACTTGAACTTCCCAAAGAAAATGACTTGAGCCTTATGTATATGCGTGGCGCAGAAATTTTGCAAGACAATGGGATGCTACAATACGAAATTTCAAATTTTAGTCGCATGGGCTTTCAGTGTCAGCACAATTTAGGCTATTGGGAAGGAAGAGATTATCTTGGTTTAGGTCCCTCTGCCACTTCAACACTCGGAAATATTCGCCGAACAAACCCTTACGACTTAGAACTCTACAAAAAACATGTTCAAGATCCAAGCCTTGAGATTGACACAGAAATTTTAACTTTACAAGACAGAGTGATGGAGCTTATTATGCTTCGATTACGCACAACTCGCGGTTTGCGAGTGAAAGCATTTTCGGACTTAACCGGGCGTGATTTTCTAAAGGATAATAAATCCTTAATACACGCTTTACACCAAAAAGGCTTGTTGCGCATTCTCAATGGCTATATTCGTTTGACAAGAAACGGCTTTCTGGTATCAAACGCAATACTTAGCCATCTCTTTGAAAACACAAAGAAATGTCTTGCGCTTGGCGAAGACAAAGATTTTGTGGAAAGAAGAGCAAAGCAACTTACAGAAAAATAACTCAGATATTTTTATATTCTGTAAAAAAGTAAAGGTATTGAAATGAAAAAGAAAATTTATTGGATTGAGGGCGACGGTATAGGCCCTGAAATTTGGCAAGCAGCACGCCCAATTATTGATAAAGCACTTGAAAAATCTTATAATGGCGAACACAGCATAGATTGGCAAGAATTGCTTGCCGGTGAAAAAGCTTTTGCGCAAACAGGCGAGCTTTTGCCCCAAGCAACCATTGATGCCTTAAAAACAGCCGATGTTGCCATAAAAGGCCCTTTAGGTACACCTGTAGGAAAGGGTTTTCGCTCATTAAATGTAACTATGCGCCTTATGTTTAATCTTTATGCGTGCATACGCCCCATTCGCTATTTCAAGGGAATTGTCAGCCCATTGCGACACCCTGAAAAAGTGGATATGGTGGTTTTTCGCGAAAATATGGAAGATGTGTATAAAGGCATTGAATATGCGGCAAATACCGAAGACGCTCGTGATTTGATTACTTTTTTGAAAAATCGCTTCAATGTTGATATTTCTGAAGAATCTGCACTGGGCATCAAGCCTATGTCTGAAAAAAATTCAAAGCAAATTGTTCGTGCGGCGATTGAATATGCCGACAAGCACAACCTGCCCTCCGTCACCCTTGTGCATAAGGGTAACATCATGAAATATACCGAGGGGGCATTTCGTGCATGGGGCTATGAAGTGGCAAAAGAAGAATACGGCGACATTACGTATACAGTCGGAGAAGAACCCAAAAAAATTCTTATAAATGATGTCATTGCAGATGCTATGTTCCAAAAGGCATTGCTTTATCCCGAACAATTTTCCGTTATTGCCTGCCCTAACTTGAACGGAGATTATGTGTCTGATGCTCTTGTCGCACAAGTAGGCGGTTTAGGACTTGCACCGGGAATGAATATGTCCGATACATTTGCTTTCTTTGAAGCCACACACGGGACAGCGCCCGATGCCGCCGGTTTAGATACAGCAAACCCCTCTTCTCTTCTTTTTTCTGCCTGCCTCATGCTCGAACATTTGGGTTGGCACAAAGCTTCCGATTTAATCATACAAGCATTTGAAAAGCTAGTCGAAAAGAAAACACTCACACCGGATTTGGCAAATCAAATGGAAGACGGTAAAGCCGTTGGTACAAAAGAATTTGGCAGACTTTTCCTTGAGGAAATTGAAAATATTTAATCTTATTGACAAGACATAAATTACAAAGGGAAATTGCTACAATCGACTGTATTACTATGCTTTTTCCCTTTTTATACAGCTCGCTTCAAAATGTTTAGACTTTTTCTTGATATACAAGGGAAATATCTTACTTTTTTTTACTTACACCCTAAAGATAATAGTGCATAAGCCGATTAAGTTTTTGAGAAAAGTTAGTTTTATGAAAAACAATTTTTAAAACGTGACGGAAAATATTATGAACTTAGAATTTCAAGACGCTGAATTATTTGCTGATTTTATTATCGAAGCAAGAGAACATTTAGAAACTATTGAGCCTACTCTTTTAGAGTTGGAAAAAGCTCCGGACAATCTGGATCTCTTAAACGATATCTTCCGCCCCATGCACTCTCTCAAAGGCGCTTCCGGTTTTTTAGGTCTCAATAAAATCAATCAATTAGCACACAGAGCCGAAAGTGTTCTTGACGAATTGCGCAAGGGAACAATGTCCATCAATTCTGAAATTATGGATATCATTCTAGCCGTTACAGATGCCCTGAGCACCATGATAAATATTTTGGAAACACACAATAACGATGGCGACAACGACTACACTAATTTACTTGAAATCTTAGATGCAATTTTAAGTGGAGAATTTGTTGCCGGCTCTGCCGCAAATGTCACAAGTTCAAATGCGGAAGAAAATACGAGTACAAATACTCATGCAGATGATCAAACGCCTGCACATGAGTACGTTCCTGCACCGCCCGCACAAGAAATTGTCGCTGTGGTTGAGCCAAACGTGCGCCGAGAAGTTATGCCCACAAAGGATTGGCTTGAAACAAGAAACATCCTTGATGAAGTAAAACTTCTTACATTTTCTGAAAATTATCTTTCTGAATTTGTTGAAGAAATCATTGAAAACATTGATACTATCAATGAACTTTTGCTCATGCTTGAAAAAAATCCTCAATCAAATGATGAAATCGTTGCCGATTTATTCCGCAATTTCCATAATATTAAAGGCGGAAGCGGAATTATTGACTATAAAGAATTGAATAATCTCACGCATGAGGCCGAAACTCTTTTAAACAAAGCTCGCCATAAGGACATAGAAATTGTTCCTGAACTGGTCGATTTACTTCTATTTGTCAGCGATGTTATGAGCGCACTTGTGCAAAAAATCAATCTTGCGCAGTCAACAGTCGCTCCATACGATACAGGCGAACTCTTACAACAATTACAAAAAAGTATTACAGGCGAAGAAACCGCTCTTCCGCAAAGTGTGTATATCGACGTGGAAGAAAGCAATGCCCCGATACACATTGACAGTACAATTGTAGATACAAGTAAAACCAATATTCGCGAAGCCTTGGCAGAACTTGAAAAAGATGCCTCACAAAAAGATAAAATTGAACTTACATTCAATTCTCTGATTGCCATACGTGATTTTTCGCAAGAACATTCTTTTGCAGAACTTGCCGAATACGCGCAGCGCACAGCAAACTTAGTAGAACAAGCAATTAAGTCCGATTTGGATTTCTCGCTCATGCTTGATTTGCTCAGACAAGAAGTAGAAATTATTTTTGATTTATCTGCCAAAACAATTGACGAAGCGCAAGCTGCCGCTCCTATTGTCGAAACAGCGCCTACTGCACCGCCGCCTCCTCAACCGACTACTCTTCCTACTCCTGCACCTGCACAAGAAAAGCCTGCTGAAAACCCCATTGTACAAGCTGAAAAACCCGTCGCCAAAACACCTGAAAAACCTGCACCGCCCCAAGAAAAACCTGCGGCACAAAATGCTCAAGCAGAGGCAAAGGGCAGTTCTACAATACGTGTAGATCACGAAAAATTAGACGCGCTTATGAATCTTATCGGTGAGCTTATCATTAATCGTAACCGCTATTCTCTTATCGCTCGCCATTTGGAAGAAAGCAAAGAAGAAATCAATATTTCACAAATAGGGCAAGCACTTTCTGAAAACACATATGCTCTTGCGCATATTTCAAATGAATTGCAAGATACAATTATGAAAGTGCGAATGGTGCCGGTATCAAGCGTATTCGCACGCTTCCCACGCTTAGTGCGCGATCTTTCCCGTAAAAGTGGTAAAGAGGTTGAACTTGTGATGGAAGGCGAAGAAACCGAACTTGATAAGAGTGTTGTGGAAGTTATAGGCGATCCGCTTGTTCACTTGATTCGTAACTCTGTCGACCACGGTATAGAATCCGCCGAAGAGAGGCTTGCCGCAGGTAAGAGTGAAAAAGGTAAAGTCACTTTACGCGCATACCACAAAGGAAACTCTGTTTTTATTGAAATTGAAGACGACGGAAAAGGTATTGATCCCGAAAAAATGCGTGAAGTTGCCGTTAAAAAAGGAGTTATAACCTCTGATGAGGCAAAAGCACTTTCAGATAGCGAAGCTGTCGATCTTATTTTTGCTCCCGGTTTTTCTTCCGCCGCACAAATCACGGATATTTCCGGTCGTGGCGTGGGAATGGACGTTGTGAAAACAAATATCAAAAACCTAAAAGGAACTGTGAGCACAACCACTGAAATAGGTAAGGGCACACGCTTTACCCTTTCGTTACCGCTCACTTTGGCAATTATCGATGCGCTTACTGTCAATGTATCCGGTCAAATATTTGCTATTCCGCTTGACGCTGTTTCTGAAACAACAAAAATTGAAACTAAACGCCTTGCCGATATTATGGGTAAAAAAGCAGTTACTTTACGTGGTGAAGTATTAGGGCTTATGGCACTTTCAGATCTTCTCAATATTCCGAGAAGTTCAGAAGAAATGCCTGAAATGCTTTCCGTTGTTATTTTGCTTGACGGCGAAAAAAGACTTGGGCTTGTTGTAGACAGAATGTTGGAACGTCAAGAAATTGTTATCAAACCGCTTGGAACGCATTTGGCGGATATTAAGGGAATTTCAGGCTCAACCATTATGGGAGACGGTTCCGTTCTTCTTATTCTCGATCCGCACGAAATCTATACTATGTCCACACTCAAACCGAGCGACGATAACCCTATACAAGAGGCTGTATAGCACAAGAAAAATGAATTAATACTTCAAGGGGAAACTACGCTTTGAAAGCTTAGTTTTCCTCTTTTGGCTTGATGCCTCTCTCACATTACTCCAATTTACATTTATTAAGATGCCTTTCAACATCATCTTAATAAATATTGAAATGACGTGGTACAAATTACTTGAGCTTTTAGCAAAATGTGTCTATAAAAATGTATCAGATTTAAATGGGATATATATGACACAATCTACAAATAACACGAAAGTTATTATACGCTTCTCGCATATCGGCGATATAATTTTGCAGACAAATGTTCTTTATTGGCGCTATAAGGAATTTAACGAACAATTTATCCTTATTACACAGAAGGGTATGGCTGAAATTTTTAAAAACAATCCTGCCATTATACATATTGAAGAATTTGAAAAAGCTGATTTAAAGGGAAGAAAACTTCTTGCACATGCCAAAACTCTTGCAAAAAAATATCCCTATCCTCTCTATGATATGCACAAAAACTTGCGTTCATCACTCATAAAAATGTGTTGGAATGAAAAAACACACACATATAGCAAGGACGCACTTGCACGCCGTTTATTTATGTATTCCAAGGGAAAAGTCAGTAATGAACGTTTAGAGCTTCACGTAGTTGAACGCTATGCTTCTGTTTTTCAAGAAAATATTCCTCACAAATCTGCACTTGCTCCCAAACTTTTTTTGGACGAAAACGAAAAAAAATTCGCTTCTGATTTTTTTGCGCAAAGAAATGCAGAAAACAAAAAAATTATAGCATTACACCCCTTTGCCACGAATAAAGGAAAATTATGGAGCATTGCACATTGGCAAGAATTATACGCAAAGCTTATCCCCGATTACTTCCCGATTTTCATCGGCAAAAAAGGAAAGAACGAAGAAAATATTTCCTTTGATTGGATAAAGCCCGAGCATAATGCCCTTGATATTCTTAGCTTGCGTCAAAGTGCTGCCTTGCTTTCTCTTTCTTCTTGCCTTGTGACGGGAGATTCGGCCCCTCTGCATCTTGCCTCATCGGTGCAAACAAGGATTATTGCTCTCTTTGGCGCAACAGTAAAAGAATGGGGTTTTTATCCTTTGGGTGATAATGATGTGCTGTTGCAGGAGAAAATGCCGTGCTCTCCCTGTTCACTTCACGGAAAAAAAGAACACTGCCCACACGAATATCAATGCATAAATGCAATTTCGGCAGACAGTGTTCTTGAAAATATACGGTAAAATACCATTCATTGAAAAAATATTCAACAATAACAGTAGAATACGGCATTTATTTGTTCATAAAACCCTAGTCGTTTGCGTTATCTAAAAATGCGTATTATTTATAGGAAGTTGACAAGAATATGATTCGCTTTCAGCGAGACCAAAGGGGATAATCCCCTTTGGAAACCCTAACAACTTTCTTTGTTTATACAAATACTTTTAGATAAAGCAAGGTACTAGAGCATTTGCAATAATAGATAAGCCCTGCAAATGCTCTAGAAACTATTTCCCTTTTTTCTTTCCTGAAGATTGATATCTTGTGAGGGCGGAAAGATCTGTCTTTCTCAGTCTGATTGAAAGTGGAGTTACTTCCACACATTCATCGTCTTTTACGAAATGGAGCGCACGTTCAAGTGTCATCGGACGCACGGGAGTGAGGGTGATATTTTCGTCTTTTCCTGATGCACGCATATTTGTGAGTTTCTTTTCTTTACTGCCGT
>CAYJPB010000038.1:0-1088 GCA_964371955.1 uncultured Desulfovibrionaceae bacterium | reverse complement strand
TTGTAAAGCCCGTAAGCAACGCCTACGCCTGCTCTGTCGGCAACAATTGAGCCTGTAAGGCGTGAAGAAAAATCACCGCGCCATGCTTCATAACCGGCGAATGATGAGTTCATAATGCCCGTTCCCTTGGTGTCGGTAAGAAATTCGTCACGATAGCCGATAAGTGCGCGAGAGGGCACGGAAAATGTCAAGCGTACACGCCCTGTTCCATGGTTTACACATGCGACCATGCGCCCACGACGGTATGAAACTTTTTCGGTGACAACGCCCATAAACATTTCATCGCAATCGACATACAATTCTTCAATCGGTTCATACACAACACCGTTTTCTTCTCTGAGAATAACTTCGGGGCGACCGACAGTAAGCTCAAAGCCTTCACGGCGCATAGTTTCAACAAGAATTGCCATTTGAAATTCGCCACGTCCTTTTACAATAAATGTTTCCTTTACGGGGCTGTCTTCAACTTTTATGGCAACGTTTGTGAGCATTTCTTTGTCGAGACGTTCACGAATTTTACGAGATTGAACAATTTTACCCTCTTTTCCTGCAAGAGGAGAAGTGTTTATACCAAAACGCATGGCGACAGTAGGCTCATCCACGCGTATACGAGGAAGCGTGCGTGGATTTTCTTTAGTACAGATGGTATCGCCGATGGTTGTATCTTCAATGCCTGCCATAACAATGATGTCGCCTGCTTGTGCTTCTTCAACATCAACAAGGGAAACACCTGAATATATTTGGATTTTTGTTGCACGTAATGTTTGCACTTTTTCGTCTTCACCGATACAGATAAGGGCTTCTTTTGTGCGAGCTGTGCCGTGTTTGATACGCCCGATTGCAAGACGACCGAGATAATCGGAATAATCCAAATCGGCTACAAGCATTTGGAAAGGTTCGGAAGTGTCATAAGACGGCGCGGGAATATGCTCTAAAATTGTGTCGAAAAGCGGATCGAGGTTTATTTGTTCATCGTCAAGCTCTTTCATGGCGACACCGTTTCTACCGATGGCATAAAGCACGGGGAATTCCACTTGTTCGTCGGTAGCGTCTAAGTCAATAAATAAGTCGTAAAGCTCGTTCAACAC
>CAYJPB010000037.1:13637-17629 GCA_964371955.1 uncultured Desulfovibrionaceae bacterium | reverse complement strand
CAAACAATTGCGAAGCTGATGACTGCATTGCCTCCTTAGCAAAGCAATACAGAGACGAACGCACAGTTGTTATAGTGGGTATTGACAAAGATTTGAAGCAATGCCTCCATAAAAATGTCTTTATGTGGGATCCCTCGGGAAAAGAAGTGAAGCTTGTCACTTACGATTCTTTCACTAATGACACGGGGCTAATCCCCGAACAATGGGCGGATATACAAGCAATTATCGGCGATTCAAGCGACAATATCCCCGGTATTCGCGGTATAGGTGAAAAAACAGCTGAGAAAATTTTCAAAGATTTTCCCTCCCTTGAAGCAATTCGAGATAATTTTGACGATTTACCCAAAAATGTAAAAGCAAAATTTGAAAACAATCTCGATGCCATGTTTATGTATCGCCGCCTCACAACTCTTGAAACATCTTGTTGCGATCACATACAAAAGGACGACTTAATCGTACAAGGTATTGATTTTGATGCCTGTGCAAACTTTTTCAGAGTGTATGAAATGCCCTCTCTTCTTAAAGATTTGCATTACCTCAAAGACAAGGGCATTATCAAAATAAAAAATGCCGATTCCCTGTACGAGTCAAAAGAAAAAGTGAAAGAAAGCTCAAAAAATATGAGCCGAATGAGCCTTTTTGATATGCCCGAAACAAGCCCTAATGAAGAGCAAACCCCTGAAGTCATTAAAACTTTACCTCAAAAAAAAGGAAATGTTCTCGCACTGTTACAAGCTAATCAAGTAGACAGAAACAGAGCAGGCTTTTTTATTGCCTGTGAAGACAATGAATATCAATATATAGGTGACCAATCTGCTTTGATTGACTATTGCAACAGTTTTGACACAATTATTTGTGTAGATTACAAATCACTTTTACGCAATTATCCGAATATTTTTAATGCCGTTCCACTTGAAAAAATATTTGATATAGCGCTTGTCAATTATCTGTTCAAACCCGAACAAAGAGATTATTCATGGAGTAAAATTTCAACTCTTGCCCGTGATAAAACAAAGCATTTGCCTTTTTCTATGCCCGCTTCACTTGCTCTTTGCTTGAGGGATGTTTTTTTAGAAGAATTGAAAAAAAACAATATTTCAGAGCTTTATAGAGATTTGGAATTGCCGCTTATTCCTGTTCTTGCCTCAATGGAAGAAAAAGGAATTATGCTTGATGTGCAGGAAACCAATAACTTTCTTGAGGAAACTCAAAAGGAACTTCAAAGAATTACACAAGAAATTTATGGTTTTGCCGGGAAAGAATTTAATATACGCTCTGCCCAACAAACAGGCGATATTCTTTTCAACCACTTAGCACTTCCCACTCTTGCCAAAACAAAAGGGGGGCAGGTTTCTACTTCGCAAGACAATCTTGAAAAACTGAGCGGGCATCACCCTATTATTGACGCCTTGCTCGAATACAGAAAGCTGGAAAAATTGCGTTCTACCTATTTAGAGCCACTGCCAAAGCTCATCGATAAAGACGGAAGAATACACACTACTTTCAACCAGATGGCAACTGCTACAGGGCGCTTATCTTCCTCAAACCCCAATTTGCAGAATATACCCATACGCGGAGCACTTGGAAAAAGAGTGCGTGCTTGCTTCATCGCACAAGAGGGACACAGCCTTATTTCTGCCGATTATTCGCAAATTGAATTGCGAGTTCTTGCGCATTATTCAGAAGAAACGAGCCTTATTGAAGCGTTCAAAAATGA
This sequence comes from uncultured Desulfovibrionaceae bacterium, assembly GCA_964371955.1. Lineage (GTDB taxonomy): Bacteria > Desulfobacterota > Desulfovibrionia > Desulfovibrionales > Desulfovibrionaceae > CAYJAZ01. The sequence goes on along the minus strand of CAYJPB010000037.1, from coordinate 15,912 downwards.
TGAAGATATCCATAAATCCACCGCTGCATTACTCAATGCAGTGAGTCTTGATGAAGTGACTGTCGAACAAAGACAAGCGGCAAAAACTATTAACTTTGGCTTGCTTTACGGCATGGGCGCACGTAAATTAGCACAAGACATCAAGGTAAGTACCAAAGAAGCGCAAGAATTTATCGACCGTTATTTTGAGAGATTTAAAGGTATTAAGGCATTTTATGACAAAACTTTGGAAGATGCTATTGAAAAAGGCTATGTTGTCACAATTGCCGGTCGTCGTCGTCCTTTGCCTGACTTACTCAGCCCAAGCCGTCCTGCTCGCGCTTTAGCGGAAAGGCAAGCCATTAATACTCTTATTCAAGGTTCTGCGGCGGACATCATCAAACTTGCCATGCTCTCCGTGAGCGATAACAAGGAATTACAATCCTATAATGCGGATTTGCTCTTGCAAGTACACGATGAACTTATTCTTTCAGTCCCGAATGAATATGCAGATAAAGCAGGAGAAAAACTGGCTGAGCTTATGGCAGATGTACAATTTCCGCACACAGTCGGCTTTAGAGTTCCGCTGAAAGTAGAATTTGCAAGTGCACAAAACTGGCTACAAGCCCATTAATTCGCGTATAAATCTTGTCAACTTCAACTCAGATACAATACAAATTGGAATACGCTGAAAGAATTGTCAGACTATTGATTTAAAAAATATTAAAAAGGAAGGGGGGAACGTGTATGGGGATAATCCCCTAAAAACACGATTCCCCCTTTCTCTAAAAAGAGGCCTCAAAAATCATACACTAACCGCAACGCGAGTGTGAGCATGCCGGGCAGATATGGCAGCCTTCTTGGAACACCATAACTTCGCCGCAATCAGGGCAATGCACTTTATTGTCAAGCATTGACTGCGTTGATGTATTTGTGCTTGCGCCTTTAAGATATTTTGTTTCAAGCACCCACGCAATTGCATCGGGCACAGAAAGGAGCATACCTTTTTTCTGAAATATTGGATGCTCGCCACCGATACCTTTAAGTTGATCGACAATTGAACGAACGTCAATTCCTGAACGTAAAGCAAGCGAAACAAGTCTTCCTATGGCTTCTGCTTTTGCCGTAACAGATCTTCCTGATTTTCCGATCGTTGCAAACACTTCAAATGGTTGATGAAATTCATCTTCATTTACTGTAAGATAAAGTACGCCAAGCCCTGTTGGTATTTTTTGCGTGAATCCTTGAAGATAATCCGGTCTTTGTCGAACGACGATATGCGAACTTGTAGGAGTGTTTTGCTGGTTGCGTTTCTTTTCGGCATCGCCTGTATAAAGCACTTGAATGGCTTTACAGCCGTCACGGTAGACAGTTACGCCTTTACAGCCCAATGTATATGCAAGGCGATAAATTTTATCTATATCTTCAATTGTTGCGTCATTTTCAAGGTTTACGGTTTTTGAAACGGCATTGTCTGTATATTTTTGGAAAGCGGCTTGCATTTTCAAGTGTGCTTCGGGTGAAATATCCATAGCCGTCACATACACTTTGCGCATACTTTCGGGGAGCGACTCAATACCTTTAATTGTCCCGTGTTCCGCAAGCAATTCCATAAGTTCTGGTGAGTGGAGATTATTGTTGATAAGCGCACGTTCAAAATAGGGGTTGACTTCCAAAAGTCTTTCGCCGTCCATAACATTTTTTGCAAAGCAAAGGGCGAACAAAGGTTCAACACCTGAAGAGCAGGAAGCAAGAATGGAAAGCGTGCCTGTTGGCGCGATTGTTGTGATGGTTGCATTACGCAATAAAGGTCCATCGGCAAAAATAGATTCATCGAATGCGGGAAAAGCACCACGTTCTTGGGCAAGCTTTTCGGAAGACTTTCTGCCTTCTTCTTGCAAGAAACGCATAAGATCTTCACCGATTTGGACAGCTTCGTCGCTATCGTAGCCGAGGCTGAGCAAGAAAAGTAAGTCCGCAAAACCCATTACGCCTAAGCCGATTTTTCTGTTAGTAAGAACTTTTTCTTGAATTTTATCAAGCGGATAGACTGAAGCATCAATAACATTGTCTAAAAAGCGGACAGAATAGTCGATACATTCTTTTAAAGAAGTCCAATCAATGCAATCGTGAGGATTGTCAGAACATTGTTTTGCAATATAAAATTTTGATAAGTTAATTGAACCGAGGTTACATGCTTCATAAGGCAATAAAGGTTGTTCACCGCATGGATTTGTTGATTCCATTTCGCCTTGATTCGGTGTAGGATTGTCTTTATTTATTCTGTCAAGGAAGA
>CAYJPB010000037.1:6867-13627 GCA_964371955.1 uncultured Desulfovibrionaceae bacterium | reverse complement strand
CCGGATCGCCGCTGAGCCATGCTTTTTGTACCAAAATGTCAAACACTTCTTTTGCGTTGAGTTGTGAAGTTGGTTGAAGCGTATGCGGGTCAATCAAGTCATACATTGCATTTTGTTCAACTTTTTCCATAAAGTTTTCGGTAATACCTATGGAAAGGTTGAAATTGTTGAATTCTCCGTCCACTTCTTTTGCACGGATAAATTCCATAATATCGGGGTGATCGACACGCAAAATACCCATATTGGCGCCACGTCTTGTGCCGCCTTGTTTAATTTGCTCGGTAGCGGTATTGAAAATACGCAAGAAAGAAAGAGGGCCGGAAGCAACGCCACCGGTTGTGCCCACACGAGAATCTTTCGGGCGTAAACGAGTAAAGGAAAAGCCTGTTCCGCCACCGGATTTATGTATCATTGCGGCGTATTTTACGGCATCAAAAATTTCTTCAATGGAATCGCCCACAGGCAAAACAAAGCAAGCCGCCAACTGTCCTAAACGGGTGCCGGCATTCATAAGTGTTGGAGAGTTCGGAAGAAATTTTCCTTGTGCCATCAAAGAATAAAATTGTCTTGCAAGCGTTTCTTCGTCTACACTGCTGTTTTCATATTTTACTTCTTCGTGTGCGATAGTTGAAGCAACTCGCCAAAATAAATCTTTTGAATTTTCTGTGCAATTCCCGTTTTCGTCTTTTTTATAATATCTCTTCTGTAAAACAAGTTCTGCATTTGCTGGCAGATTTGGACTCTCTAAATCGCTAGGCATTGATAACATACGTATTTCCTTTGCTTTTCAAGTTTGAAGAAAACAGTATACAGCATTTTGAATTTTAAGCTATATCCTTTTTTTCGCTTGTTTTGGAAAAAGAGATTAGAATATCTGACTTTTTTATCTGAAATTTTCTTAAAAATAATTCATCAAATATAACAATAGGTTACATCTTTATCCTTGTCGCTTGCAATAAAATAATTCTATGTTATTGTATTCTATATTTTTATAAGGAAGCGTGATTTTCTATCGCTTTCAAGAGCGAGGAAAAGATGTCGTACACAGCAAGTCACAAGAATATAAGTACAAGTTCTTCCTACTGGCTTTTAGTCGTAAAGATGATTTTATGTGCAGCCTTTTGGGGAGGCACTTTTGTTGTGGGGAAAATTGCTGCGACGTATGCCGATGCGCCTTTCATTGGATTTTTTAGATTTTTGACTGCCTCGATTGTTTTATATGCAGTGTTATTGACCAGAGGCGGTTTGCCTCGCTTGACGAAAAAGCAATTTTTAGGTGTGACAATTCTTGCTTTAACGGGTATTTGGGCGTATAATATGTTCTTTTTCTACGGCTTGAAAACCGTTCCTGCCGCACGCGCTTCTCTTATTGTTGCAAACAACCCACTTTTTATTGCTCTTGGAGCTGCTTTATTTCTTGGCGAAAGGCTTACAATTCTCAAATTTTCAGGAATTTGTGTAAGTATTTGCGGTGCTGTGATTATTATTTCGGGCGGACACATCAGTAATTTATTTAACAGTTTTGCCATTGGTGACATAGCCATTGTTGGCTGTGTTTTTTCATGGGCAATTTACTCACTTGTTGGCAAGGTTCTTTTGCAAAAACTCAGTCCTCTTGTTGCCGTGACGTGGGCGTGTATTATCGGAACAATTTTCTTTATTCCTTTTGCTTTCAACAGTAATTCCCTCACGCAAATTGCGAGTATGCCTGTTGATTTTTGGCTTTGTGCTTTATACCTTGGTATATTTGGCAGTGCTTTGGGTTTTGTGTGGTTTTATGAAGCCGTGAAAGGGCTTGGCGCAACACAAGCAGGTGTATTTATTAATTTTGTTCCTGTTTTCGGTGTATTACTTGGAGCTATTTTTCTTGGCGAAGCCATCACCTCTGCCATTCTTGTCGGCGGCTTATTCACCATTACAGGCGTTTACTTGGCAAACAAATAAATTTGCATTGAGAATCTAATTTGATTTGAGAGAAAAAATCCACGCAATTCTTATTGTGTGAATAATTCCTATCACCTGACTTCCTATCCTTACGAATTTTTTGAAAAACCGCCTCTATAATCTTTGGTAAAGCAAAATCATAAAGGCGGTGAATGTCAAAACACATCTAGGTGAGCTTACTATTGCTCTATTGCAATGCTTCCAACAGCTTGCAAACGAATATCGGAAGGAATTTCAGCTTGAGAAATAACCGCAACGTTTGGCACAAAGCGTGTGATAAGGTTTGCCAAATGGGGGCGCACGGCAGGGGTTACAAGCAGAACAGGTTGCCCCTCGGTGAGAATAACATTATCGATTGTTGTGTTGATATTATTGACAAGTTTTTGCGCTGAAATTGGGTTCATGGCAAGATATGTGCCTGATTCTGTTTGTCTTATCGATTCTTGCACCATGCGATCGGTTTGCGGGTCAAGTGTAAGCACATTGAGCGTACCTTTTGAATCCATATACGATTTCACAATACTGCGAGAAAGTTTTTCACGTACAAATTCAGTAAGATAGTCGGGGCTTTTTGTGGCTTGCCCTTGGTCGGCAAGAGTTTCGACGATGGTAAGCATATCACGGATTGACACATTTTCATTCACAAGTGATTGCAATACTTTTTGTATTACGCCAAGCCCGAGGGTATTTGGCACAAGATCTTCCACGGCTTTGGGTGAACGCTTTGCAAGAATATCGAGTAATGCTTGCACTTCTTGTCTGCCCAAGAATTCGCCGAGATGTTTGCGGATAACTTCGGTAAGATGCGTTGCAATAACCGTTGCAGGATCGACCACCGTATAACCGGCGCTGATAGCAATTTCTTTTTGATTTTCAGGAATCCAGAGCGCAGGAAGATTGAATGCCGGCTCAAGAGTTTCGACACCTTTAATTTTCTGGGTGGCATTACCCGGATCCATTGCAAGGTAATGATCGATAAGAATTTCTGCACTCGCCACTTGATTGCCCTTGATGAGTAAGGAATATTGACCGGGCTTGAGTTGAAGATTATCGCGCAAATGCAAGGAAGGTATAACCACGCCCATATCAAGAGCAAATTGACGACGGATTGAACGAATACGGGTGAGGAGATTACCGTTTTGGCTTTCGTCAACAAGGGGGATAAGCCCATAACCGACTTCAAGTTCAAGCGTGTCAAGTGGTAAGAGGTTTTGCACTTCTTCGGGGCTTTGTGGCTTTGTTGCTTCTCCGCCTGTTGCGCCGGCAGAACCCTTTGCGCCCTTGCCTTGAGAAGCGCTTTTTTGAGCGTTCAAAGTTTCTTTATCACGCTTATCCATACTTCTTGAAATAAGGAACAAGGCTATGGCAAAGATAAGAAAAGGAACTGTAGGCAAACCGGGAATAAGTGCAAATACAAATAATATGACTGCTACTAATTTGAGAACTTTCGTATTATAAGACAATTGTGCCATGAATTCTTCGCCCATTTTCGCCTCAGCGGCGGCACGGGAAACAATTAAACCTGCGGCAACAGAAATAATAATCGATGGAATGGTAGAAACAAGACCGTCACCTATGGAGAGCAGAGAAAATGTCATCAAAGCGTCTGTCCATGTCATACCCTTTTGGAAAATGCCTATTAGTATACCACCAATAAGGTTGATACCTGTGATGATTAAACCTGCAGTTACGTCACCTTGTACGAACTTTCCAGCACCGTCCATCGCACCGTAAAAATCAGCTTCACGTCTAAGATTGTGACGTTTTTCATTCGCTTCATCTTCTGTGATGAGCCCTGCATTCAAATCTGCTTCAATCGCCATTTGTTTACCGGGCATAGCGTCCAAGGTAAAGCGCGCCGCAACTTCAGCGATACGTGTTGTACCGGCTGTGATAACAACTTTATTCAAAATATAAAGAATCAAGAAGATAACAGCACCGACAACATACGATCCACCCACAACAAACAATGCAAAGGATTGCACAACCTCACCCGCGGCATCAGGTCCTTGATCGCCGTTCAATAATATAAGTCTTGTTGTGGCAACGTTCAAAGCAAGTCGTAATAATGTGGTGACAAGCAAGACACTCGGGAAAATAGAAAATTCAAGTGGGCTTGTCATAAACATACTGGTGATAAGAATTAGTAGAGCCAAAGAAATACTGAATGACAGCATAATGTCAATCAGGAATGTCGGCATTGGAATAAGCATTACGAGCAAAATTACAACAACACCGGCTCCAAGTACGACATCGCCGTTATCGGAAAATCGGCTAAAATCAAATTTTGGTGAGCTTTTTGATTGTGACATAAGGTTCTCCTCCCCAAAGTCATAGTATCTATTATCTCTATGCAATTTATGTTCCATTCTATAACAACCTGTTTTTATACAATAAATATTTTTATAATGCTTTTTTGACAATGCACATTATTTTTTATGTGTTAACTTTTTGACAAAGCAGAAAAAATTTAAATAAAACTCAATAAATCAAATATTTACTTAGATGGCACGCTTTTTGCTTAACGACTTGCAAAGCCATAAAAGCTTTTGGAGGTCAGTATGAGTTTATTCAATTTCAATATAGAGTTAGTTTCATCGGTAATGGATATGCAATTGCAAAGGCAAAACGTTATCATGAGTAACATTGCCAACGTGAACACACCAAATTATCAACCGCGTGAATTGTATTTTGAAGAAGAGTTACAAAAAGCACTCAATTTAGATGCCTTGGGAAATGTTGCAAAAACTCAAGATGGGCATATTCCCTCTACTTTTAATATACACACTTTCAGTGCTGAATTCGATAAAGAATTCACCCCTCGTACAATTCCCGGTGAAGACAGAGTAAACCTTGATGAAGAAATGGTGAAGATAAGCAAGAACAACTTACAATATTCCACCTTAAGTCAAATTATGACTTCTTCATTCACAGGACTCAAAAACATTATTTCAGAGGGGAGTAAGTAATGGACTTTATGACCGCGCTTGACATAGGCGCATCTGCTCTCTCAACCGACAGAACGCACCTAAATATTATCGCTATGAATATAGCGAATGCAAAGACAACCCGCACAGTTGACGGCGGCCCATACCAACGTAAAACAGTTGTGCAGGAATCCACAGAAATCGACAACCATTTCGGCGTGCATATGGAAACCGCCCTTGACAGAGAATTACGCGGCGTGCGTGTGGTGGGTATCGCAACTGACGATCGCCCTTTACGTGCCGTGTATGAACCCGGACATCCCGACGCTAACCCTGACGGCTACGTTATGTATCCGGACATCAATATCGTTGAAGAAATGGCAAATATGATGACCGCCCAACGTGGGTATGATGCCAACGTTACAACAATTGAAACAGTTAAAGCAATGTATATGAAAGCCCTTGAAATCGGCAAGTAGAGGTGGATTATGAGTATTCAATCAGTAGGAACAACATCATACGGCGATGCGCTGGCAGCTTTTCAGCAGTCACAAAGAACATTCAACACAACACAAGCAAATATCGTAAATGCTGAACCGCCACAAGTTTCTTCCTTTGGTGAAACACTAAATGCATCTCTGCAAGAATTGAACGATTTGCAAGACGAAAAAGCCATGGCTATTACTTCATTCGCAGCAGGTGAAACGCAAAACGTGCACGAACTTATGATCAGCATGCAAAAGGCCAGCGTTGCCGTAAGTCTTACAGCCGCTGTTCGCAACAAAGCCCTTGAAGCATATAGAGAACTTTCCGGCTTGCAATTCTAAAACAAAAAATGGATTACGGGTTTTATTTTCCTATAATAACGAATAATGTTTCCAAAGGAGATTATCTTCTTTGGGCGCGCCGCAGGCGAATATAATCCTTGTCAACATCATCTTAATAAAAATGTACATTGAATGGCATGGCACTCTCTCACAGTTTTTTACGAATGTGTCCTGTCAAGAGTTCTGTAATTCACAGCTTCGGCAAGATGAGCTGTGGAAATATGATCTTCATTATTCAAGTCCGCAATCGTTCGAGCTATACGCAAAATCCTTGTATACGAACGAGCGGAAAGCGCAAATTTTTCAACAATAGCGCCAAGAAAATCGTGTTCTTTATCACCTAGCGCACAATATTTTTCAAGATAACTCCCAGAAAGTTCCGCATTTGAAGAGTATGGCGTGCCCTGAAAACGTTTTTTTTGAATTTCTCTGGCTTTGAGAATTGTTTCTCTCATTTGTGTGGAGGAAACACCTTTAACATCATTTCGTAAATCTTTATACGGCACGGCGGGAACTTCAATATGCAAGTCAATTCTATCAAGTAAAGGGCCTGAAAGTTTATTTCTATATTTTTGTTTTGTCATGGGTGAGCATGTACATGTGTGTGTTGGATCTGTGGCATATCCGCATGGGCAAGGGTTCATAGCGGCAACCAGCATGAAGTTCGCGGGATATGTGGACGTATGTGTCACACGGGCAATGGTCACGCAATCGTCTTCAAGGGGTTGACGTAAAACCTCCAAAGCACTTTTTTGAAATTCAGGCAATTCATCAAGGAAAAGAACGCCCCTATGCGCCATAGAAACCTCACCGGGTTTTGGCATTTTTCCGCCACCTATCAATGCAATGTCTGACACAGTGTGGTGTGGCGAACGAAATGGGCGATTTTTAATAAGACCTTTATTTTTTAAACTCCCCGATACGCTGTAGATTTTTGTCACTTCCAAAGCTTCGTCAAAACTTAATTGGGGAAGAATTGTGGGAATACGCTTGGCGAGCATAGTTTTACCCGAACCGGGAGGGCCTATAAAGAGAAGATTATGCGAACCTGCGGCGGCAATT
>CAYJPB010000037.1:0-6857 GCA_964371955.1 uncultured Desulfovibrionaceae bacterium | reverse complement strand
TCTATAGCTCTTTTCGCTTGTTCTTGCCCTTTGACTTCCGAAAAGTCCATATAAAAGCGTGTATTTTCATCAAATTTTTGCGCAATAACAGGCTCTAATTTTTCTCTTCCGCATAAAAAAGCTACCAATTGGGGGATATTTTTGATTGCGTATACGTCAATTCCCTCAACAATCGCCGCTTCTTGAGCATTTTCTTCGGCAACAAAAACAGCTTTCAACTTTTCTTCTTTCGCCCTCAAAACCAAGGGAAGTATGCCGGGAACAGCACGCAACTCCCCGCTGAGTGAAAGTTCCGCCGCAAAGAAAAAGTTTTTACACACTTCATTATCAAGCACTTCACTCGCGCATAATAGCGCAATTGCAAGCGGTAAATCATAAAAAGAGCCGAACTTTTTCCTGTCTGCCGGAGCTAAATTTACGGTTATTCTACCGGCAGGCGCAGGCAGTTGGCACGCTCTCAAAGCAGAAAAAACCCTGTCTTTCGCTTCTTTCACCGCCCCTTCAGCCAGTCCTACCATCAAAAAAGAGGGTAAGCCTTTATTGTTATGCTCAACTTCAAGATCAACCCTGTAGGCATCCACGCCGTCAAGCGCACCCGAAGTAAGAATAATAACCATAGCCACCCCCGAAAAGATTAATGCACGGAACGCCCAATTCTTTCAAAGCGTACACTATTATCTGTATCGTCCCACGACCAATAAAATCTCCACGCTTTTCCATGAATAGTGTCTCTTTCAACAAAGCCCCAGAAGCGGGAATCCATAGAATCGTCCCTATTGTCACCCATTACAAAATACATATCTTCCGGCACAGTAACAGGCGCCAAATTATCCCTCGTCGGCATAATGACATCCGGCTGAGAATGTTGAATATAATCTTCAACAACAAGTTCGCCATTTCTATACAGCTGCTTATTGCGGATTTCAATAACATCACCCGGAACACCCACAACACGCTTTATATAGTCTATTTCAGGATTATCAGGATAAGGGAAAATAATAATATCACCGATTTGCGGATCTCTTCCCTCAAGCAAATAGCCATCTCCGAATGGATTTTTCACGCCATATAAAAATTTATTGACCAATAAATGATCGCCAATCTGTAATGTTTGTAGCATTGAGCCCGAAGGAATTTTATACGCCGCCACAACAAATGTGCGTATAAATAAAGCTATAAGCAAAGCAATTACAATAGCTTCTGCATATTCTCTGAAAAGACTTTTTTCAGTTTTTTTCTTGTTTGGTTTGACAGACATATCTTCCTCATCATAATTTTAACATTTAACAAAACAAGACATACCCTAATCTTATACGCTTTGCAAGGCAAAAAATTAATGGCAACATTGGTGAAACTGCGTTCCGATTTACATTTTATCTCATTTGATGTTGACAAGGATTATATTCGCCTGCGGCGCGCCCAAAGGAAATAATTTCCTTTGGAAACCTTACAAGTTTCATTGAGAATGTAAAATCACAACCCACTTTTTTATAGAATAAATTGTTCAGGGCAAATGAAGAGAGAATTAAGTTGATTATTTAAAATATTCTTTTTTGAAGCTTGACATTTGCAGTTCATCTCATTACAGTGTTACGTATACAAAGAACAGAGGAATTTTGATGACAGTAAAAAATACCCTTTCTCGCATAACAACATGCGCACTCGAAAATTCGAGTGGGGCTTTTTCTGTTAATTTTTCTCATGCTCTTTCTTTATTGGCGATTGCGCCTGTGTGCGCTCTCGGCTTTACTTGACCCTTCTTTTTTAAAGGGTAGGTTGCTCTTTTTAAAAATCTTTTTTTATCGTTTGTACGCGTTTAAAGATTTTAATCACCTGCGAATACTATTCATTATTTAGGAATTATTCCTCTAGCTTCGTCTGAATAACTAAGCTTAGGTTTTCTCATTTCGTTTCGACAAGCCAAAAATACAAAAGAAATATTCTTGAATATTTCACAAAATGGCTGAAAAGAAGGAGGTGTTCTCTCCATGAAAAAACAGTATACATTAATAGCTTTTACAGTTTTTATTGTAACAATCGTTATCCTAAATTATAATTTAGGTTTATCGGAATATTTACAAAGTGAAGAAACTCTGGCGCTCTTGCAACATTTGGTTGATAGCAATATGCTTGCGGCTGTCGTTCTTTATTGCTTGTTTACTGTAGTTATCGGAGCAATTTTAGCTTTGCCCGGATTTGTGTTTGCGGTTCTCGGTGCATTAATGTTTTCGCCACTTGTTGCGACAGTTTTATGTTTGATGGCAACCACTGCCAATGCAGGACTTACTTTTGCCATAAGCAGATTTTGTTTGAAGGAATCGCTTAAAAATTACGCCTTGAAAAATCGTCACCTCAATACGCTTTTTGGAAATAAGGATAAAAACTATTTCTTATTAATGATGATTACAAGATTAGTTCCTATTTTCCCTTATAATTTACAAAATTTTGCCTATGGAGTAACGGATATTTCTTTCAAAAATTATATATTTTATACTTTTATTTTTATGATTCCGGGCACTGTCCTTTATACAATGGGAATGAATGTTCTTATCAACAAAGAAAACAGAATGACATATTTTGTGCTTACAGCTCTTTTTGCCCTTTTTCTGCTGGCGATTAATACAATCATTAAAAAGAAGCGTATTCTCGAAGAGGCAAAAATATGAATACTGTTCACACAGATTGTTCACAATGCGTATCCTGTGGAAAATGCACGAAAAATTGTGCTTTTTTGCAAAAATATAATTTGGATTTCAGCGACAGAGAAAAACTCATAGAAGTGGCGTATCATTGCTTTTTGTGTGGTACGTGCAGTAACATCTGCCCTATCGGGATTGACGGCAAGCATGTATTTATTGAGCTGAGGAAAGAACTTGTTCAAAGCAAAAAAGCTGATTTGAAGAAATATGCATTTTTACGATTGGAAAAAGAAAATTATATCTTTAAAAATCTTGCATCAGCCAACAAAAAACGCGTGCTGTTTTTGAGCTGTAATTTTCCCTCTTTATATCCGCAAACAAGTAAGAAATTGATTGAAATTGCCGCAAAACACGATATCGGCGTCTGGTTTGATTGTTGCGCAAAGCCCATCGGCGAGCTTGGTTTACACGAAAAGGAAAGTGCCATTCATCAAAGGCTTACAGAGCACGCCAAGCAAAAGCAAATAGAGGAGATTATTGCTGTTTGTCCAAATTGCTATTATTATTTGAAGCAAAATACAGAACTTAATGTTGTCAGCATTTACGAAGCACTCAACACACTTAATATCGGCAATAAAATCAAAGAGCAGAACATACACATTTTTATGCCTTGCCCCGACAGAAAAGAAAATTTCTTGCTCGAGAGTATAAAACCATTTCTACCGAAAGGAACAAGTGTTCTGAGTGAACCTCAATGCTGCGGTTTGGGTGGCTTGGCTTCGGCAAAAGAGCCTGAAATTTCAACGCAATTCAGTAATCACTTTGCTGAATCTTTAGAAAAAGATACAGAGCAAAATATGTATGTTTATTGCGCTTCTTGTGCACGGCAATTTTCAAAAAACAAACCCAAACAAGTCAAGCATATTTTATGTGAAATTTTGGCAATTGATGAACAGGCGGATATTAAAAATTCTTTTTTCAACAGACTTCGCTTCAAATTCTACAAGGGATAACCATCAAATGAACAATAAAGACGCAATTATACTTTTTACACGAGTTCCCATCGCAGGCAAGACGAAAACTCGCCTTATGCCGTGTTATACACCCGACGAATGTGCACAATTGCATATTTCATTTTTGCAAGATATTGTCGCACAAGCTTTAATGACAAAAAAAGATGTGTTTATTTGCTATGAAGAAAGCGGACAAGATGCTCTGCTCTTTGATTTATTTCCATCCTTCGATACATTTTTTCCGCAAAGAGGTAAGGGCATAGGCGAGAGAATGGCGCATGCCTTTGAAGATGTATTTGCTCAAGGCTATCGAAATTGTGTACTGGTTGGTGCGGATATTCCCGAGCTGCAAGCCAATCATTTCTTGACAGCTTTTTCTGCTTTATCGAATAAAGATGTGGTGTTTGGCGCAACTGTTGACGGCGGTTATTGCTTAATTTCCATGAAAAACCTTATAAAAGAGGCTTTTGCGGATATCAAATACGGCTCGGGTGATGTTTTACAAAATACAGTACACTATCTTGAAAATGCAAACTATCGCACTGAAGTTATTTTTAAATTGAACGATATTGATACTCCCACAGATGTATTGCATTTGCGTGAACGAATCTGTAACAAAGCAGATAGGAGCAATACGGCTGAATATCTTTGTCAAAACCCAAAAATTTCTGTGATTATTCCTACATATAACGAAAGTAGCACTCTTTTAGACTTACAAGACGAATTGGACAAACTGCAAAATTGCGAAATTATCTTTGTTGACGGAGGAAGCACAGACACTACTGTAGATATTTTACAAAAACTTTCTTCAAAGTATAGAGTGCTGACTTCTCCGAAAGGGCGAGCGAATCAAATGAACACAGGCGCCAAAATAGCAAGTGGTGAACTATTTTTCTTTCTGCATTGTGACAGCACTTTACCGCAAAACATTGAACAAGAACTTAAAACAATGGCTCTTTCCCAATCTTGGGGGGCATTCAACCTACAATTCGACTGTGATGATTTTTTAATGCGATGTTGCGGTATTATGTCTAATCGCCGTCTTAAAAAAGACGGCATAGCCTTTGGCGATCAAGGAATATTTATTCCGCGCGCATTGTTTTTTGAAGTCGGTGGATTTCCGGAAATCCCTATCATGGAAGATTATCAGCTCTCACTCACCCTCAAAGAATATGGAAAAAAACCAACAATAGCAAATACCTGTATCACCACTTCGGCACGCAGATTTGAAGGCAATGCCATGAAAAAATTGAAATTGATGTACACTATGCAAAAATTGCGTCGCTTGTATCTACGTGGTATGAGCGCTGACGAAATTGCTAAGCAGTATGCAGATATTCGTAAAGGGCAAGGGTAATTTTTATGGAAAGAGTTCTTGATCTGCGAGATTATACACATAGCAAATTCTTCAGAGAAAGCTTAGACTTACCTGCAAAAATTGTGGAAGAATATACTTTTTTGGCGCAAGGCGAATATAATATCAACTATCTTTTCACACATCCAAAAACGCATAAAAAAATGGTCTTGCGTGTGAATATAGCAAGTCAAATGCATCTTGAAAATCAAATCAATTATGAATATCAAGCGCTCAAACTCCTCAAACCAACGGGACGAACCCCCAAGCCGCTATTTGTGGACGGGAGCAAATCGCTCCTGCCTTTTGGCGTGATGGTGATGGAATTTCTTGAAGGAGAACACTTGGAATATCAAAATGAGAGCTACCGTGCGGCTGAAATTTTGGCTGATATTCATAGTTATCCCCTTGATGAATCAGGTGAAAACAGCGCATTTCTCCTCTGCCCTACTCACCCTCTGGCGGCAATTCTGGAAGAATGTGAAAGCATGTTTGCACATTACTACAATTCGCCACTGCAACATAAAGAAATTACAGAATTTTTACAAAAACTTGTCGAACAAGGCAAAGAGATTGTCAAAAATTCAAATACAAAAGTACATTATCAATGTTGTATAAACACTGAACTTAATTCAGGGAATTTTCTAATAAACAAAAATAGCACGCAAAATTTTCTTGTGGATTGGGAAAAGCCATTAAAAGGCGATCCAGCACAGGATTTGGGGCATTTCTTAGCCCCCACAACTACCCTTTGGAAAACAGATACCTTATTCAGCAAGGAGGAAATTGAAAACTTTCTCGATTATTATATCGCACAAGTCAACAATCGCTTTACTATCGACAATTTAAAGGAAAGAACAAAACAGTATATTCCTCTCACCTGCTTGCGGGGAATTACGTGGTCGGCTATGGCATGGGTGCAGTATCAAGCTCCCGACAAGCTTGTGAAAAATAAAGATACATGGCAAAAATTAAATCAATATCTGCACATAGATTTTTTAAGAACAATACTACAAAATTATTTCTAAATTTCAATGTATTGTTTAAGATGATGTTGACAAGTATTATATTCGCCTCCGGCGCGGGCAAAGGAGCTAAGCCCCTTTGCAAACCCTAACTATATATCAAACAAACGAAAATTCGTCTAAACTGTAATTTAAAGGAGAAAAACAAATGACAATAGATGATGTAAACAATCGAATGGGCTTGGACTATAATTGCTGTCAAGTTGTGCTGTACCAATTGCGTGAAGCTTTGGGAATCAGCGAAGAACAGGCAAATCAATTGGGAGTATGCTTTGGGGGCGGCATGAACAAAGGAGAAACCTGCGGTGCATTAATCGGAGCATATACTGCTTTGGGACTAAAATACGGCGCTATAGATTATACAGACAAAAAATCAAAAGAAAAACGCGCCATATTTAAAAAAATGGAACACATTCATCAAAATTTTGTTGCAGAAAACGGCAGTACCATGTGTAAGGAAATCCTCTCCCTCGATCTTTCCACCAAAGAAGGGCAAGAGCTCAATAAAACAGAAAAGCGCACAAGCAAAATTTGCCCCCAGTTGATTTTAAATACCGTGAATATTTTAAAAGAGATGGGATAAATATTTCTAATAACTTGAGTTATCTAAAAATTTGTATTATTAATTGGAAATTGACAAGAATATCATTCGCTTTCAGCGAGACCAAGGGAATTATTCCTACGGGGATCCCTTTGGAAACCCTAACATTTTCTTTGTCTATATAGTAATTTCAGATGAAATTACTATATAGACTGCGAAAGCAGGCAAGCACTGCGTAGGAATAAGTGCAATTTTATTGCACTGTTAAATGACGAAGCAAGTGTG
>CAYJPB010000036.1:0-17773 GCA_964371955.1 uncultured Desulfovibrionaceae bacterium | reverse complement strand
CTTCCGTGGGAAGATATTGTTGTGTATTGGGTTGACGAACGCTGTGTAGATCCCTCACACCCGGACAGCAATTACGGCATGGCACGACGTGAACTACTCTCTCATGTGCCCATCACATGGTATTACCGTATGAAAGGCGAAGGAGATCCCGTTGCAGCCGCAAATGCCTATGAATTTTTATTGCAAGAGCATTTTAGATTGCAACCCGGCGAATTTCCGCGCTTTGACTGTGTACTTCTCGGGCTTGGTGAAGATGGGCACGTCGCCTCACTTTTCCCTGAAGAGCAAGCCTTGCTGGAAAAAGAAAGACTTGTCGTCGATCAATACGTGCACTCTAAAAACGCTGACAGACTTACCCTCACCCTACCCGTCATCAATAACGCTCGCTCCTGCATCTTTCTTGTGAGCGGTGCCGACAAGCACGAACCTCTCTCGCATGCGCTCAACCTCCTCGACGAACCAAAATATCCCGCCCAGTTCATCAGACCAAAAGGCGATCTTATTTGGATTGTCGACGAAGCCGCCGCGTTGGGATAAAAATAATGATGATTACAGGAATTATATTTGTTTCCGACGGGCAAAGGGGTCCCTTTGCAAACCCTTGCACTGTGGGGATAATCCCCTTTTTCGTTCCTCGAAAAAAGGATTTGAACTTTAAGTAATATTTTGTGAACCAATGATTAAATGAAATGTATTGTGAGGAGTGTTTATCTTAAGGAAATCCCCATTTAAAGGGTTTCCAAAGGGGAGAGTCCCCTTTTGGCGAGCCGCAGGTGAAATCATATACCTGTCACCATCATCTTAAATATTAAGGAGCAAACACTATGGATATAAAGAATCTGATTACGGAAATGGGCAAAGAAGCGAAGAAAGCTTCTCGCTTGATATCACGTGCGAGCGGAAAATCAATTTCCGATGCTCTTGAAATTCTTGCAAATTTATTGCGTGATAACAACGCTTTTCTTTTAGCTGAATCTGAAAAAGACGATAAAAAGGCCGAAGAAAAAGGCATGAGTGTCCATGATAGACAAAGACTCAAGCTCACAGAAGATATTGTTGAAGAAATGGCGCAAGCCTGTGAATATGCGGCGCAGTATCCGCACCCTATCAACGTGACTGAAGAGCAGTGGCAACGCCCAAACGGGCTTGTTGTCGGTAAAATGCGTGTGCCTTTGGGAGTTATTGCCATTGTGTACGAATCTCGCCCGAATGTAACGATTGATGCGGCTATTTTATGCTTACGCGCAGGAAATGCTGTAATTTTGCGTGGCGGTTCAGAGGCAATCAATGCCAATACAGCACTTGCAGGCTTACTCAGTAAAGCGCTTGATGCGGCACAACTTCCGTCAAAGGCAGTACAAATTGTGCCCACTACAGACAGAGAAGCCGTGCAAGTTATGTGTAAACTTCATGAATATATTGATGTTCTTATTCCTCGTGGTGGCGAAAACCTTATCCGTGCTGTTGTAGAGCAAGCAACCATGCCTGTTTTGAAGCATTTTAAAGGCGTGTGCCATCTCTTTGTAGAAAAAAGTGCCAAACTCGATGAAAGCGTCCCCTTAGTTGTCAATTCAAAGGCTCAGCGTCCATCAGCTTGTAATGCTTTGGAATGTTTGCTGATTGAACAAGAAATTGCGCAAGAATTTTTAAAAAAAGTTGTGCCGGCTTTGAAAGAGAATAATGTGGAAATGCGCATGTGTTCCCGCGCCTATGCCCTGTGCGACGCTATGAAACTCATCGACAATCCAAGTGCAATCAAAAAAGCGCAAGAAAGCGATTATGGACAAGAATTCCATGACCTTATTCTTGCCGTGCGTATTGTTGATTCCTACGATGAAGCTGTGGACCATATCAGCAATTTCGGCTCAAATCACACTGAATGTATTTGCACACAAGATGTTGACATGTATGAAAACTTTTCAAAAGATGTTGACGCGTCTTTAGTGCTTCTCAATTCCTCAACTCGCTTTAACGACGGCGGACAATTGGGTTTAGGTGCTGAAATCGGGATATGCACATCAAAACTTCATTCTTACGGTGTGATGGGTATTAAAGAGCTTACCACAACCAAATATGTGGGGCGTTCCCAATATCTTGCAAGAGATTAAAAAATTATCACTACATATACAAATAAAAAGGAGTCATTATGTCAATTCAAACAGTTGGAATTATCGGTTACGGTAAAATGGGCGGAGCGATAGGCAAAGGGCTTGAGCAACACGGAAAAACAATTTATGCTCATGGTCCGCATAAAGAATCAATCCCCGAAGAATATTATCTTGAACTCAAAGAACTTGTGAACAAGTCGGACATAATAATTCTTGCTTCAAAGCCGCACCACATTTCTGCAAATCTTGAACAATTATCAACACTTGTTACAAGAGATAAAATTGTTCTTTCTATCGCGGCCGGTGTTGAAATACACGCAATGAAGCGTGATATTCACGCAAAATGCCCAATTGTGCGTGCCATGCCAAATTTACCGGCGGCCGTTGGAAAAGGCGTGTTTGGACTTTGCTTTGACGACCCCGCTCTCAATGAAGGGCAAAAAGCAGATGTAGAGTCACTTTTTCACCTCATCGGGAGCGTGTATATCATTCCTGAAGATAAGTTTGATGCTTTTTCAGGTCTTGTGGGAAGTGGGCCCGGCTTTATTTACCATATCATGGAGTCATTCTACGAAGCAGCTGTAACACTTGGTTTCAGCCATAAAGACGCTCGAAAAATAACTGTGCAAACATTTTACGGTTCAGTTGTGCTTGCGGGGCAAACTCCAAATTCGTTTTATGACTTGAAGCAACAAATTTGTTCACCAAAAGGCATTACTATTAAGGGCATAAATCATCTTGAAGAAAAAGCTGTGAAGTCAGATATGGTGAATGCAATTCTTATTGCGGCAAAGCAAAAATAATACCATTAAATACATTTAAACACTTTCTTTGACAGAGGAACTCCACATTATCTTGGAATTCCTCCGTTATGTATTTCTATAATTGACTATTGATCATTCTGCTCCACCTTTTTTTAGAAAGCTTACACTAAAAATCGTGCAAATTTTTCACTCAAGATTTAATTATAGGTAGATAAGCTATGCATTTTACAGATCAATTGCATAGACACTCCATTGAGGGACAAGGGCTTTATAATAAGTGAAGCCTATGAAAATATCGACAACACATAAGTCTTAATTTGTAGAGTACAAATTAAAATAGTGCCCTTTACATGCAAGTAATTCTTCATGATTTCCGCTTTCGACAATCTTTCCTTTGTCGAGCACAATAATTTTATCCATATTTACAACGGTTGAAAGTCTGTGCGCAATAACTAAGCAAGTCCTGTTTTCCATAAGCGAGAGAATTGCTTTTTGGATTTGCATTTCTGTCAGCGTGTCGATATTGGCAGTTGCTTCATCGAGGATAAGTATAGGCGCATCTTTCATAAATGCACGAGTAAGCGCGAGGAGTTGCTTTTGCCCTGCACTGAGGTTGCCTGCTTCGCTGGAGAGTATTGTATCGTATTGCTCCGGCAATTGCATTATAAAATCGTGTGCATTGGCGCATTTTGCGGCATCAATAATTCTTTGTTCGGTAGATTCATCATTGCATGTGCTTGTGTCTTGCGTATAGAGAATATTATCTCTGATAGTTCCTGAAAAAAAGAAAGTATCCTGCGGCACAAGGGCTATGTTCTTTCTGAGGCTTTCAAGGGTATAGTTTTCAAGATTTGTATTATCAAGCTTAATTGTTCCGCTTTGAAAGGGGTAAAAACGCATTATCATATTAATTATACTGGTTTTTCCCGATCCTGTTTCTCCAACAATCGCAATTTTTTGTCCTGCCTTTATGTGCAAATTAAAATCTTTCAACACAGTTTTTGGGCTTGATTTTTCGATATTTTGTTCTTTGTTAAATACTCTCTTGTCAAAATCTTCAGCTTTGCGTTCAGCTGTGAAATAGGAAAAATGGACATCATTGATTTCAATTTCACCTTGAACTCGCCCTACCTGTACAGTTCCGTAATCTTCTTCCGGTACAGCATCATAAATTTCAAAAAAGCGTTCGGCACTTGCCAGAGCTGTTTGAATTTGCGCATAAAGACTTGTGATATTGTTTAAAGGTTGTGTGATTTGACGTATATACAAAAGAAAAGTTTGTATAGTACCTATAGTAATGCGCCCATTTATCACCATAATTGCCCCTATAAAAACAACAGCTATATACGAAACGCCTGAGAGTACCATGAGAAGCGGATTGACAAAATTACTCAGTATACCGGCTTTTATGGAAATTTGCCTATAATTTTCATTAATCGCTTCAAATTTCTCGCTCATTCTTTCTCTTTGATTGAACGCGAGCAATGTTTCATAGCCATACGTGCTTTCTTCTATATTTCCTTCAAGCTTGCCGAGGGTTTCGTGTTTTGCTTTGAAATATCTTCTCATTCTGCGCGATAAAAATTTTGTCAACACAATGGAAAGAGGAACAAAAAGATACACAATAAGCGTAAGAAGCGGCGAAATCATAAGCATAATTGTTGTTATGCTCACAACACTCACAATAGCACCAAAGAATGAACCAATGCTTTGACACAACACATTAGAAACATTTTCTGTGTCGTTAACCACTCTGCTCATTAAATCGCCATGACTTTTGCTTTCCGTATAGCTCAAAGGCAAGGCAACAAGCTTATTAAAAACGTCGCGCCTAAGATTATAGATAAGCTCCTTATTTAAATGCCCCGCCAAATACCCTTGAAAATATTGTATAAGAGAAGCCGAAGTTGTTGCAATAACAAGAAATACTATATACGTATAGAAGGATACATATATGGAAGTATCACCATCATAAAGCTTTGTAAGCTCATCAATAATCTTCCCTGTAAGATAAGGTTTTGCCGCATTAAGCAATGTTGAAATAATAATAAGCCCAAAAATGCCGTATAGAATATATCTACTTCTTCCAAAATATTTCAACAACCTAACAAGTATCGTCTTTGTTGGCATTGCGCGTTTTGGCTTTTCAAGCAAAAATTTTGATTCTTTATTTCTTTTTTGTGGCATTGGGGCAGCTTTTCCGAAATTACTCATTATCACCCCCAATATTTGCATCAATGTTAACACTTTGTGAGAAGCAGAAATCTCTGTAATGCGACGAATTTTTAATAAGCTCATTATGTGTGCCACTATCAACAATCCGCCCCTTGTCTAATATATAGATTCTGTCCATATCTTTTACGCTGACAACTTTTTGCGAGATAAGTATTATACTTGTATACATGTCTGTTTCCCGAATTGCTTCATACACCCTTTTTTCCGTTCTCAAATCAAGTGCCGATGTGCAGTCGTCAAGCACAAGCACGTCGGATTTCTTTAAAAATGCTCGCGAAAGATTTATTCTTTGCTTTTGTCCGCCTGAAACTCCAACGCCTTTTGAGCCCAACTCTCTTTCAAAATCTTCTTCAAAATCCATAATAAAATCTTCTGCTTGAGCTATTTTTGCAGCAAATCGCACTTCATCACGCGTGTAGTTGGTATCGCCAAAAGTTATATTTTCATGGATACTTGTATTGAATAAATCGCTTCTTTGCAGAACATAACTTATTGCATTACGCACATCTTGAATTTTATAATTTTGCAAATTTTTTCCATTAATAAGAACATTACCCTCGTTTGGTTCATATAAGCCAAAAAGAATTTTTATCAAGGTGGATTTTCCTGCGCCTGTCGTACCTAAAAACGCCACTTTTTCTCCGACTTTTATCTTAAAATTGATATTAGTAAGGCTTGCTCTTTGCTCTTTATTCGATTCAATTACAGGATATGTAAAGGAAACATTTGAAAATTCAATACTCTCAATTTCCTTAAGGCTTTCTTTTTTATCGAGGCTACTCTCTTCCTCTACTTCAAGCGCATACACTTCTTTAATTCTTTGCAAGCTTATACTTGCTCGTGAAAGTGAGGGGAAAATCATTACAAGCATCATAAGCGCAAACAGAATTTGCGTAAGATAACTTATTGTTGCCATTACTTGCCCAATTTGCAAATCATTACTCTCAACAGCCCTACTGCCTATAACCAACAAAATAGCCAAAGTAACATTCATCACAATACCAAAGGCAGGCTGCATCATACTGACAAGACGCTGAACGCGAAAAACAGTTTTTGAAACATCACGATTGCTGTCGTCGAAGCGCTCCTTTTCATTCTTTTCGCCATGGTACGCCTTTATAGTGCGTAAACCCACGATACTTTCTTGATTGATGGTGTTGAGTTTATCCATACCGGCTTGTATCAATTTATACATAGGTTGCGTATATTTCACAACAAAACCGACAATCAGTACCAATATCACCATGGCAACCGCAAGAAGCAAGGCAAAACGATTGTCTAAAAAAAGCAGCATAAAAATACCGCCCACAAGTTGCAAAGGGCCGCGTATTGCAAGGCGTTGCATTAAATTTGTTGACTCTTGCAAGACATTTATATCAGAAGTGAGCCTTGTAATGAGAGAACCGGCTGTAACACTATATGTTTGTGAAAGCTTGAGCGAGTTTATGTGTAAAAATGTTTTTAATCGTATAGATGCCGCCATGTTATTTGAGGCATGCGCCGAGCAATAGCCAAAACAAAAAATTAACACTGCATTGATTGCAAGAAGCATAATGTATAATGCCGCGTATTTACCTATGACGGATAAATCACCCTGAAGCACTCCATCGTCCATAAGCATCGCAACAATCAGCGGCAATTGCAGATCAATAGCAGTTTCAAGTGCAACACTTGTTTGTGCTCCAATGAAATACTTCATCTGTGGTTTAATAAAATTTTGTAATTTAAAGATATACATACTCGCTTCTATTTTTAGATTGATAAAACATTTTTTAAATATTCTTTATTGCATTGATTGTCAAGGCAAAATTCTTACAGTGAAAAATATATTTTGTATTTTAAATCATATGATTAGAAAATATTTATTTATAAATAGAAAAATATTTGACTATTCTAAATTCAATAGTTATACTATTTTAAATAAAAGCATATTGCTTTAAAAATAATAGGAGAATTAAAATGTCATCAACAAATGAAATCGTGAAAGAGTATTTAGAAAACAACAAGCCAAAACTACTCGGCTCTATTGCCGAAGAGCTGAAACTCACCGATTTAGAAGTTGCAAATGCCCTCCCTTATGAAATTTGTGGAGTTGCAAAAAAGGAAGACTTTGAAGAAATCTGGAAAGAGCTTGCCACATGGGACAAGTGCATCTTCATTCTTATCCATTTAGGCACTGTGCTTGAAATTTCAGGCAAACTCGGCGAAGGTAAGTTTGGGCATGGCTATTATAACCTCAGCCATGAAAGCGGTTCATGCATTGGTGGGCATTTAAAAATAGATGATCTTGAAGCTATCGCTTTCGTAACACTTGAGCTTTATGGCAAAGAGAGCAAGCACGTTGTATTTCTCAACGACAAAGGCGAAACAAAGTTCCACGTTTTTGCCGGCAGAGAAAATAAAGAAATGCTTCAAAGCGTTTCAGATTCTTTTGAACAACTCAAAGAAAAATACGCCGAAAAGAAATAGATTTTTACCAATTGATTGAAAATTATAAACCAAGCAAAAATACTCTTTGCTTGGCTTTTTGTTATAACTTCATAAAGATAAGTAGCTACTCTTTTGAAGATAGCTTTTATCCTCTTCGTATCATCGTGATTGCACCAAAATATTTTGAGATAAACTCACGCATGTAGTCAGCACCTTTTTCACCGATTATCGGGATATGGTTTGCTATCGGCGCATCAAAAAAAGGCGAAGAGACAAGCATTTTTGTATTTGTATTGTCAGCTATTTGCAAAGAAACATCATCGGCAAACAGCATTTGATTATGGCATGCTTTCAGTATATCTATTCTGTCTTTTTCCTTTGCTATTGAAATAACTCTTTTGTCGGGATTTTGTATATACATGAGAGTGTGATCGATAAGCATTGCATCGATATCAAATTGATATTCTTGCATAAATGAGGCTATTCCTACAACTCTGTCGTAATCTCCCACAATGCTTGTCACGGGATTGATATCCCTGTTCATTTTGAGGCGCATACCTCTTTGCACGGTTTCAACAGCTTTTGTTTGCAAACGCTCATGCATTTGTGGATTTATTTCAAGCCCAAGCTTTTCGGCAATGCTCTTGAGCCAGTCTAGCGTGCCTTTATAGCCATAAGGCGAACCGAGAATATAATCAGTTCCGCATTTTTTCTGTAAAGCTTTTGCGGCGGGAATAGCTTCATCTCTGATGACAAGATTTATTTGCGCCGCGCCCATATTCTCGAGAGCTTCAACTGTGGTTTCAGTGCATAAGGGGGTGTGAAGGTTGAAATCAAAAGCTTCTTTCATAAGCTGAGTGAGTTCCCACAAGTCACTCTTTGCACGGTATTGCCCCATAGATAAACCAAGAATATTATAAGTTTTTTCTTTTTTCTCAACATTCTTTTTTGCAACTTCCTTAGCAAGAAGTTTGTAGGTTTCCATAATTCCGACGCTATAATCGCCTTTAAATCCACCTTGATCGAAACAAACAAGTTTTGCATTCACTCTTTCTTGCATTTCAAGGCAAACACCCTTTATATCCGTTCCTATAACAGAAGAAATGGAGGAAGCAACAACAAAGATAATTTTTGCATTTGAGTTTCTGTCTAATTCCAAAATAGCATTTTCAAGGCGAGAAACATCGCCCATAACAACATCGTCTTCACTCATATGCGTGGTGAACATACGCCCGTGCTGCTCTATGCCCAAATTTCCGTATAAAATCATGCTGAAGTGAGTGGTTCCGGCGGGGCCGTATTCAAGCACAACGGCATCTTTAAAGCAAAGTAATGACCATAAAATTGCCATTCTGTCCGAGGGGGTGGGTAAGTATCTGCAAAGTCCCATTATACATTCCTTATTTTTACAACTTCTTCTTTTGCCCTATCAAGGCTTGCCAAAAACAAATCCGACATTTCAAAACCCAACATGTCCGCAGAATTTTCAAAACGAACGGGAACAATTTTCTTTTCTTGGAGAATTTGAGGATATGCCGCACCAAAATTCAAATCGGGTTGCAAAGTGTCATACACATGCATAAGCCCGGAAACATTTGCTGTACGAGTGACATAAGGATTATAGTTTTCTATAATTGCCTTAATATCGTCCTTATAATTTTCATCTATTGCAGAAACTTGCAATACAAGAGGTTTTAGCCCAAATTCGCTCATAAGGCGGATATGTTCAAATGGCACAAAAGGGGCGTTTCCATAGATATAGGTAAGTCCTTTATATTTTGTTTTCTTTTCGATAAATTTATTTTTCAATTCTTCGCATTTATCTATAACACTCTGCGGAACAGGCTTTTCAAGTGCAGTGAAAAGCTTGGAATAGGCTCTGAAATTGCTTTCGTAAGAGGCGTATTTATCAAAAACAACATAGGGGATATTGAATAATTCTTCCATTTTCTTTGCAAGTTCAAGAGCAGTAGTATTTACCACGACATTGACCTTTGCCTTTGGAGCGATTTTTATATCGGCAAGTGAACACTCCATTGGGAGTTGACTGTTGAGCGAAATATTTTCCTCTTTCAAAACTTTTGAAAGTTCTGTTTTGTCGAACTCACCAAATCTTTGTCCAAGAATATTTACTGAATTATCACACTCTTGTTTTTCCATAAGAGTTGCACATGCTGTTAAAGCACGCTCTATTCCGGGCAAGTGATCTTCCGCCTTAAAATGTTCGGTGTGGATAGGCAATACAGGCAGATTATATTTTTTTGAAAGCCTTAGGGCAAGTGCATCAAAATCATCGCCAATAATTTCAATAATGCAAGTTGAAATAAGAAAAACACATGTAGGAGTATATTCTTCCATCATTTCATCAAAAGCATCTTCCACTTTTTCAACACTGCCGAATGTGACATCGTTTGTGTCAAGGCACATAGAAACACATCTGCCATGCAAACCGCCAAAGCCGTCAAAATTGAGTGTCATACTTTTTGAATAGTACACACATTCATCCGTACCAACAATAAAAGCCATGCTGTCACTGATACCGCGCGTAACAAGCAGTGCGCCCATAAGCGGGCAATGTGTGCCGGGATATTGTGTATGCGTGATGTTTTTTACATCTTTCATACTTTTAATTTCATCAAGCTTATTGAGTTTCTCGAGCATTTGTTGCCCGTCGAATTTCATTTTAAATTCTGACATTTTAACCTCTTTAGATATTTAATTCCTGATTATACATATTTTATTTTGAATAAGCAAAAAAAGTTTTATTGCTCTAAAATTTATAGTGAGAGTATTTTTCACATTTGTCAACTTAAATTTATTATTGTTAAGTTGTAAGCGTAGTGAACAATTTTTTAGCGAGCGAAACAAAAATCACGCATCTTGTGATCGCGGTTTCGTGCACAAATGTACCGAAACAAATCAAAATAAAGCAACAAAGCTCCCAATACATTGAAATATTGAGAGCTTTTATTGAGGTGAGACTATGAAACGTATTTTTTTGTGTATTTTTTAAGTTTTAGAAGCGGAAGCCGGCTGAAAAGCCCATATTAAATCCGGCTTGGTAGTAAGAGTTAGTAGAATACAATTGGTATTTTTCGTCAAAAATATTATTGAAGTAAAGTTCCGCAAAGTAATCTTTCTCTTCGCCCCAAGTTGCGCCGATGCTAAAGTTAACTGTAGTGAATGCAGGAGTTGGATCGGTAATATACGGGCGCCCCCAAATAATTGATGTATATCCATCCATTGAAGATTGATAGCGACCGAAAAGATCGGCATTCAGTATTAAATATCCGTCTAGCAAACTATGGGTATAGCGCACACCGAAGTTTGCTGTTAACTCAGGATAAAGAAGGTTGCTTGCATCGCCATTTTCATCTCTCGCTTCTCTTGTAGTCCATGCACCGGTTACATATGGTTCAATGCCACTATCGAACAAGTACGAAAGACTGAGTTCTGCACCCCATGTTTCTGTTTCATAAAAGTTAATCCAAGTTGTATATGTTCCCATACTTAAACTTTCGATACGGTTACGGCTATGATTGTAGTAAACTGCTAAGTCTGCTGCTAAAGCACCATTATCATAGCGAGCGCCAAGTTCAAAGTTATTTGATGATTCTGATTCTAAATCCGGATTACCTCTAAAACCACCATGCCCGGATGTATTGAGGAATTTATAGTAGAAAGAAGCAGGTCTGAAGCCTTGTGACCAAGCCGCTCTGAGGGCAAGATTCTCTATGCCGCTCCACACCAAGTTTACGTTAAATACGGGTCTATTTGTTGACTCTGAAGCAGGCGTAAAGGAAACAGCTCCGGTACTATCGATACCGTTTTCGACTCCCGTATCGAAAAATACATATCGCGCTCCGTAGTTGAGTGTGAAGTTATGTGGCAAGAAATGCTCTACTGATACATACGCAGCATTTGTTGTTTGCGATGCGTTTCTATCTTCGGTGATTCCTGTTGAATGTCTATATTCACTACGATCGTACTTTTCGTATAAGAAATCATAACCTGCTATAATAAATGTGTGATCGCCTATAAGCCAATCACTTTGCAAAGTGAGCCCTGCAGATTGTACTGTAGTATCTCTATGACGATCATATAAACCGGTTGTAGCAGAACGGTAGTGATCAATCTCTTGATTATTATTGTAATAATAACCATCAACACGAACTCTTGTTAAATAGTCAGTAAGGCTTCTTACTTCAAGATAACCTGCAATACGGTTTGTTTGTGTATCAGTATCACTGTCTTGACTTGAGGTTGTGTTGATTCCCTCATATCTATCACTTACTAATTCATATGTAACACCAGCTTCCAAATTATCTGTGAAATTATAACCAACAAAAGCGCTAAGATCTAAGCGATCAAGAGTGTTTTCACCGTAACTATGATAATCTAAGTTGTCGTGCGCGTGTGTATAGCCACCTGTAAGGCGATATTCAAAATCATTCAAAGCACCAAAGAGAGACAAAGAATTAATAAAAGAGTCGCTTTCTCCACTATAGGCAGTACGGAATGAACCTTGAATTGGCTCTGAACCGCCCTTTTTAGTGATGATGTTTACAACGCCACCCAACGCCTCTGAACCATACAACACAGTAGCAGGACCTTTGATAACTTCAATTCTTTCAATATTTGCCGGGTCAATAACCAAATCTGCACCATGTCCATGGAATACAGCACTAACTTTTACACCATCTATAAAGACAAGCGTGCCATTTAACACATCGCCTGCGCCCTCATTTCTGATCGTAATTCTGTCTGAAGCAGGACTTGCACCACTTGTTACAGTTACACCAGGAACGTTACGTAATAAATCAGAAAGCGTTGTTGCCGTAGATCTTTCAATTTCTTCTTCGGTAATTACATCGACAGAATACCCAATATCCATAATGTCTCTTATAGATCTTGTCGCGGTAACTTGCACAGTATCAGTAGTGACCGGCGCACCTGTTAAGGTTATTTCCTCAACCTCAGTTTCCTGGGCATAAGCAAGATTTGCCAATGGAGAAGCAAAAAGTGCCACTCCACATGCGAAAGCCAAAATTCGACTATACTTAGTCATTCTTTTCTCCTTTTATAAAGTTTTATCAACAAAACTTTATTTGTTTATATGAATGAATTTATGTATGTAAAAATTTTTTAACTTTGTCAAGTTAAAAATACTAAAAATTAAATTTATTTTTATTTCTTGTCTATTATAAGCTTAAAAAACATCGAAATAAAACTATTTCCAACTGGAAGATAATTCATATTTTATTGTGTTAATGCATAGTATTTTCTTGTTGACAAGTAAAAATAATGCTTGTATACATCCCTATTATGTTTTATTGACAAAACAATTTTTAATCACACAAAAAAACATAGTTATTTTTTACAAGGGAAAAATATGTCTCATACAGCAAACACTCTTTTCATGCAAAAAATTGAAAAAAAGCGTGAATCCATTTTCAATTGGAGCGTACAAGATCTTGCAATTTTGGGCGTATTCAGTGCCGCGACAAAAATTTCAAGTATTATGATTACTCTCGTTGGTGGCGGTCCGAATCCGCTTGGTTTTATCATAAAAAATATGATTTTCACTACAATGCTTATTATTATGCTTTCACGAGTACGAAAAATCGGCACACTCACACTTTTCGCTTGTGTGAATTTAATTGTTTCCATGCTCCTTATGGGCACAAGCATAACAACTGTTCTTTCAACGCTTACGGCGGCTTTCATTGCTGAATTTGTAGTTGTGTGTTTGGGTGGAATACAAAGATCTTACGGAGTTATACTTGCCGTTTTCCTGTATGACTTATCTTCAAAAATTGCCTCGCTTGCCGTCTCTTATCTTGCGGTAAGAGAAACTCCTGCCTTGATGATTCCGGCAATCATTCTTATGACAATTGGCTATATCGGCTGTATTATCGGCTTATTCACCGGCGCAAAATCTGTCAAAGAACTTGAGCAAGCCGGCTTTATCCGCTCATAAAATCACGTCTGCATTTATTTTGAAAGGAATATACAATGTTTGATTTGTCAAAGTTTAAAAAAGTCCCAGAACCTTTTGAAAATGTTCACACAAGTTTAAAAATTATCATCAGTCTTCTTGCCTCACTTACTTCTATTATTTTAGGCACGGTTGAAGGACTTGGCTGTTTGTTTTTGGCAAGCGCCGTATATGTATCTTTTATACAAAATAAAATTGTATTGTTATACGCCTATATTGCCGGTTTGATATTGTTTGGAATTTCTGCTTGCTTTTTGTATGTGCTGACATTTGTCATCCCTATGGGAGAAGTGAGCTTTTTCAGTGTGTTATCAATACCATATATGCGTATGTTAATTATGATGAATGTACTTTTGCCGCTAGCTTTGAGCACTCGTGTACAAAACATTCTCACTTCACTGAAATCAATGCGTTTACCTTTTATTATCTATCTTCCTGCGGCGATTATGATACGTTTTGTGCCGACATTTTTAAATGACATCAAGCAAATAAGCGAAACTTTGAAGATCCGTGGTTTTGCACTTTCAGCATCACAAGTGCTTCATCACCCTTTTTTGACTCTGCGTTTTGTTTTTACCCCATTAATATTCCGCTCTTTGCGCACTTCCGAAGACTTGGGTATAGCCGGAGACCTGAAAGGACTTTCTCCGTATAATAAAATAAGCGCTTACAAAAAAGAGATTTGGAATAAGTTAGACACCTATCTTCTTACACTTGTTTTTCTTGTTGTTGTATCTGCATTTCTTGTCGAAATATATCTGGGAACAGATGTAGTGGGAGGGCATTAAAAATGATTAAATTTGAAAATGTAACATATACTTATTCAGCCCAGAGCATGCCTGCTGTGAAGAACATTAATTTTGAAGTACCAAATGGCAAAATCATTCTTTGTACGGGCGCAAGCGGTTGTGGAAAAAGCACAATAATGCGCCTTGCAAACGGCTTATGTCCACACCATTTTCAGGGGAAACTTGAGGGCAGTGTCTTTGTTGGCGGACACAACACTATTGATGTAACAATTAATGATTTATCGTCTATAATAGGTACACTTTTTCAGGATCCCGAACAGCAATTTTTTGCCCTTGGTGTAGAAGATGAAATTGCTTTCGCTCATGAATGTCGTAATGTTTCGCCTGAATCAATCAAAGAAAAAATCGATAAGGTACTCAAATCGTTTTCGATTGAGCATATACGAAACTCTTCCATACACGAACTTTCAGAGGGGCAAAAACAGAAAGTGGGGCTTGCCTCCTTATGTACACAAGACATTCGATCACTCATTTTAGACGAACCCACAGCTAACCTCGACCCTGAATCAACCGCTGAATTAGCAAAAAAACTTGTTGAGCTAAAAGAAAAAGGTATGGCAATTTTAGTGGTCGATCATCGCTTATATTGGCTTGAAGGCATTGCCGATGAAGTGCTTGTGATGAGCAAAGGTGAAATCATGGAAAGAGGTGATTATTCCATACTTTATAATAATAATTTACGAAAAAAATATGGTTTACGCGCTACCGATGTAACAGATAAAAGAAATGTATTGCCCCAAGCCGACAGCACAAAGGATAATATTTGCCTCAACATCAAGAATCTTCACTTTGCTTACAAGGACAAAGAAAAAATTTATAATAATTCCGGTGCAATACTTGCACAGGGCGTAACCGCACTTATAGGTGATAACGGCACAGGCAAGACAACATTAGCAAGAATTCTTACAGGGCTCACCAAAACGCAGGAGGGTGAATTTCTGCTTGCAGGTAAAAAAGTCGAACAAGAAAATTTATTGAAATATGTCGGAATTGTTCTGCAAAATGCAGATTATCAACTCAATATGCGTTCCGTTTTTGAGGAAGTGCAGATGTGCTTTTTATTGGCTGAAAAATTAAAAGGCACAATAAAAAATATTTCTTCAAAAACAAATAAGGAATTATTCTCTAACGAAGTTTTGGAACTTACACAATTGTTAGGGCTTGAACACTTACTGACAAGGCATCCACAATCGCTTTCAGGCGGAGAAAAGCAAAGACTTGTTATAGCTTGTGCTTTGGCAAAACAACCAAACTTACTTATTCTCGACGAGCCCACAAGCGGACTCGACGGCGGCAATATGTACCGCATAAAAAATGCGCTCGACATTGCAAAAGCAAAAGGCACAAATATTATTGTTATCACACACGACCTTGAACTCATTGATATTGCATGTGAATATGCATTAAAACTTCCTTTATAATCCCCTTAATGAGAACATTTGCATTTTTTACAATTTCTTGCTAGAATAAATTTACATAAACATATTGAGGTGGCAATGGAAGACAAAAACGAAAAACTCTCCCCAATTCTTGAAAATTATCTTGAAATCATATTCCATGAAGAACTTGAATCGGGTGTAGCACGCACAGGTACAATAGCCGAAAAAGCAAAAGTTTCAAGCTCTACCGTAACCAGCGCACTCAAATCACTGCAAAAAATGGGGTATATTACGTATCAGCCATATAAATTTATCAAATTAACCGAAAAAGGGAAAAAACTTGCCCGAAGAATTGTACACAGGCATGTGGTATTAAAAGAATTCTTTGTTTCTGTTTTAAAGCTTGAAGATCAAAAAGCGAACGATGTTGCCTGCGAATTTGAACACATGCTTGACGATGAAACATTCGATCAACTCAGCAAGTTTACCCTTTACGCAATAAATAGCCCTACTTTTATTGAGAATTGGGATAAACAATCCATCAATCACCAAACCATGAAAAATAAACCCGAATTTTTGAACGACGAATAGAACCACAATTATGATTAAAACAAAAAATCCAAGCAGAACAAATATGCTTGGATTTTTTTATTCTTTTCTAAAACCAGTACCTTACCTCATCTAAAAGTATCTGTATATACAAAGCAAACTATTAGAATTTTCAAAGGGGAGCCCCGTGGAATAATTCCCTTGATCTCGCGGAAAGCGAATCATATTTTGTCAATTTCCTAGTAAATAATACGTATTTTTAGATAAAGCAAACTACTAGTTAATTGAATATTGTATAGGAATATTCACACTCATATCCCTGTTCGGGGCTGAAAGTTGAACACTCCTGAGTTGAGTCGCCACATCTTGACTTGCTCCGTCAAGCATACTGTTACCGCTGCCTTGCGTAAGTGAAGCTCCGGTAATTCTACCATCAGGGTCAATAGTAACATTCAGATAATTTATACCTTGTATTCCTGCTCTTTCTGCCGCTCGTGGATATTCTTTATATCTGTTGACGGCATTGAGAAGCTCGGCAATAATTTGATCGCCCGAAGCGCCCGTGCTTTCAGTTGTGGCAAACTCAGAAGTGGACGCACCTTCCACCGCCATTGAAGAAGCTTCTGCATCAGCAACAGCATTTGTTTGTGTAGCTTCGGCAACAGGTTCGGGGGCACGCACAATGGGTTCAACAGGGGGTTCAATTGGCGGAGGCGGAGGTTCAACCGGTTCGGGAATGGGTTCAGGGATTGGTTCAGGTTCGGGTTCATACATTGGCTGTGGTTCTTCGCGTATTATCATCACAGGCACTATTATTTCTTTTTCGTAAATGAGTGGAGAATTTTCCGCAAAAACTATTTCAAATCTTTTATCTTCAGGGGGTGGACTCGGTGTAAGAACTTGCTCATAAAAAATTTCTTCAA
Organism: uncultured Desulfovibrionaceae bacterium; assembly: GCA_964371955.1. Classification (GTDB taxonomy): domain Bacteria; phylum Desulfobacterota; class Desulfovibrionia; order Desulfovibrionales; family Desulfovibrionaceae; genus CAYJAZ01. The sequence continues at coordinate 578 of CAYJPB010000036.1, read as the reverse complement.
CTCTTTGCGAAAGTGTGTGAACAACCTCCACAGCTTGACTTGCTAAAAATAAAAGGGCAAGCGTAATAAGAAACATTGTGCCGTGTGTAAGCTGCTTACTCCTGTCAATGCTTGCACCTTCAAACAAATAAATCTCTAAAGCTCTTGGCATAAAATAACCTACTATTGTGTCTCTGTGCTTATAACAAAGTTACCGCCCTCACGAGCTTTCACTTTATCCATGACCTGAACAAAAGCGTTGAAAGGTGCGTCTTTATCAACATAAAAATTGACGGTTGCTGTGGAATTTTCATCAAAAAGTTCAACAACTCCTTGTATTGTGAGTTGAGTATCGTTATAAAAATACGCACCTTCTTTTGTTACAGACAAAACAATTTCCTCTTCTTGGGCAGACTCTTCCGTATATTCAGCTGAGGGCAGAACAATTTCAATAACAGGCTTGCTGAACGTGGTTGTCATAATAAAGAAAACTAAAAGCATAAAAATAACATCGATAAGAGGCGTTAAATCAATGGAAAGCTCTTCATCCAATATATTGTTACTTCCGTCAAACATAAATATTCCTTAGTAATCAACTT
>CAYJPB010000035.1:3991-17878 GCA_964371955.1 uncultured Desulfovibrionaceae bacterium | reverse complement strand
GCTTTGTATATTCTGCCGTAACCGCCTGTTGCAATGAGTGTTGCTTTTGCAAGATAGGCAACTAATTCGCCTGTGCGAAGGCAACGAGCGATACAGCCCATGCAGTTTTCACCGTCGTGAATCAAGATTTCAGCTTGCATGCGGTCAAACATATTCACACCAAGTTGTAAAAGCTTGTTATCTAAGGTAAAAAGAACTGAGTGTCCTGTACCATCAGAAGTGTAGCAAGTACGCCATTTTGCAGTTCCACCAAAAGCACGAGAGTGGATAAGCCCTTCTTTTTCTTTCAGTTCTTCTGCTTCAAATGGTTTTCCGCCTTTATAGTATGTGTGAACACCGGGAACAACACGGCTCCATGGCACACCAAGATACGCCATTTCACGCATAGCGATTGGACCTGTGTCGGCAAAAATACGGGCTACTTCTTGATCGCAACCCCAGTCAGAGCCTTTCACGGTGTCGATAAAGTGCACATCGGGGCTATCGCCTTGGCTCATGGCAGAGTTGCCCATTGCCGCTTGCATGCCGCCCATTGCCGCTGATGAATGTGAGCGACGTGGTGGAACAAGAGTCAAACAATTCACGCTAAAGCCGGCTTCTGCCGCACTCATAGCGACACGTTCACCTGCTAAGCCTGCGCCTATACATAGTAAATCTGATTGAAATATTTGCATATATAATTTTCCTTTAGCCTATAGCAAGTGCGGCATAACGCATTTCTGAGATTATTCCGAGAAGAATACAGACAGCCACGAGAATGAGAAGTTTCTTCTTTACACTTTTTCTGTTTTTCATTGTGATATAGCCATATTTCACGCCCATGCGGAAAATACCCACGCCCACGTGAAGCCATACGGAAAATAAGAGAGTTATATAGAATAAAGAACCCATTTCTTGTACACGCATTGCAGATTTTTCTGCTGTGATGGGTAAATCGGTCATCACTTGAAAAATGTGTGTTGAAGCCAAGCCAAGAATGAAAATTGCAGTCACAATTTGCACGAGCCACGCCCATGTTTCGGGGTGATTCATTGACTTTGCGTGCGAAACAAATATTGACAATTCGCCTTGCCTAAAAGGCATTTTGCGTGCTGCAATAATGAAGTGAGCAAACATTATAAATAAGATTGCCGGTAAAACAAGAATTTCAAGGTATGTCACTTCTAAAAAGTGAGCCAAACCATTAAAAAAGCCCTCTCCAAATAATATCGAGGATACCAAAATCAAATGTCCAAAAATAAAACATGCAAGCAAAACACCGCTTAATACCTGATAAAAATCTAACTTTTTAGATGTTTTTGGTATTTCTCCCGGTTTTGTGCGAATGTAAACATCGTGTGCCATAATTCCTCCATCATTTTCTATATGTGTTAGGAATCTAGCACTAAAACTGAACAAAATCAAGCGTAAAGGAAGAGCAATAACAATCTTGTTACAAGTATACAGATGTAATATGTTGATTTAATAAAAGTTATTTAAATAACGTGAAAAAGATAACAACAAATATTGCTGAAGAAAATTGATAACTAATTGATTATAAAAGAAAATTTATTTTTTAGTGTTTTCATTGAGTGCTCAACCAAATTTGAAGTGTAACGAATATATGTATTGACTGCAAGCCACAGTCAATACATATTTAGAGGATATTATTCAAAAAATTGAGCTAGTTTTGTTATGCGTATATCAGAGGGGAGCATATTTAACATTTCAATATTTAGAGCAGTTTTTGCGTTTTTCCCCATGAAAATTGCTTCAAAATAAGCATGCGGTGACAAGTAAGTTGAATTGTATGAAAGAGTGCAATGCAATGTTTTTCCATGCCATGCATATTCTTCAAGCATAGTGCGTAAATCTTTTTCTTTCATCACATTTTGCTTGTTCATTTTTTCGTGTATATAGCTTGATTCGTTGATAAAGACATCAAAAATCTTTTTTGCTTGCTCCACGCAATTTTCAGGAAGTTTTATCTTAAACACTTCTTTTGTCGCTTGTGCTACGTTGCCTGTCAAAGCAATTGTTTCGACACGAATTATATCCATTCCATCAAGCATAAAGGGTTCAAGTGCTTGGATAAATTCATCGGCAGTCATCGCTTGTCTAAGTGTTATGCCAAACCATTCTGCAACGCTTTCAACGCCAACAGGCAACGCTCTGCCAAATGTAAGCAATGGAAGAGGGTGAAAACCTTGAGAAAATGTCATCGGGATTTCAGCTCGTCTAAGGGCACGTTCAAGTAATGGTTGAATTTCTAGCTGGCTCAAGTATGCGGCATTGTCTACTTTTTTATGCCAAACTTTAAAGCGTACTGCCTTATGAATTAAATGTTCTTGAATTTTTGGTGGGCTTGTTTTACTTGCTTGTGGTGCGTCTCTTTGGATTATCACATCTTTTGGGACTGTCACCGCTTTTTGATCTCTCTGCGGAAAATTGAGTTGTGTGCGTATAGGTTCTTCATCATCATACATACGCAAGGAAGAGGGTTTTGCAGGAAAATCGCACGCACCGCACAGTGAGCATTTTTCGTAACGACAATCAAGCGTAATTTTCTTATCGAGAGGAGCGTTGAGTGCTTTATCGAGTTCTTTTTTCAAGAAATCTTTTGTTGTTCCCGTGTTGAGATGATCCCATGGTAAGACGGCATCGATATTTCGTGTGCCTGTGTATTCTTCAATGCTTAGACCTTCTTCATTCATGGCTTCAAGCCAATAATCGAGATTAAAATGATCCATCCATGAAGCAAAGATTGCGCCCTTTTTGTATGCAGTGAGAACAACTTTTGACATTTTCCTGTCCGCACGGGATAAAATGCCCTCTAAAAAACTTGTTGACGGTTCGTGCCAACGCATTTTTACATTCTTCTGTTGTTTTGATAAGTCTCTGAGATAAAATATTCTTTTTGACATTTCTTCAAGTGGTATCTGAGCTTCCCACTGGAAAGGCGTGTGTGTTTTTGGTACAAAAGGCGAAACAGAAATTGTGACTTGAAGCTGTGTTCCCTTCTTCTTTCCGTTTTCATCAAAATAAATTGCACAGTCACGAACTTTTTTTGCCAAATCAATGATAGCTTCTAAATCTTCGTCTGTTTCTGTTGGTAAGCCAATCATAAAATAGAGCTTTACTTGTTGCCAGCCATAATGCACCAGTTGGCGCACATGCGCAATAAGGGCTTCTTCTGTAATCCCCTTATTTATCACATCACGCAAGCGTTGACTGCCTGCTTCCGGTGCAAGTGTTGCCCCTGTACGGCGGATATTTGCGATACATTCCATAATGTCCGCATCGACAGAACCTACGCGCAAAGAGGGGAGTGACAAGGAAATTTGTTCGGCGGCACATTGATTGGCCACATCAAGAAAAAGTGTTTTTAATGCAGAAAAATCTCCGGCTGAAAGAGATAAGAAAGAAACATCTTCGTAACCTGTTTTTTTAATGGCTTCTTTCAACAAATCTTTCACATTTTCCACGCTTCTTTCACGAGAGGGGCGCATAGTGAAACCTGCTTGACAAAAGCGACAGCCTCTTGTGCAACCTTTTGCAATTTCAAGCGTTAATCTATTGTGTATAGCTCCAAAAGGTGAAGCCTGCGAAGTTGGGTAATAGGCCTTATCTAAATCTCTTGCAACAGCTCTTTTTGTTTCGGTATAATCCTCATACAGTGGCTGTAAAACACCGTTTTCGTCTTCTTTAAAAAAGGAAGGAACATATATTCCTTTGATTAAGCAAGCTTTTTTTAGAAATTCGTGTTTTGTCCAATTTTCGGCATGAGCTTTTTCAAGAAGTTCCAGCACGGGCATAATCATTTCTTCGCCGTCACCAAGCATCATAAAATCAGCAAAAGGCGCGAGTGGTTCAGCACAAATTGTGCAACCGCCGCCGATATACACTAAGGGATACTTCTTTAAGTCATCGCCTCTTTCTTCAAAAGTGAGAGGGATTTGCGCTAAGTCCAACATATATAATATATTGGTAAAGGCAAGTTCATGCGTGAGGGCAAAACCGATGATGTCAAAATCTTTGAGATCTGTATCGCTTTCAATACTTGCAAGCAATACATTGTTTTTTTTGAGAATTTCACCCGCTTCTGCACAAGGTGTGAACACTCTTTCGGCAATATACTTATCGCTTTCGTTCACCAGAGAGTAGAGTATTTTTTGCCCAAGATACGACATACCTATTTCATACATGTCGGGAAAAGCAAGAGCATAGTGGATTTTTGCTCTTTGAACATCTTCTTTTGTGATTTTTGCGCTACCTTCTTCAATACCGATATAACGGCTTGGTTTAGGCAATAAAGACAAGATTTCTTTCATATTTTAAATTCTCAAAAAACTTTCAGCTATATAAAAAGGAGAGAAAGATATCTCTCCTTATTATATACAAATTATATTATTTAGTTAGTGATAATGCCGCTTTGTTGTGTTGCAAGTGTGAGTTTTGACACTGCCTCAAGGTAACGTGTGGGCACTTCTTCAGGGATATTTTTAAACACATACAATGCGTGTTTCAGGTCAATAACTGCTTCATACGCCTGTTCAAAAGGGTACCCATAGGGAAGAATCATCATTTGTACGCCCTCTTTTGTGGGCACAGTTTGCATAATTGCAGCATCACAAATTGTATTGTTTTCGGCATCGTATTTGCCGATTACCATTTCACCGGTAACAAGTTTCGCAAGTTTGATATCGTAAGCCATTGTAGCCTCCTTAAAAATGTATACCTTATGTAAGCTCTATCTTCTCTAATGTCAATACGTACATAATTTTGCTAAAATTTTACGTGAGTTCACATTTTATTCAGCAAAAAATTAAATTTGACAAAAATCAGTCATAGCCTTATTATTCTTTTTTATTTTTATTTCAGGAGAAAGAGATGGCAGAATTAAACCCGACACCCTATATTTGGTCAAACAAAAATCTTATTCCATGGGATGAGGCAAAAACTCATGTACTCACACACGCTTTGCACTATGGTACAGGCTATTTTGAAGGTATTCGTGCCTATGAATGTGCTGATGGAACTTCTGCTGTTTTTCGCTTGAAAGAGCATATGCAACGCCTCATAAACTCAGGTAAAATATTAGGGCTTCCTTGCCCTTATGATGTGGATACATTGTGTGAAGCAACTATTGAACTTTTAAAAGCGAATAAGTTAAAAGATGCGTATATCCGCCCTTTGGCGTTTGTGGGGTACGGAGCATTGGGTATTCACCCCGGTAAAAACCCCATAGATGTTATTATGGCTGCGTGGCAATGGGGAGCATATCTTGGCGATGAAGGTATGGAAAAAGGTATTTCACTGTGTACATCAAGTTTTTCTCGCCATAACGTGAATAGTATGATGACAAAGGCTAAAGCATGCGGTAACTATGTGAACTCTGTTTTGGCAAAAACCGAAGTCGTGCGTAATGGCTATGATGAAGCAATGATGCTTGATACAAACGGCTTTGTTTCCGAATGTTCAGGCGAAAATATATTTCTCGTACGTGGAAATACGATAAAAACAACGCCACTCACTTCAGTGCTTGAAGGAATAACCAGAAACTCTCTTATCGTTTTACTTAAAGAACTTGGCTATGAAGTGATAGAACAGCAATTCACTCGTGATGAAGTGTATATCGCCGATGAAGTTTTCTGTACCGGCACTGCGGCAGAAGTAACTCCCGTACGTATGGTAGATAATAGACAAATTGGTGAAGGCAAAGCCGGAAAAGTTGCGAAAGAAGTGCAAAAACTCTTTTTTGCATGCGTAAAAGGCGAAAACAGTGCGCATGCTGATTGGCTGCATAAATATTCAGTATAATTACAGGAAATAGCTATGATAATTTTTCCTGCCGTGGATTTACAAAACGGTAAAGCTGTTCGATTAAAGCAAGGCAAAGCCAACGAAAGCACTTATTACGGTGAAGCGCTTGATTTTGCGAAAAAATGGCAAGAATTAGGCGCACAATATCTGCACTTGATTGACCTTGACGGCGCATTTGACGGGTATAGCGCCAATGCCGAAGCTGTTGAGGCTATATGCAAAACTTTGACAATTCCCGTGCAACTTGGGGGAGGTATCCGCTCAAAAGAGCACGCACAATACTGGTTCGATAAAGGGGTGACTCGTCTTATTATCGGCACAATGGCATTGGAAGAAGCGGAAAAATTTAAAGATTTATGCCAAAGTTTCCCGGGGAAAATAGGGCTTTCTTTAGATGCGTATAAAGGGGCTCTCAAGACACGCGGTTGGGTGGGCGAAAGTTCACTCACCTTGGAAGAAGTATTGCCGCGTGTTGAAAAAGACGGTGCTTCATTCCTTATTTATACCGATATCGAAAGAGACGGTATGCAGACAGGATTTAATTATTCAGCGCTGGAAAATTTGGCAAAACTTACTTCTTTACCCTTCATTGCTGCAGGCGGGCTTGCAAATATGGACGATGTAAAGAAAATAAAAAAACTTACGGAAAATTCTACCTGTGTAGGCGCAATTACAGGTAGAGCAATCTATGAAGGATCACTCGATTTGAAAGAAGCTCTCGACTTTTTATTTGCAAAAAAATAAATAATATTTTTTACAAATAAACCATCTATTTTCTCTGAATAAATTGAATATCTATACTTTTCAAATAAAAAGTCTAAAAAAAGTTTCAAAAAAAAATATAAAAACTATAAAGAATAATGTTTTAGATTTCAACTAGTTATACAATCAACTGTACTTGAGTGAGAAAAATGGTGGGAGAAATTTAAAAAAAAGAGCTAAAGTAAATTTCATAATCGCCGTTATGCTATATATACACAGAGTGGTCAGGAACAGGGTATGCAAAAGACTAGTATAAGAAATTTGAAAAAACTTCAAGAATATCTTAAGCAAGGACAGGATGTCTCGCCGAAAAAGTTGAAACAGTCATCAATCAATGATGCGCTGAAATCACTTGGTAACTTGCACTCAGATTCTTTGCGAATAAAAGAAGTAATTCCTACGCAAGAAACGGAGCAGCAAGTGGATTTAAGACATAAGCTTCTTGTTGAAAAAGTTGCTGAAGAAGTCTATAATAACCTTTTATTTACCCAACCGGACAATGAAATTGTCAAAGAAATAAAAAAAGAGCTTTCACACAAATACGGATCGAGTATTGAATTTAGATACAATGCCATTTCAAATAATATCCGTGTGTATGACGTGTCAGAACAAGGTTTAAATGAGCTTTTTGCCGAAAAAAAAGATTTAATTTTAGGCGAACTTTGGCACATTACTCTCGAAAAAGTTAAGGATACGATGAAAAGTATCTCTTATGATAAGGAGAATGGTATGGACGTGAAGAAAACATCATCATCTGCAGGCAGCTTCTCTCAAGTTGGACAAGCCGGCACATCAAGAGCGTATTCAGCTTCACAAGTAGGTTCAGTTTCAGGAAGTCAACAAGTACAGTCAGGCTATGCTACAAATGGTGATACCATACATGTTTCATCTGAAGGTATGCTCAGAACCGAGGCTTTTCATGCAGCGCTTTCTGCCTCTGATATTCGCCAAGAAAAAATAGATTCAATAAAATCTCGAATTGCTTCAGGAAATTATCATATTGACACAAAACAGCTTGCTTTCAATCTTTTGAGAGACGACAGTGTGTTCTTTTCATAATATTCTGTAAAAAAAAATGGCTTATAAATATATTAGCCCTCAATACAGCGTGTATTGAGGGCTTTTTTCAAATTAAATTTTTAAGTATTTTTTGCTTCACATTTAAAAATTGTTATGCTATACTGAAAAAAACAAAAAAATTTGGAGGTTGTTATGCCCGTACTTGTGCTTGTTGACGTTCAAAAAGAATATATTGCTGAGGGGCGTCCGTTTTGCCTTGACACTATTGAAGAATCATTAAGCAACTGTAAGAAATTGCTTGATCATGCCAGACAAAATTCATGGAAAGTCATACATATGCACCATGAACAAAATGACGAGTGTTTTTCAAGAGGAGGAGAATTTTCAGAATATATTGAAGGTTTTGAACCGCTCGATAATGAATATAATATCGCCAAATCTGATTTTTCTTGCTTCACAGCGCCGGAATTCACAGCACTTGTAGATAAATTCCGCCATGAAAATATTATTCTTGCAGGCTATGGTTGCACTATGTGTTGTCTTTCAACTTTAGTCGATGCTCACCACAGAGGATTTGAATTTTATTTTGTGAAAGACGCAACCTGTGCCAAACGTACTGCAAATTTTGAAGAGCAAGATATGAAAGAGCATGCTCTTGATATTCTTGCCGCATTTTCAACACTTGTCAGCACCGATCAAGTGCTCGCAAAACAAGGAAAAGATAACGACGGATTTTAGTTGCTTTTCAAAAAATACTATAAAAATGAGATAGAATTAACCCCATGATATTCTAATTTGAAAAAATATCCAACAATAACAGTGAGTATAAGATTTGCTTATTCATTAAAGCGAATAAGGTTTCCAAAGGGGATTATCCCCTTTGGGCGCGCCGCAGGCGAATATAATTAATGTCACTATCCAATCAAAAAAATAGTTTGATATCAAATTAGAATGTTGTGGAAATAACCCCATGGCAAAATTGTCGAAACGGCAATTATGGCATGGGGCTAAACTATCTCTTTTTTTATACTGTGGGGGGGAGTTCTGCAATTTGTGCAAAGAGTTTCAGTGTTTCTTCGGCTTCGATAGGGTCTAAGGTTCTTAGAGCAAAACCGGCGTGAGTAATAATATAATCGCCAACTTTAGGCTCTTCAACCATAAGCGCTGTTCCTACAGTGGTGAAACTGTTCTCACCAAGTTGAACCTCAACATTTTTTTCATCAAGAATTTTTGTAATTTGTACGGGTACTGCAAGGCACATAGTTTTTCTCCATTTTTTATGATACTTTATTGCAAGTGTGTGGGGATAACAAACATGAGGTTGTCATCGGCAAAGCTTGTTGGGTTTGTATTATCGCCGATAAAAAGCGTGAAAATTTGCGAATTTGTGCTCATACCGTCAATTTTATCAGGTTTCAGCGAATTTTCCTCGTAAGAAAATTCTATTTCCCAGTCTTGATATTCCCATAGCACAGGGCGAGCGAGTTCGTCAAGAGTCCATGTGCCGTAAAAAGAATTATCGCCTGACTGACTGTAAGGAATTGAATAGATATAAAGATTTTCTTCAGGATTAAAGCCTGCTGACGTATAGTTTATTGATGAATTTGCTATCGGAAATCTTCCTTGCGTAAGTGCCATAAGTGTATCTAAGCCAAAAGGCAGAGTGACGTTGAATGTTTCAAAAGCTTCGGCAAATGTATTGTAATAAAACACTCTGTCTTCTGTGGGAAGATAGAGCACAATGCCGTTCCTGTCTTGATACGCTTGAAAGAGAACTGTGTGAATGTAAAGTAAATCAAGACGGATAGGAAGTTCTTCATAGCCCCAAGAGAGAAAATTTACTCTTTGTGTTTCGCCCTCAATACCCACTCGTGCAGAACCATCTACAAGAAATGGTGCGGCAGAAGGAGTTTGAGAAATCATTTGCTCCCATCGAGCCCTTGCCTGTTCGTCTGAAAGAGGTAGATCGGTCGGGGGAACAAGTGAAGTTTTCGCACATGCGCTTATAAAGAAGAGAGAAAGTAGAAATAAATATTTGATTTTTTTTAAATTTTTCATTGCAATCTTTCCAATTCAAGGCGAATTGCCTCGGGGTTTTCGGGTTCGCCCAAAAGGGCAGTATTGAATGCGTCTATCGCACTGTCCACATAGCCTAATTCTAAAGCAATAAAGCCAAAGTGTTCAAGAAGTGTTGCCTGAACATTACCTTCTTCTTCCAAGGAAATAGCGGTATTTATGTTTGCATACGCGGCTTCGTAATCGCCCAAACGGTATTGAATCCACGCCAATGTATCATAAAAGTGAGATTTTTCGTAGGAGTTTTCAATGGCAATTTCTATAAGCTCCAAAGCTTCTTCGAGGTTGGTATTGAGTATAGAATAGCAATAGGCAAGTGAATTCATTGCTTCATAATTGTCGGGGAAAATTTCGAGTATGCGTTCGTGATACTGAATACTTTCTTCAGCCCTTCCCTCAAGAATAAGTAAGCCGGCATATTGAAACATAACTTCTGAGGCGTAATAGGAAGTAAGATTTAATCCGTACACTCTCTGAGCTTCATTTTCAACAAATTCAAGTGCTTTTTCAGAGCCGTTTAAAGTGAAATGCAGTTGCAAGGCAAGCACAAAAAGTTGTGTATCATCGGGAAAAAGTATGCGTGCATTTTCGGTGTGCATGAGCGCATCAATATAGAGCCCGTCAATAATTTCAAGTTCAATCATCAATCTTAACGCTCTGTAATAATTTGAACTTGTATGAGGAATATAGCCGAGATATTTTAAGGCATTCACAATACTGTTTTCGTATTCATACGCAAGGGCGGCTTTATAGAAGTATAATTCTTCAAAAAAGATATATTCAGAGTCAAAATAGTCAATGATTTTTTCAACTTCTGCATAATATTGCTGATCAAGAAGTGCCGGAATAATATCCATAAAAATGAGTTGTGCATCATAAGTGCTTTGTGCGTACTCAAAGGCTTCGTCTGTATTTCCTTGAAGCATGTTTAAATATACAACTTGCAGAATTATTTCATAATTTGTTGAGTCGTACAATAAAATTTCTTTATAATAGTCAAGGGCATTGTCTAAATTGCCCATTTCTTCTTCCATAAGAGCAAGTTCAAAAAGTGCTTCCACAAAATCCGGTTGAATTTCAAGTACTTGAAGAAGCTTTTCACGCGCTTCTTCCAATCTTCCCAAATAATGTAAGCTTTGTGCGTGGTAATACAGTTCTAATGCGGTAATACCTTCGAGTGGAATTGTATTGAATAATTCATTTGCTTCTTCAAAAAGTTGTAAGCTGATATAAAATGTGCCTAATTCAAAAACAGCTTCTGTGTTTTCGGGGTGACTTTCAGTATAATCTTTGAGGACTTGTATAGCCTCTTCCTGCAAGTTATTTTCTACTAAGGTTTCGGCAAGAAGAATTGTGACAACCAAGTTATCGGGTTGAGCTTGAGCCATTTTCGTCAGCAATTCTTGTGCTTGCTGATAATTTCCGTTTATCAGATACCACGTTGCTACGTTTAGAAGCGGTTCTGCCGTAGGGTCATAACGCAAGAAAATATCTGTTGATTGCTCAAGTATGTCAAGTTCATTATTTCTTATCGCTTCTTCCATGGCGAGATAGGCAAAAGTTAATTACGCATTGACGCTTTGTGAAAGGGTGGAGGAGTATGCGCAAGAAAACAAAAATAAAGACAAAGTTATCAGTAAAGAACTTCTTATATGCTTGAAATGCTTTTTGAAATTTTTGTTGCTGCTTGTCATATAATTCCTTTTATTGTTCCTCAAGTTTGTGTATTATACACGCCATTCAAATATGTTTTTTATGCTTAGATTTTCTCCAATATCAGAATAATGAATGTATTATATCCAATCTTCTGAAAAATCTTCAATTTCTTCTGAGAGAAATTTCTTCATTTTTGCAACCAATCGAGCTTCTAATTGTCTTATTCTTTCTCTGGTGACATCGTATTTTTGCCCAATTTCTCTTAATGTTATGGGGTCGTCTGTAAGTAATCTATTTTCCAGAATAAAAATTTCTTTATCTGAAAGTTTTGGCATAAGTTTTTCAAGCTTTTCATGGATAATACGGTTTATTTCGCTTTCGGCAAAACCCTCTTCAACGCCTTGAGTGAGTGCGGGAAGATAATCTATTCTTGAAATAGAATTATTTTCATCACCTACAGGCATATCTAAAGACAAATCAGCCGAATCGAGTCTTTGCTCCATTTCCGTGATTTGCTCTTTTGAAACACCTAATCTTTCAGACAAAACGTCAAGGTCCGGATCAAAGCCTTGCGAGATAAGTTTTTGTTTCTCTTTATTAAGATTGTAAAACAATTTACGCTGTGCTTGTGTTGTTCCTATTTTTACCATGCGCCAATTATCCATGATAAATTTAAGAATATAGGCTCGTATCCAGAAAGTTGCATAGTAAGAAAATTTAATTCCCTTTTCGGGATCGAACTTATTGACGGCGCGTAATAAGCCGATATTTCCTTCTTGAATCAGATCTAAAACATTCTGCATCCATCTTCTTTGAAATTCCATGGCAATTTTAACTACTAAGCGCATATGTGAAGACACCAAACGAAAGGCTGCGTCGGGATCGTTATAATCTCTTACCTTTTGCGCAAGTTCAAGTTCTTCTTCAGGTTTTAGCATAGGAAATGCTGAAATTTCAGATAGGTAGAGTTGGAGATTGTCTTTTGAAAATACATTGGGCAAGTTATTTCTTGCAACTTGCGGCAGATTGGCATTTTCGTTTGCTGGTAATACGCGAGCGTTGAATAATTCATCAGTGGTATAGTCGTCATCGTCGTCATTTAGAATTTCAAATTCGGCATCGAGTATGAGAGCATTATCGTCATCGTCAATAACATCAACCGAGTCGTCCAGAGAATCTTCAAGGGAATCAGTGTCGTCAAGAGAATCAGTGTTTTTTGGCGCATCAAAAGAGTTTGATTTTGCAGAATCTTCATCAGCCAAATCGTTGTTAAATTGAGCAAATATATTTTTTTCAGACGCTCTAACTTCGTCTGGACTTTTAGACAAAGACGTGTTACTTCTTTTTTGCAATGTTGTGTCCTTATAGAGAGGTACGGGATTGTGCGGTACTACTTTTCTTAACATATACCATTCCTTAATATATTACAATCTTTTTCTTTGTGTAAAGAAATTAAGTAATTATACCGCAATATTTATAGAATGTGGAGTATTTTTTATGTCTGTTATAAAGCAGTTATTGGCTGAAAACCAAGTTTTGATTATCGACGGAGCGATGGGAACACAGCTTCAAGAAAGAGGTATGCCCTCAAATGTTTCTCCGGCAGAATTTGCTATGGCAAATAAAAATATTATTAAAGATATCCACGCCGACTATCTCAATGCAGGAACAAATATTATTCTTACGTCAACTTTTGGCGGCACTTCTTTCAAACTTCCTTCTTCTCTTTCAGCGTATGAATACAATAAAGCAATGGCGGAAATAGCTAGGCAGGCTATTGACGAAAGCTCTATGACACATGCTATGTTTGTTGGGGGCGATATAGGCCCGACAGGACTACTTATCCGTCCGCTTGGCGAAGATGAACCACAAAGCCTTTACGAAGCGTATCAAGAACAAGTGAAAGGTTTGTACGACGGTAAAGTTGATGTGTTATTTATAGAAACACAATTCGATGTGGCCGAAGCCAGAATTGCAGTTGCGGCGGCAAAATCCGTATGCGATTTACCGATTTTTGTTTCTATGACTTTTGAAGGCGACGTTTCGCTTACGGGTACTTCTCCGGCTGTTTTTGCGGCAACAATGGAAAATATGAATGTTGATGCTATCGGCGTTAATTGTGGTGCAGGCCCCGAACAAATGCTTCCTATCGTAGAAGAATTACTCAAAAATTCTTCTGTGCCTGTTTTCGCGGAACCGAATGCAGGACTTCCCGAACTTATTGAGAATGAAACAGTATTTCGTTTAGCGCCTGAACCTTTTGCAGATTTGACAAGCGTTTTTATTGAAAAAGGTGTACAAATGCTTGGCGGTTGCTGTGGTACAACACCAAAACATATAGAAATGTTGAATAAGAAAATTGCAGAAAAGCAATGGGCATTTGCCAACGCGCAAAAAATTCCACGCCGTAAAAAAGAAAGTGGCGTGCGCATTACTTCTCGCTCCGAATGTGTATCAATCGGTGCAGAACACAGCGTTGTGCTTATTGGGGAAAGAATTAATCCGACGGGAAAAAAACTTCTCAGTGCAGAATTTCAAGCATATTCTATGAAACTTGCCATGCAGTATGCC
>CAYJPB010000035.1:0-3981 GCA_964371955.1 uncultured Desulfovibrionaceae bacterium | reverse complement strand
CGAAGAGCAGGTTGAAGCAGGCGCGAACTTGCTTGATGTGAATGTGGGCGCTCCGCATGTTGATGAAAGCCGCTTTTTGCCTGAACTTGTGCTTGAGCTTATTTCAAAATACACCATTCCTCTTGTGGTGGATTCTTCCGATGTCAATGCTCTTAAAACAGCGATTATGCAATATCCCGCAACATGTCTTGTTAATTCGATCAGCGGTGAGCATGATAAGATGGAAGTGCTTGCACCCTATATCAAATTATGGGGTTGCCCGACAATTCTGCTTCCATTAGAAGGGGGCGAATTACCAAAAACTGCCCATGACAGAATAGCGATTATCGATAAACTTGTCGCTAAAGCATTGAGTTATGGCATTGAAAAGCATATGCTTGTTGTCGATGTGCTTGCCCTTACCGCCGCTTCTGATTTAGATGCACCAAAGGCTGCACTTGATACTTTGAAGTATTGTAAAGAACAAGGACTTGCCACAACAGTAGGACTTTCCAATATATCTTTTGGCTTGCCGGCGCGTGAATTGATAAATGCCACTTTTCTTTCGCTTGCCTCTGCCGCGGGACTCAATTCTTGTATTGGCAATCCTTCAAATACAATTTTCAAGCAAAGTCTTGATTGCGTAAATCTTCTTCTCGGACACGATGCAAATGCTGAATCTTTTATTGAGCAATACGCTGATTATACAAATCAAAATTCTGCAAGTTCGGCGCAGGATAATTCGGCAAAAAATAACAAATCAAATGAGCAATACCAAGCTTTGGAAAATGCCATTATTAAAGGCGATAAGGATTCGATTATCTCCCTTTTGGAAGATGAACTGAAAAAAGGAACGCAAGCCTTTGATATAATAAATACAAATCTTATTCCGGCGCTCAATATTGTTGGTGAAAAGTACGAGCGTAAAGAATACTATTTACCGCAACTTTTACGTTCGGCAGAAACCATGCAAAAAGCATTTAAATTCCTCAAGCCTATGTTGAGCCAAGATTCTGCAATTGAAAAAGGAAAAATTATTCTCGCAACAGTTGAGGGTGATATTCACGATATAGGTAAAAATATCGTAGGGTTAGTTCTTGAAAATCATGGTTATACGGTAATCGACTTAGGAAAAGATGTAAAAGCGCAAACCATTCTTGACGAAGCAAAAAAACATAATGTGCACGCTGTTGGGCTTTCAGCTCTTATGACAACAACTATGCCACGCATGCAAGAATTTGTGCAACTTCTTGAAAAAGATGAATTTAATTGTAAAGTCTTTATAGGCGGCGCTGTTGTTACTCAAGACTATGCCGACTATATCGGCGCTACAGCATACGCTACAGATGCGGTGAATACGGTGCGTGTTTTAGAGAATATACTTGATTAGCTTTATTTAAGACTTAACTTGAGGATACTATGTTAGAATTTCTTCATATAAAAAATCTTGCGCTTATTGAAGATATGCAGCTTGATTTTACCAAAGGAATGAATGTGCTTACCGGTGAAACGGGAGCAGGAAAATCCTTTATTATCAAGGCGTTAAATTTTGTACTTGGTGAAAAGCTTGAAACATCGCTCATCCGCCCGCATGCAGAAAAGGCAGAAGTTGAAGTTATATTTTATCATAATGATGAAGAAATAATTATCCGCCGAGAACTTATTGCAGAAACAGGCAGAAGTCGCTTCTTTCTTAATGGCAATGCAACCACGCAAGATACTATTAAAAATATGCGTCAAAATCTTATTCTTCATGCCTCACAGCACGGACAGCAAAAACTTTTGCAAGCAAGTTTTCAAGCAAAACTTGTAGATGAATATCTTGAAGAAAATGCTAAAGTTTTACTTGAAGAGAAAAAATCCATTCTTTTGCAATTAAAAGATGTTAGCGTGTATAAAGATTCTCTTGTTCAAAGAATTGAAGAATTGCGAGACAAAAGAGAATTGCTTGAAAGTCAGCAAGAAACAATCAGTAAAGTGCAACCTGAAGAAAATGAAGAAGAAAGACTTGAAGAATTGCGCGCTGAATTTCGTTCTTTTGAGAAAATTCAATCTCTCTACGATAGCGGTCTTACACTTTTGCGAAGCGAACCCTCACTTTTGACGCAACTCTCTGCAATGACAAGAATTGTTGCTCAAATTGCTGCAATTGAAGATTCTTTTGATGAAGATATACAAACTCTTGAATCTTTTACACAAGTTATACGTGACATGGAAAATAGGTTGCGTAATGTGCCAAAATATGAAAACGATGAAGGTTATGACCTTGAAAGTATTGAAAAAAGACTTTTTGAGCTTGCACAACTTAAACGTAAATTGAGGCGCGACATTCCACAAATTCTCAATCTTCAAAAAGAAATTGAAGAAAATTTAAACTTCCTCGATACAGCTGAACTTGATCTTATACAAGCCGATAAAAAAGAACACACTCTCATCATCGATTTGCAAACTACCTTGCTTGGGCTTAATTCTGCTCGCGAAAAAGCGGCACAAATTTTTTGTGCTCTTCTGAAGAACGAGCTTCAAGGGCTTGGGTTTAATGAAGGTTTAGAAATTTTACCTAATCTTGTCGTAAAAGAAGTGTGGCGTGCTTTTCAAGATTTGGAGGTTTCGGTAGAAAACACATATACGATATTGTTTGCACCAAACCCCGGCCAACTTCCTCAAGCACTTGATAAAATTGCTTCCGGTGGTGAACTTTCACGTTTCTTACTTGCGATTACCTCACTTCAAAGCCATTCCGATCTCTCTTTGCTGATATTTGATGAAGTAGATGCCGGAATTGGCGGAAATACGCTCAATAAAGTTGCGCAAAGACTCAACGATTTGGCTTCAAAACAGCAAATGCTTCTTATCACACATTGGGCAAATCTTGCAAAATTTGCACAAAAACACTTTCTTGTTGAAAAAGAAGTTGTGGATAATCAAACCTATACAAAATGCTATCCGCTTAATACAGTCCAAATTGCAGAGGAAATTTCTCGCATGCAGGGCGCGTGATTTATAGACGCGTTCTTCTAAAGAATAATTATTATCAGACGATAGAGATATTATCTAAAGACGAATAAAAATTTTGACTGTAATAAATTCTATAAATTCTAAAAATGGAGATGATAATGAATTTTATAAAAAAAACTGTGTTGACATGTGCATTTCTTGCAGCAAGCACAAGCCTTGCCTTGCCTGTCTTTGCGTCAAATTCTTTTGATCCTCGTTCAATGGCGATGGGCGGAATTGGCGTAACCACAGCAAACTCACTTTTAGCACCTTTGCACAATCCTGCTCTCGGTTCAAAATTTGACGGTATGTTCTTTGAAATTGGCGTTCTTGCCCCAACATTTGGTATGACATTTCAAGATCACGGCGGTTTAATCGACAATTTAACTGATATTGACGGAATTATTGATGTGTATAATGCAAGCACAAGTTCATCTGTAAGTAGCTATGCCGAAGCGGAAGCCAATGCGCAAAGTGTCATTAATATGTTGAATAATTTCAAAGGCGATAGTGCATTTATTCAAGGTAATGCCGCTGTAGCCGCCTCAATTTCTACCTCTCTTCTATCAATTAACCCATTTTTTAATGTAAACTTTGAAGCAGTTGTGCTTCCACATATCGCTGATGCCGATACCGACCTCAATGCAATCACAAATGCAGTATATAATGTAGGAAATCCTTATCAATTCCAATCAAGCGGTTCTGTCCTCGGCGTGCTTCTTTATGAATTTGGTGTAGGGCTTTCTGCTGATTTTGAAGTTGCAGGTGGTACGCTTTACGTTGGTGCAACTCCAAAAATTCAACAAGTGCAAACTTTCAATTATTATGCAGATGTCGACAATTTCAACTTTTCGAGCTATAACGATTATACCATGGAACACACAGCTGTTAACCTTGATTTAGGCCTTGTATATGCAAATGATTTTGGCTTTAACCTCGGTTTGGTTGCAACAAATCTTCTCAGCCACGATTTTGATACGGTTATGCAAAATGGATCGAGAGCAA
>CAYJPB010000034.1:0-18446 GCA_964371955.1 uncultured Desulfovibrionaceae bacterium | reverse complement strand
CTGTGATAATTATTGTGCATATTGTATTGTTCCTTTCACAAGGGGAGAACCAAAATCTCGTTCATCGCAATCGATACTGGACGAATGTAAAGCATGGGTTGACAGAGGAGCAAAAGAAATTCAATTACTCGGTCAAAACGTCAACGCATTTGGATTGGATAGACTAAATGACGGTATATCATTTCCTGAATTATTAAGAAAAATTGATTCAATTCAAGGAGTAGAGCGATTGAGATTTATGACTCCGCACCCGAAAGATCTATCAGATGAAACAATTGAATTATTCGGCGAATTGAAAACACTGTGCCCAAGAATACATTTACCTTTACAAGCCGGTGCTAACAGAACATTAGAGAGAATGAACAGAAAATATAGTAGAGAATACTTTCTAACATTGATTGAAAAACTGAGAAAAGTTCGACCGGATATAGCAGTTGCTTCTGATATAATAGTAGGTTTTCCGGGAGAGAGTGAAGAAGAGTTTGAAGATACTTTGGATATTATGAAAAAAAGTCCGATAATATTTTCATATTCATTTATTTATTCAGACAGGCCGGGTACAAAAGCATCTATAATGCCGGATAAAGTGCCACAAGATATACAAAAAAATAGATTGGATATTTTACAAGATTTACAACGTTCACTCAGTGCAGAATATCTTAAAACTTTCATGGGAAAAGAAACAGAATTACTGATTGAAGGAAAAAGTAAAAAATCTCAAACATCACAGGCACGCGATATTTATGGAAATACAGCCCATATAAAAACTGAAAAACCAATAGGTTCAATCATAAAAGCGCGTATAAAAGATACATACAACCATTCACTTATAGCAGAAGAAATATAAAGAAAATATATGAATAATACATACGATGCATTGGCTCTCTTTTCCGGTGGACTAGACAGTATATTGGCCGCAAAAGTTATTGAGGAACAAGGTTTGAAGGTGAAATGTTTACATTTTATATCACCTTTCTTTGGAAATCCGGAAAAAATAGAAAATTGGAAAAAAATATATAATCTAGATATAGAAAGTATTGACATAAGTGAACAATACGCTAACATATTGAAAAATTTTCCTAAATACGGGTATGGATCAACTCTAAACCCTTGTGTTGATTGCAAAATATTAATGATGCAAAATACAAAAAAGTTAATAGAAGAATATCAAGCTCAATGTATAGTATCCGGTGAAGTTTTAGGGCAAAGACCAATGTCACAAAGAAGAGATACGTTAAACGTTATACGCCGTGATGCAGATATTAAAGATATTCTTATTCGTCCTCTGTGTGCATTACACCTTGAACCGACAAAGCCTGAAATAGAAGGAAAAGTAAACAGGGAACTCCTGTATAATTTTTCAGGTAGAGGTAGGCAACAGCAATTACAGCTTGCAGAAAAATTAGGGATAACAGAAATTCCAACTCCTGCCGGTGGTTGTAAACTTACTGAAAAAGATACGTCAGCAAGATATTGGCAAATAATTGAAAAGCATGAAGTGAATGGAAATAATTTTCATCTTGCAAATATCGGTCGTCAATTTTGGCATGCAAATAGCAATACATGGCTTGTCATAGGAAGAAATAAAGACGATAATGCTGAAATTGAAAACAAAAAAAATGAAAACGATTATATTTTGAGGGTGAATAACTTTCCATCGCCATTAGCAATTATCCGTCCGAAAACAAATGAAATTATTGCTGAGAAGACAATTCAAGAAGCAGGTATGTTTTTAGCTTCATACGCTCCTAAAGCGGTAACATTTGCACAAGAAAATAATGAAAAAATAGAAGTTATGATTATGCAAAATAATTCACAATCAATATTAAATATTTATCCTGAAAGAAAAAGTTTATTTATAGAGCCTAGTTGGGTTGAAGCACAAGCTAAAATAAAAGAAGTTACAAAAAGTAAGATAAAATAGCACTTTTCACTAATTATAGAAAATAATTAATAAAAAAAAATAAAAAAATTATTGAATTCAAATAATTTATAGTGAAAAATTAGTCATAAACCCCCATTAAACCACGATAAAAAAGAATAATAACAAATTATTTTTTTTTCTTGACAAAAAACAAAAATATTGACATATTAAAAGAAATCGCAATCTGTGAACATTGCTTCTGTGTGTTTGTTTGCTTGCAAAAATTATTCTGTGAGGTTTTTATGACGAAGTCTTTATATGTTGGTAACTTACCATGGTCAGCAACAAATGAACAAGTGCATAGCTTATTTTCTGAGTTTGGATCAGTGGTATCAGTTAAACTGGTAAACGATCGTGAAACAGGCCGTGCACGCGGCTTTGGATTTGTTGAAATGGATGAACCAGGCGCTTCAGCAGCTGTTGAAGCTTTGGATAACTCTTCTTTTGGTGGAAGAACACTTAAAGTAAATGAAGCTAAACCAAGAGCTCCTCGTCCGCAAAGGTTTTAAGGTTTATATTTCTGAATACCCCAAATTTGGGGTATTTTCATTTAAATCAACTTTCGTTTGTATGAGATGATGACATTTCCTTTTTCTTTTTTCTACGTTTTAACCATAGTGGAATAATAAAAATTAAAGCTGTGGCAATAGTTAAAGGAATTAGGAAAGTGCGAATTGTATACGCGAAAGTGTCTTCCGTTATGCCTACTTCAAAATGTATATATCTGTGAAAAATATACACTAAAATTGAAATTATAATTGCTATGAGCATCCATTGATACCAGAAAAGTTTAATTTTTCCTGATTTTTGCAAATGCCATGCTATAGAAGAAAAAATTCCTAGAATATAGCCTAAAAAAAATAAATACATACTTTACTCCTTTTTTAAAAAAAGTATGTGCTATTTAGTAGAGAAGTCAATTATTCTCGTCAAAACTCTTTACTTGCTCTTTAAACATAATTATGTTAACCCTTTTTTTAGGGTGATTTAATGTTTGATAATCAATTAAGAAATATACTTTTAAATATACAAACAATTGCAATTGTCGGTGCTGTTGATAAAGTTGGTCGACCGGTTGACAGAGTTGCAAAGTATTTAATGGAAAGAGGTTTCACAATCTTTCCCATACATCCTGTACGTAAAAATGTATGGGGTCTGCAAACATTTAAAAGCATAGCTGAATTAGCTGAATATCTCAAAGATAAAGAAATAAATCTTGATATACTTTGTTTATTCAGAGCTTCTGAATATTGTTATGAACACGCACTTGAAACTATTGAAAGTAAAATACATCCATCAATTTTCTGGTTACAAGAAGGCATCGTCAATAAACAAGCAGGTGAATATATACATTCGCATAATATCAAATATATTGAAGACAGATGTATAAAAACTGAATACAAAAGATTGTTACCACATGAATTTTATTGTATTCAATGTGGAATTTGTTGCAGCGGCAAAAATGGAATAGTTGTTGACAACAAAACGGATCTTCCAAGATTATTAAAATATTTTGATATTTCACTTGATGAACTTGACAAAAAATATACATACATACATAACAATAAAAGAGTATTGCGTTCAAGTAATGATAATTACTGCATTTTTTATGATGATGTAAAAAGCTGTTTAATTCATAAAGCTCGTCCTGATATATGTAGAGCATGGCCATACTTTCGTGGAAATATAGTAGATAGTATAAGTTTTGAAATGGCTAAATCTGACTGTAAGGGTATTCTTAAAACATCAAAACACGCAAATTTCCAAAAAGAAGCAATAGAATATTTAAACAATAACAATCTTATAAAAGAAATTGATGACACAAGTGCGGCTAATGCGTTGAAAATCAAACATTAAAATAAATAACAAAGATAGAATTATTTATGAAACGTGCAACAAAAGAACATTATGCTATCCTGCAAATTCCACAAAATGCTTCACTTGATGATATTAAAAAAGCATACAGAAAAAGAGCTTTTGAACTTCATCCGGATTTAAATCCAAATAATTCTGATGCTAATAGACAATTTCAACTGCTTAATGAAGCCTATGTTATACTTATCGATCAAGTAAAATTCAAGAATGAGGAAAAAGCAAAGGCAAGCGAGAAATATAAAGCGCACGCACAAAACGAAACAAAACAAAATACACAATCTCAAACACAAGAAAAACAACAGACGCAATCACAACAAAGCTCAACAGAAACTACACACAATCAATCTACACAATCTACAACAAAAGAAGAAAAACAACAAAGAACAGAAACACATAAAAGAACATATGCAAAACCGCAACAAACAGAGGAAGAATTAAAAAGAAAAGCGCAAAAAGCGTATACAACAGAAAGTAAAAAAGCAAAATCAACTGTATACACGCAAAAAAAACCAGCTCAAGAAGAAAAAATTCAAACTCCCTCTCAAGAAGAAGTACTACACGATATTTTAAACGATCCTTTTGCGCGTCGAGTATATGAAGATATTTACAGCTCCATAAAAAATAATAATATTGTAGAAGAAAAAAAAGAAAAAGAGAAAAAAACAAAGAAAGTACAAGTCGAATGGGGTGAAAAAACAGTAGATGTCGATCTCACAAACGGAGTCGGCGGATACATGAAGTCATGGATGCGAAAACAAATCGACGATACTTTAGAATATAGATTACCTATAGTATCACTTTTTCCCGGTGCACGCATACGCTTGCAAATAGCCCAAGGATTAACAAAAGATTCAAGAAGTGTAGATATAACCCTTCCCAGAGATTTTGTTATCGGTAAACCTGTTAAACTTGTTGGCATGGGTAAAAAACTTGGTAAATGGCAAGGAGATTTATATATAACATTTCTTCCAATTTTGCCAAAAGAATAAAAACATATCATATACTTATAAAGTTAGGAACAATTTTACACACAAAAAAGAACACAATAAATAAAAATTATGAACATAAAAAACATGAAAAAAAATAAATACAAAATAAACAATACTTTTTTCGAAAAGTGTGAAAACAGGTTCTTGATTTGTTAATATTTTTTCTTTATACTTTGCATGTTTTGGAAAGTTAGGAACAAAAAAACACACACATTAAAACAACAACAGGAATTAATAATTATGATTTGTACTTTTAAGAAAGAAGATATTATCGAAGGACTAAATAAGGCCATAGGAATTATACCTCTAAAATCAGGTTCTGCTTATTTACGTTCTATGTGGATAGAAGTTAAAGAAAATTGTATACAAATAATGGCGACAGATTCAACTACAGAATTTACAGGAAAATATACTGCTGTTATCGAAGAAGAAGGAAATATCGGTGTAAATGCACGTGCATTTGTAGATCTTATTCGCAAACTTCCTAACGGTGATATAAAACTCAATTATGATTCTGAAGCAAAGATATTAAATATTGAACAAGGAAGAAGACATTATAAACTTGCTACTGCCGATTCTACATGGTTTAAATCTTTAGACGATTTTCCTGAAGAAAATGCAGTTCTCTGGTCAGGAGATTATTTTCAAGAAGTCATAGAAAAAACATATTTTTGTATTTCTGATGATGAGTCATCCGATCAATTAGCCTGTTTTTATATGGCAAAAGTTGATAATACAATCAATTGTTGTGGGCTTAACGGTCATCAATTGGCTGTAGCTGTTTTTGAAAATGAAGACTTAATGAATTTATTGCCGAATGAAGGGCTTTTATTACAAAAGAAATACACGAATGAGCTAAAAAAATGGTTACCTACAGAAGAAATATATATAAATTTCACTGATAAAAAACTTTTTATAAAAAATAAAGACGGCAGTGAAATATTGTCATTTGTACGCTCTTTTTATACGTACCCAAATCATCAAAACTTTCTTCAAACATTAAAAGCAAGTTCAATATCAGTCTTATCCGTAAACAGAAAAGAAATGATTGATGCATTGGAACGTGTATATATTTTTAATTATGAAAATGAAAAATGCACTTTTTTTGATTTATCAGACAATGAATTAGTGTTATCTGCTCAAGGGCAAAGAGTAGGTGAAGCGAAAGAACAATTAGAAATAAAATATGAAGGAACAATAAAGAGAATTGCTTTTCCTACAAAAGATCTTATAGAAATATTAGATCATTTTATTTCAGAAGAAATAACTTTCATATTTACAGGTATAGAAACTCCTTGCGGTGTACGCGGTGAACAAGATAATGATTATACAGTTATTATTATGCCGATGAGAGAAGCTTCTGTTAATATTTACGATGAAGATGACGAATAAATAAAGAGGGTAAAAAATGTCAGACATAAAGAAAATGTATCACAACATAGTGCAAGATGGTTTTCCGCAAGAAATTTCATTGGAATTTGGCGATACAAAATTGAAATACAAAAAACGTACATGGAATATTGATAGCGAAGAACGTGGACTGCGCTACGGTGAAAATCCCGATCAACCTGCGGCTCTTTATGAATTTGTTGAGGGTGATTTAATAATAGACGGTAAAAAATACAGAAATGCGAATGAAGGCATAGTTTCTTCACTTACGGAAATGCAAATGCTTCAAGCCGGAAAACACCCCGGCAAAACAAATCTCACAGATGTAGACAATGGCGTAAATATTTTACAATATCTTACAAAAAAATCTGCCGCAGTTATCCTCAAACATAATAATCCATCAGGGGCAGCTTGGTCTGACATTTCTTTATTTGATGCATTACATAAAGCCTATTATTGTGATAGGATTGCCGCATTCGGAGGCGCTGTCATAGTGAACCGCACCTTAGATAAAGAAAGCGCAGAATTTTTGGCTTCTTCGTATTTTGAAGTTGTCGCCGCTCCCTCATATGAAGAAGGGGTATTGGAAATTCTTGCTTCAAGAAAAAATTTAAGAATATTAGAATTACCCCAACTCGCACATCTAGAAAAATATTGCGGAACGCCATTCTTAGACATCAAAAGCCTTTGTGACGGCGGTTTGGTTTTACAACAATCTTTTGTAAATAGAATACGCACTGCTGAAGACTTTATTCCTGCAAGCGGAAAAGATAAAGAAGGAAATGACTTTATAGCAAGAAAACCAAATAAACAAGAAGCGGAAGATTTGCTTTTTGCTTGGGCGGTTGAAGCTGGTGTGACATCAAATTCAGTTATATTTGCAAGAAATGGAGCAACGGTTGCCATCGGAACAGGCGAACAAGACAGAGTAGGTTGCGTTGAACTAGCTATACATAAAGCTTATACAAAATATGCCGATACTATATCGTATGAAAATTACAAGCTATCATTATATGAGTTGCAATTAAAAGCATTATCTGATAATGATTGGGCTGTAAAGCTTGCCGAAATACAAAAACAAACGCAAGAAGCAAAAGGTGGACTACCAAATTCTGTAATGGTTTCAGATGGTTTCTTTCCATTCAGAGACGGCGTGGACACTGCTTTAGCGCAAGGAATTGTAGCAATTGCTCAACCCGGCGGCTCTGTTCGAGATTATGAAGTTGTTCAGGCATGTAATGAAGCAAACCCACAATGTGCTATGGTTTTCACGGCGCAAAGATCTTTTAAACACTAAAATTTACAAAAATAGACTCAGGAGTAAATTATGAGATTAATAACACGTTCAGACTTTGACGGACTTGCCTGCGCTGTTTTCCTAAAAGAAGCCGGCATTATCGACAGTTGGACATTTGCACACCCAAAAGATTTACAAGACGGACTTGTAGAAGTTACTTCTAACGATTGCCTTGCAAATGTGCCTTATGTAGAAGGTTGCGGCTTGTGGTTCGATCACCATTCAAGCGAATTGGAAAGACAAGCTTTTGATAAGAAATTTGAGGGCGATTCACGCCCTTGTCCAAGTGCAGCTCACGTTATTTATGACTACTACGGTGGAAAAGAAAAATTTCCTAGATTTGACGATCTACTCGCTGCCGTAGATAAAGTTGATTCAGCCGATCTCACAATCGATGAAATCCTCAATCCACAAAAATATCCTTGGATTCTTCTTGGATTTATTATGGACCCACGTACAGGGCTCGGACGTTTTCGTGAATTTACCATCAGTAACTATCAACTTATGGAAAAATTAGTTGAATGGTGCAGAACAAACACAATTGAAGAAATTATGTCTTTTTCAGATATAAAAGAACGTGTTGAACTCTATAACGAACAAAGCGAAAAATTCATCGCAATGGTGAAAGAACACACTGTAGTTGATGATACTATTATTATTTCCGACTTAAGAAATGTAGATCCAATTTACGCAGGAAACCGCTTCATCATATACAGCCTCTATCCCGAACAAAATGTATCGGCTTGGATAGTCAGCGGAAAAGGCGGAAAAGGCTGCTCAGCTGCAGTAGGATACAGCGTTATCAATAAAACAGGCAAAGTAGATGTTGGCTCTCTTATGCTCAAATATAATGGTGGAGGACATAAAGTAGTGGGTACTTGTCAGTTTACAGACGAAAGTATGCACGAAGATCTTCCAAAAATGCTTGCCGAACTCAAAGATTTGAATAAATAAGAAGATTTTTTGATAGGCATTATGCCTAGGGGGGAAACATGCTTTTGAAAGGAAATTTTCCCATGCTTAGTTTTCCCCCTCAAACGTAGGGCAGTGCCCTCTCCCTCTTTCCTTGTCAAACTTTTTTAATGCCGATGTCTATAATTCATAGATAATTTTGAAATATATTGGTGGCGGTGGATAAAGCTTCGATTGAAAATTCGAAGCTGTTTTTTTATAAGATGCGAGCAGAAGTATTTTTTTAAATAACTTCTTTTACATATTTTTATATATATTTTTAAGTTGAAATATATCTGGTTTATTTTAATACCACAAAACCCGTTTGGTTTTTAAGAATGGGGGAGAGCTCGAGAGGGTGAAACCACGTTTTTGACTCAAAAACGTGGTTTCACCCTCTCGAAAAATTATACAAACAGTAATAAAAAAATGATAATAACAGAAAATAATAATAATAATCGTCTTGATAAAATTCTCGAAGATCATCCACAATGCATAAATTTAGGGCTGAGAGCTCGAAAAAGAATGTGTGATGAGAGTAGGGTAGCTGTGAACGGAATAATCCGTCCCGCGCATTTTAAGGTGCGTACAGGGCAAGAAATTACTATTATCGAAAGTTATATAGAAAATAATGAAATTAAATTAGAAATATTAAAAGAAGACGAGAACTTTGTAGCTTTCTATAAAGATAAAAATATCCCTACTGTTTCCTATCAAGGAAGTATAACTTCATCACTAGAGCTTGAAATAATGAAGCAATTTCCAAATATTGTCTTATTAAATAGATTAGATACTCAAACATCCGGAATTGTGGTAGCTGCAAAAAGTGACTACGCCTATGATTTATGGAAAAATGAGCAAGAACTTGGGCTTATTGAAAAAAAATATATTGCTTATGTAGAGGGTGAATTACAAGAAGATTGCGTGATTGATTATTTTATTCAAACAAAAAAGAATAAAGTAAAAGCGATAAAAGAAAAAATTGCAGAAAATATTCGCTGTACACATGTTGAGAAATTGTATTTTGATGGGGAAAATTCATATGTCGATTGTACAATATTTAAGGGAACGAGACACCAAATTCGTTGCCATTTAGCAAGTATTGGACACGAGCTTATAGGCGATACTGTATATAATGAAAACGAGCAAGAAGAAAATGCCGAAAATTTTTTCTTGCATCATTATAAAATAGAGAGTGAAATTTTTACTGCTGAATGTATAGGAAAGAAAGATGAAGAGAAATATTTATTTAGAAACACTGGAAATTCCGCAAGCTCTGAATAAAATCAGAGAAAATTTTGACTTTAAAAATTATCTGAAGAAAGAAATTGCCCCCTCGCACAAGGCTCTACACAGAGTGCTCTCTCAAGCAGTATATGCAAAACATTCATCTCCGCCTTTTCATTGTGCGGCAATGGATGGTTATGCAGTTTTGGCTGAATCGACATTTACCGCCAGAGAAGGCAGACCTATTTTTTTAAAAGAGGGCAGTGAATGTCAAGCCGTGAATACAGGAAATGCACTTGCGCATGATTTTAATGCCGTGGTTATGATAGAACATATTGTGCAAAAAGACGGTGGAATTTATATTGAAAATCCTGTCTTTCCTTATCAGCATATTCGCCGTATTGGCGAGGATATTGTAGCAACAGAACTTTTATTTGCACACAATACACATATAAAACCTTGGGATATAAGCGCGTTATTGTCGGGTGGAATTTGGGAAGTTGAAGTGTATGAAAAATTGAAAATCTGCATTATTCCAAGTGGTGACGAAATTCTCGATTTTATGGATAAACCACATCCAAAAGCAGGCGAAGTTATAGAGTCAAACTCACAACTTCTCAGTGCATTACTTGAGGAAATAGGCTGTGAATGTACACGCCTAAAACCCGTGAAAGATAATGTGGAAGAATTGGAAAAAGCTTTACAATATGGGCTTGAAAATAATTTTCATGCAATAATTTTTTGTGCAGGTTCATCGGCAGGAACAAAGGATTATACAAAAAGCGTTATCGAAGCAAAGGGTGAAGTGCTTGTGCACGGCATTGCCGCAATGCCCGGTAAGCCGACTCTTGTAGGAAAATGCACAGAAAAGCTTGTAATAGGTGCGCCGGGTTATCCTGTTTCTACGCTTGTGTGCATAGAAGAAATTGTTATTCCACTTTTATGTGAATGTATGCATAAGCAAGTACCGGAAAAAAAGATACGAGAAGTTGAACTCACGGGAAAAATAGTGTCAAAATTGGGCACAGAAGAATTTATTCGTCTTGCTGTGGGTGAAGTAGATAATCGACTTATAGCAAGTCCATTGCCACGAGGCGCGGGAAATATTACATCTGTATGCCGTTCACAAGCTTATACGCAAATCCCCCTCAATACAGAGGGAATAGCGGTAGGACAAAAAATTAATGCCTATCTTACAAAGCCAAGTGAAGCTTTAAATAATACACTTGTCTGTGTGGGAAGCCACGACAATATTTTAGATTTATTGCATGATGAGCTTATGAAAGAGGGATACGCTTTCACGTCAAACCATGTCGGCAGTAGTGGCGGTATAAGTGCATTAAAAAATAAAGCCTGCCATCTTGCAGGTATGCATTTGTTTGATTCTGAATCAGATACTTTTAATTTTCCTTTTCTACAGTCAATGTTGCCAGATTATGATCTCACGGTAATTAATCTTGTTTTGCGCCATCAGGGGCTTATTGTTGCTAAAGATAATCCGCTCAATATTCAAAATATTGAAGATTTGAAAAAAGTTCGCTTTATTAATAGACAAAAAGGATCGGGTACACGAATTTTATTCGATCATAAACTCAAGGAAGCAAATATTTCTGCGGAAGATATTAATGGGTATGCAAAGGAAGAATTTACGCACATGGCGGTTGCGGCGAATGTTCTCACACAAAATGCCGATTGCGGAATGGGCATTAAAGCAGCCGCTCAAGCGCTTGATTTAAGTTTTGTTCCACTTGCGCTTGAGCGTTATGATTTAGTATTCCCTACAGCCTATATACATGACCACAGAATACAGAAAATGCTGGAAATAATAAGAAAACCACAATTCATTGAGAGAATTAATACCCTTGGCGGTTACGAAACAAAGTACACGGGTTCTCTTATGAAAGACGGAAAATTGTAAAATTTAATACTTTTCGTAATGAATTGCAGAGGGGTTATATCTTTCGGCTTTAGGTAATTCTTGATCGGGATAACCTATAACAATACAGCCGAGAGGATACACATTTTGGGGTAGATTAAAGGCTGTTGTAAATTCGCTCACTCTTTCTTGTACGGGATAAATTCCTGTCCATACAGAGCCAAGCCCCATCGCATGTGCCGCAAGTAATATATTTTGCACTGCGGCGGAACAATCTTGCTGCCAAAACATTTCAGCGTATTTTGATTTTTGTGTATCGCCACACACTAAAATACATAAAGGCGCAGTTTTTGCCATTTGCGCATAGGGGTGAATTTGTGCAACCTTATCTCTGCCTTCTTGAGATGTTATAACAACAAATTCCCACGGTTGTCCGTTGCCGGCACTTGGAGCGAACATAGCGGCTTTAAGAAGTGTTTCAGTTTGTTCTTGATTAAGAGAAGTGCTTTTAAATTTACGAATACTTCTGCGGGTGAAAATAGCTTCTAATGTGTCCATAATAATTTCTCCTTTTAATGTGTTTCTATTTTGTGGAATTTAAAATATCCTAGTAGTTTGTGTTATCTAAAAATGCGTATTATTTATAAGAAGTTGACAAGAATATGATTCGCTTTCAGCGAGACCAAAGGGGATAATCCCCTTTGGAAACCCTAACAACTTTCTTTGTTTATACAAATACTTTTAGATAAAGCAAAGCACTAGCTTTTTATACCGTCTTTTGCGGCGTTAATAACATTATTGAAACGAGATTTTTCGCCTTTAAACCAACGTATAGAAAGAGGTAAAGGCAAGGTGAACATTGCAAGATAATAGGAATGTGGATTCAATTGCTTCAAAAGAGCAAATCTGTTACGGATATTGTAATAGTCCGCAAGTTGTGGTAATTCTACATCATTGATAGGCAATTGATTGAAAGAACGCACAGGCGCAGGACGACCCGGAGTAGGGCCTACATGTGAAACAACAGCACCCGGTGCCCAGTTTATACGAAGCCCTGCCTTTTGCGCACGTAAGCAAAATTCAACATCTTCAAAGAAAAGGAAGAATTTTTCATTAAACAAACCAACGGTTTCTAATGCTTCACGACGAACAAGCATGGAAGCACCATAAATAAAATTGATTTTCTTTAATGCATCTTCTCTGTCACTGAGGGAAAGACGTGATATATTTTCGTCGTATAAGCGCACTTTCCCTGTGAAAAAGCTAAACTTTCCGCCACCTGCACATTGCAATAAATCCAAATCTTTTCTTAAAATTGTTGAGCCTACAATATGGTATTCTGTCTCTACATTATTTTTTTCTTCGACTGTGTGGCGCATAAGTGCCGAGAGAGCGTATTTTTCGGGGAAAGTATCGTTATGCAAAATCCAATAAGCTTTGCTTTCTTTATCGTATAAGAGCATACGTAAAGCGTGGTTCACAGCAACGGCATAACCTTCATTTTCTGTTCTGCGCAAAAGAACGGCGGGGGCATAAGAAACATCGTCTGAATACACTTCTACAGGATTTTCAAGAGTGTATTTTTGCGTTAAAGCTTTCCATAAATTTAAAAGCTTATCGATTATTTCATTGTCAGAACCGTTATCCACCACGACTATGCGCCGAGGCATATCACTCTGCGCATAGACGTGTTCAAGACAAATTGCTGTTTTTTCATATTCGTTATAAGTTGTTATAATAACTGCAACATTATTTCTTTCAATACTGCTCATTTTTCACCCTTATGCGATTACACTGTCTTGAAAAAAGGGGGAGTATTTATATTTTTATAAAATCCTGAGTGCCTTGCGTATGTGCATCGGCACTATTATTCCAAGATTGTGCAGTCGCTTTTATATCTTTTATTGCTTGAGTTTCTACTTTTTTATTCAATTCGTCAAGTTTAACTCTCCACGCATCGACAACATAGATGAAGTTCTCGATTTCCTTGAGGAAATCTTCAACGAGAAGCCCTTGAACGAAAACTGAATTTTCTAAAAATGCGTGAGCTATCGTGGAATTATAGCTGATAAACGCGCCCGCAGTTTCGATGGCAAGAAAGTTTGCTTCCAATAATTCTGCCAAAATATTTCTGCCACCCATAGCGGAAACTTCGCCAATATCCATTTGCAAATGAAAAAGGTTTAGTTCGGGGCGCCATTGAATAAGAAGCGGAATTTCATCAATAGTGAGAATAAGACTGTTGTTGCCATCCAATGATAATTCTTGTTTTAATTCATTGCTGAGTGCTGTAATAAATGATTGTACTTCCATTTTATTTTTCCTTTATTTAATTATATGTTTTATGATTGTTTATAGAGGTATTATCTTTGTATTCTTTGCATATCAAGATTTAAGCAAGTGACGGTGCCATTAACAGCGATAGAATAGGCAAGACTCATTTGTGGATTGTTCTGCTCTTGTGACTGGATTTTCACAATAACGGAATCATCTGCTTGTTGAGTTGCGGTTATGTCAAAGTTATCATTTATACATGACTTACCGCCTAAACCGACACAAAGAGAATCTAATGTTGTAATGGGAATATCTGAGAGAGTTTGCAGAACACGTGATCTTTGCGTTTCATTTTGAGTTATGTTTGTTGCAAGTTTTGCGATTTCTTGAAGATGAGGTTTGTCTGCAAGTGGAAGATGAGCCAATTCAGGGTGCGGTGATACGCCACCGCCGTTTCCATTATTGTCGATAAGGGTAATACTTGAAGCTGTTCCCATTTTGTCAATATTTGAGAATGCACCGTAACCGTCGGCGGCGGTATTGGCATCTATAGGGGGTAATTGCGCATTAAAATTAGTTTCTTGCAAGCTTATCTCATTACCAAGAAAGAAATCGACCATAAGTTCAGGCGTAATGTGCATTGACAGAGGCAGTAAAGGAGTTTCATGTAAAATAGAATCTTCAGGAATAATGTGCGCTTGTATTGCTTTGAATTTTGATTCAAGAATAGTTACAATATTTCTTGCGATATCATCAGGAGGTAATGCGGTGGGCATACTTAACCCGCTCAATATTTTATAGATATCCGCCTCGGATACAGTAGTACCATTTGCCCGAAGCGCAAGAAAATCTGCACTTTTTGCCACAAAGAGAGGTGCAAGAGTATTTTGAATGTCTAATGGAGTTGCATGCGGACACACTTTTCTGAATAAACCGCTAATGTATACTGCATCGTTTTGAGACAGTTTAGTATTACAATTAAGTAAAGCGCATGTAATAGGGCTATAGATTCTACCCGCAGAGTTTGTCACAAGAAGAGGCGAAATTATATCGTATGCAGAAAGAGTGAGTTCTTTGTAATCTGTAATTTCTTCTGAATATAATCCCGGAGGTAGTTCAACATCATCTGCTGAAGTTCCATTATAAAAGTTGGCTTCTGAGTGAAAATCTTGCAGAGATGTAGTGAAGATTGATAAGAGCACATCATCGACATCTAAGAGAGTTCTATCCTCAGCATCTATTTTTTGCCCTCTGACTCTGTCCTGAATAGTGAAAGCTGTTCTACCGAAAGTCATCATTTCCGGGCTTTCCATTGCTGTGACAAGTGCCGCTTTATGTGCGGGTGACGCATTGGTATTATTAAGTACTACATTGAGTGCGGCAGGTATAACCCTTCTGGAATCCAACATACTTTTTAAATAGGTGTCATGCTGTTGCATTATTTCTGTATATATTTGTGAGAATGATGCAATAGCTTTTTGAATACGTTCATTCGTGCCGGGGCCTTCTTGTGCCAAAATATCTATCACATTAGTACGAATATCCACCATATTGGCAGCAAAACTTTCAATCATCGGCCTATGTGTCACACCGGCAGAAAGAACTATATCTACCAAAATTTGTTTATCTGCGTCAGAAAGCTCTTCCATTTGATGAATACTTTGAATTGTGGTTGCCACACGTTCCATTTGACTTGTAAGTATCAATTTGACAGCGGCTTCTACTTCAGCACTTGTGGCAGTTTCGGGAAGAAGTTTAAGATCTCTTATAACATCGTCTGAATGGGCAGAAATACGAATATTTGCAGTGTCAATCGTAAGAGGGTGTATTGTATTTCTTAAATCAAGTCTTGAAAATACTTCTTCACATAA
This sequence comes from uncultured Desulfovibrionaceae bacterium, assembly GCA_964371955.1. GTDB lineage: Bacteria > Desulfobacterota > Desulfovibrionia > Desulfovibrionales > Desulfovibrionaceae > CAYJAZ01. Next base: position 2,773 of record CAYJPB010000034.1, on the reverse strand, counting down.
TTGCTTAGTTGCAGGTTTCATAGATTCACGCACACCTGCAGTGGAAGTCGGTAAGAAACTCGCTTTAACAGCAGCTTGCGTAGCATCTTGTGAGAATTCAAGCCCGAAAGGAGTCATGGTTTCCACAAGAAGCTGGCTTGGAAGAGTTTTATCTACAGGAGAAAAAAAGCTATCTAAATAGGCTCTTTCATTAAGCCCATCGGCAACAATTCCGTCATCACCTATTGACCCATTATCTTTTGCAATAGCCATAAAACCATTAACCATACGCAATATTGATGAGCGTAATGAGGAAGCTTGCAGTTCTATTTCATATTTCTTTTCTCGGCTAAAGCTTTTTGGTATAAATGATTCTATTGAGGAAAGCTCACTGCAAAAACCTCCTAATTCGTCTTTTATTGTTTTAAGCGTGTTTGCGTTGGGGGTAAATTCTTTATCAAGAAGATGCATACTGAAAGCTACCATAGGAACAACCAAGGCATCGTCTCCGCCAAATTCTGATACTAAGGTAGACACCGAAAAAATGCTTTGTGTAAAAGAAGTAAGATATGTGGCAAAAGCTTTTGGATCGGCGATAGAATCGCCGGATATCAACGTAGCAATATATTCTTCGCCGGAAATAAATGCGTTTATAAATAAAGGTGCTTTTGCTTCAACGCTGAAAGCTTTCTTGTTAGGTGAAATTTCTTGAAGAAGTTTTGGAAAATCGTCGCTTTCTGCAAAAACTCTATATTTTGCAATGGCAACTTTATTTTCTTCCAAGAAATCTTCAAAAAGATCTTTTGCAAGTTGCATAAAAGTGTCTGTAGGAAATCTGCCTGAAAAATCAAGCGTGCTTAATTTATCGGAAAGTGCATTTGTAAATGAAGGATGCAGTGAAAGAGCTTGAGCGTAAAATTCCGGAATTCCGGCTTCACGTAAAGCATTTTGAGCAATTTCTCCTGTTTTATTGGCAAGTGTAAAGGAGTGCATACATTTTAATTTTTCATCGGGAGTGCTTACTTTTGCACCTGTTGCCATATTGTCCATTACAATGTTATTGAAAAAATTAAACACTTCTGAATTATTGATTTTGCCTTGTGCCAATGCTTCCCTTGTAAAGCTAAGGGCTTCGTTTACAATTTTTGCACCGAGCAATCCTTTAAATTCTTCCAATTTACCCTTAGGCATATGCCTTACAAGATCATTAAAGTTATCGAAAGCGTCGGTTATGACATTTTCAAGTGCGTTTTCAAGTGTTAAATAATGTTCACCACCATAGTTGGCATCAAAACAGTTGGAAAATAATGTGTCAAAATCAACTGTTTTCATTATAAAATCTGAAAAGTTTGGGTAGTCGTAAAGCTCACAGCAGAGTTTCAATTTATTGGCAGTTTCATCGCTCATATAAGAGCAGATAGCTGATTTTACGGAATCCCTGTCGTTAAAATCAATGTTGATTTGTTTTTCTAAGCAGTATCGACGAAGCTCTGTGGCAAAAGCAAAAGAAGTTTTACCCTCCGTGTGCAATCTCCCTGTGTTAGTGACTATGGATTGATCTCTTGCGCTTAGGTTAAGTACTCTTTCCATCGCCCCTTGAACATTTCTGAGTGTCAGTGGCTTTCCTTGGGCACGTGCTTCATCCAAATATTGTTTTGCAACATTGGCGTATTGGCCAAGAGCTCTGTCTTGTCTTATGCTGTCAATAAATTTTGCAACGGTTGCATCATTTTCGGTTTTCTTTGCACTGAATCTAAAGAAAAAAAACTTTGAACTTTCCTTTACTTCATCTTCTCTGGCAAAGACTTTTTTGTCAAGATTTACGTCTTGCGCTTGTAATCTTTGTGTAAAACTATTTAATGATATAGGCATAGTATGCTCCTTATGCTTTTCTTGTATCAGCCAACATTATTGGCTATTTATTTATAAATAACTAAATAAGCAAAAAACGTGCCAAAAAAATAATATTCTTATAGATAGTTAATGTCAAATGCGTTAAATATAAATTTTTTAAATCACCTTTTGAGAACTTGCCAAAATAAAAAAGTAGTATTACTATATCGAAATACATTAAAAAATATGTGTTGCCGAAGGAGGCTACATTGAATCAATTTTCAAGAAATTCTATAATCTGGCTTATGATCGCCATTGCCGCATTGATGGTTTTCAATGTGTTTGGTGAACCTGTTCCCACAAATACACAAATGCCTTACAGTGATTTTGTGGCACAGGTTGAAAATGGTAATATTTCCGAAGTTTCCATTGTTGAAAGGGTAATCAAGGGAACAACAATAATGGGTGAAGAATTCCAAACCTATTCTCCTGATGACCCGGGCTTAGTGCCTCAACTTCTAAATAGCGGTGTAATTGTTAATGCCGCACCCCCCGAAGAACCCTCATTTTTAATGACTCTGCTTATCTCTTGGTTTCCTATGTTGTTGCTTATTGGTGTGTGGATTTTCTTTATGCGCCAAATGAACGGCGGTGGTGTCGGAGGAAAAGGCGGAGCGATGAGCTTTGGACGTTCGCGCGCACGCATGCTCAATCAAGAGCAGGGTAGAGTGACTTTCCAAGATGTTGCAGGTGTTGACGAAGCGAAAGATGAACTTGTGGAAGTTGTTGAATTTTTGTCAAATCCTAAAAAGTTTACACGACTTGGCGGAAGAATCCCTAAGGGTGTGCTTTTGGTAGGCCCTCCCGGAACAGGTAAAACATTGCTTGCAAGAGCAGTTGCCGGTGAAGCGGGTGTGCCTTTCTTCTCAATTTCCGGTTCAGATTTTGTGGAAATGTTCGT
>CAYJPB010000033.1:0-18502 GCA_964371955.1 uncultured Desulfovibrionaceae bacterium | reverse complement strand
CGTGAAAAACTTCAAGAACGTCTTGCTAAACTCGTTGGCGGCGTAGCTGTTATCAATGTTGGCGCAGCAACCGAAACCGAAATGAAAGAAAAGAAAGACCGTGTTGAAGATGCTTTGAACGCAACTCGTGCTGCTGTTGAAGAAGGTATTGTTCCCGGAGGCGGAACTGCCCTTATCCGCGCTTCAAAAGTTCTTGACAGCGTAAAACCATGCGACGATGACGAACTTGCAGGCTTGAACATTATCCGCCGTGCAATCGAAGAACCTATCCGTCAAATCGCACAAAATGCCGGCTATGAAGGTTCAATCGTAGTTGAAAAAGTACGTGAAGGCAAAGATGGATTCGGTTTCAATGCCGGAACAGGCGAATACGAAGACCTTATTAAAGCCGGTGTTATCGATCCTAAGAAAGTGACACGTATCGCATTGCAAAACGCTGCTTCAGTTGCTTCACTTCTTCTTACAACTGAATGTGCCATTGCTGAAAAACCAAAAGCTGATGCTCCAATGATGCCTAGCCCAGATATGGGTGGTATGGGCGGTATGGGCGGCATGTACTAATTTTTAGTTAATTATTATATTGAGAGAATTTTTCCTCACTCGTTTATGCTCTGCCTAGACTTCTTTGGAAAAATTCTCTCTCTGCTTTTAAAAAAGAAAACCTCTGCGCTATGAATTGTGCAGAGGTTTATTTTAAGCAAATTATAAACAAATCAAATAGTCGGATAACGCCCGCAAGACAATCTTCCTTCTGGACATGTTTTTGTTCTTTCACATTTTGCACCGGCATTTTCAAAAATTTCAGGCAAAACTTCTTTGCAATGTTTCAACATTTGATGTGCCACATCGCGTATCTCCCATTGTGCACGTATGCAGCAGCGGTGTTCAAAAAAATTCATTAGCGAGCGCACGTTCATTGTCACAACAATATTACTTGCCGCTGCTTGGGGCAAAACAAAGCGCGCGTCTTCGTTTGTAGATTCTTTACTTTTACTGCCTTCTGAAAGCAATTCTTGCAATTCTGCATAGGTTTGCGCCAAAGTATCCATACATTGCGTATAACGTTCAAGCGCTTTCGGATTGTTCATTATGCGAGGCGGTGTGATATATTCAAAATCTTTCGCATCGACATATCTTTGACTTTGCTGAGAAAATGAAGCGATTCGATGCCTCACAAGCTGATGTGTCAAAGCACGAGAAACGTGTGACAAAGCAAAAGTAAAACTCACATGCTCGACAGGGCTTTCGTGCCCCGAGGACATAACTCTGCGAATAAATTCTGTTTGCTTCTCTTTTGTGATGACATCTTCTTGAATATCTTCCCACATATCACCGGCAAATCCGCTAAAGTAACATTGACGAAAAGCGCTGTAAATGACAGCCAAAGGCTGAGGAGTGTGTGCCAATAATTCAACTCTTGCTTTTTTTATCATATTTTTTCCTGTGTTATGTATTTGCGTTAAAGCCATAGATAAATTGCTCACAAAGGCGGTTTGCCCCGTAAAAATAATTCTGCAAGAATAATTCTGTAAAGATAATCTTTCTCGAAAAACTATAATTCCACCACAGTATGCGGTAAACCATGCTTTGAAAGCGCCTCAAGGAAGGGGTCGGGGTCTAGCTGTTCCATATTCCACACACCCGGCTTCATCCAATGCTTTTTGAGCATCATCATAGCACCAATCATTGCAGGCACACCTGTTGTATATGATATCGCTTGCGAGCCTACTTCTTTATAACATTCTTCGTGGTCGCATATATTGTAGATATAATATTTCTTTTCTTGCCCATCTTTTTCGCCTTTCATTACGTTGCCTATGCACGTTTTTCCTTTTGTGCGAGGGCCAAGAGAGGCGGGATCCGGCAAAAGTTTTGCAAGAAATTGCATAGGTACTATTTGTTGCCCCTGAAATTCCATAGGCTCAATTGAAGTAATTCCAATATTATCAAAGACTTTAAGATGATTGAGGTAGGCATCGCCAAAAGTCATCCAAAAGCGAGCACGCTTAATTCCTTTTAGATTGAGTACAAGACTTTCAAGTTCTTCGTGATACATAAGATAGCAATTTTTAGGGCCTATCCCTTCGGGGAAGTCAAAGCTCATTTTCCATGAAAGCGGGTCGGTTTCAATCCACTCTCCACGCTCCCAGTAACGACCTCTCGCCGTGACTTCGCGAATATTGATTTCTGGGTTGAAGTTTGTTGCAAAAGGCAAACCGTGGTCGCCTGCATTTGCGTCAATAATATCCAAAACTTCTACTGTATCGAGATAATGCTTCATTATATAGGCGGCAAAAACGTTTGTTACGCCCGGATCAAAGCCTGAACCAAGTAAAGCCATTAAACCTTTTTCTTTAAACTTTTCTTGGTATGCCCATTGCCATTTATATTCAAATTTCGCTTCGTCCAAAGGTTCATAATTTGCGGTATCTAAATAATGGACATTTGCTTCCAAGCAGGCATCCATAATATGTAAATCTTGATACGGAAGAGCGATATTCATCACAAGTTCAGGCTGAATTTTCTTTATAAGAGCTACAAGTTCGGGCACATTGTCTGCATCGACTTGATAGGTATGTACTGTTTGGTTTGTACGCTTTTTTACACCCGCCGCTATTGCGTCACAACGAGATTTTGTTCTGCTTGCTAAGTGAATTTCAGTAAAAACTTCTGCTGCCATGGCACATTTGTGAACAACAACATTACTCACACCGCCGGCGCCGATAATAAGAACTTTAGACATAGAATTCTCCTTCTGTAAATTAAAACTTTTTACAAATTATTTCCACACAAGGGAGTTGACAGCCCTGTTTATGTCGGAATCATAACCGGAAAAGATATACATGGAATACGCATTATCTTCATGGAAGATATAGGCATTGGCATCTTTTCCGTCAAATACAAATTCCATAACATAGCCTTCACCGTCAACATAATGCACATCAGCAACGCGGTCGGGATTATACAATTCGGCATATTGCTGAAAAACATCTGCAAATGAATATCCGTGCAAAGCGTCGTACAGTATCGTGACATTGCTTTGAGTGATTGGATTTTCAAGAATAAGGGCGTATCCACCCTCGTTACTGATTTTTATTTCTTCTGTTGTATACCCTGCTGGCACATCGAGCGAGAAAAGGCGAAAATCGGTTACTTGCGCAAAAGCAAAGGGGCAAGCAAACATATAAAACAAAAGAGCAAGTAAAAAGTGTAAAAACTTCATAAAATATCTAATTCCCACAAAGTTAATGTAAACAAACTTATATAATTGCTTGCGTAAGCATAAACTGCTTGTCGACAATCCATTTTTTCAATTCAGTAGCAATTTCGCGTGACAGCGTATATGAAGTCATCGGGGTTGATTCAACTTTTTTACCCATAATTTCAACAGAGCCCGAACGAAGAGCCGCATAACTCACATGTTCTAAAATACGCGGTATTCCCTGCGGATAATCTTGTGAATAGTCTTTCACCGGCAACAAAATTGCATCGTTATCTTGACTTGTGTGGAATGCCATTTCTTCATCAAGGATAGGGATAGGAATTCCCACACCCAAAGCAAGCGAGCAACCATAGCCATAATATGATACACCACGAACATAACGTGTATTCATGCCCTTTAAATCACCTTTAAGCATTAATGTACCTGAAGGAGTAAGCGGTATGCCATTTTCTGCGCGTTTTGGTTCTGCAACGTGTTGAGTGCCCGTTCCAAGCACATAACCGACACCGCCACCCATGAATATTCTTGTTCCTAAGCCGATTGTGCGCAAATATGGATCGTTAAAGAGCGGTGAAAATGTGCCGGCTGTGGCATAGTTCACATTACCAAGATTTGCGCGTAAAGAGCCCATATACGTATGTATGGTTTTTGAACCTAAGTTAACAGCCGCATTGTAGTTTTGGTAACAGTTTCTGGGATTGATCATTTGCGCAAAAGGAAGATCGTTCAAAGTGATATCGCGTTCAAGATTTTTACGCGGATAACAGTCTGTGCCGTACCCTTCTGTGATGAGCTTCACTTTTTTACCACTCACCAAATCTTCTATCACATGTCCGCCACCGTATAAAAATTTACCGGGATATACCTTGTTGAGAGGATCGTCCGCCGTTGGTTCAGTAACGCCAATATAGCCATCAGCAGCGGCAATACCGCCATAGGCTGGAACATTGTTGATGAACATTTTTGTAGATTTCATCATTGGGGGTTCTGGTTGCCCAATATTAAAAAACATACCAGAGGAACACATGGGGGAAAATGTTCCCGTGGCTACAACATCAACTTTTTTAGCCGCTTCTTTCACGCCATTGTCTTTCGTAAAAGAAACCATTTCTTCCGCCGTTAAAATTACGGCTTTACCAGAAAGAATTTTTGCATTTATTTCTTCAATAGTTTTTACTGTTTTCATAAAAAATCCCCATTAAATTTTCGCGTGACTGAGAAACCCTCAAGCACTTTTATTTCTATATACCATAGTTAACTTCATGGCAACAAAAATTTATTTTGCTATCAAAATCGTCTAACAAGCTAATATATTGATTTAAAATACTTTTTACTATTGTAATTTTTAGTCTTTAATTTCTCTATTGACAGGAATTTATAAATTATATATTTTGTAGTAAATACTGTCGATAATTAGGATAGTTTATGAAAAAGCTATTGCTTGTCACAATAATTATTTTGCTTACTTTTTCGGTTGACACCTCAAAATTTGTAAGCAATACCGAAGAAACATCAGAGCTTGGTGAACTCACATCATTTTTTGAAAGTGTTGCCTTTTGGCAGGACGAAACAGAAGAAATATCTGAACAGCAACCAACTGAAAACACAGATTTTATTTCTGAAAGCGAGAATGAAGAAATTCAAAGCACAGAAGAAATTCTTCAAGACGGCACCCTTGGAACAGACGAATCACCTACGCCAATCAGCGAGGTGAGTCTTGACGAAAGTTCAGAAAATGAAAGTGCCGAACCTGTAAGTGTTCAAGATACTATAGATACTGAAATCATTGCTGACGAAAACACAGAAGAAATGAGTGAAGAAATTATAGATTCCTCACAAGAAATAATCCTTGAAGATTCGGAAGAAGTACTCGTTGAAGACTCTGAAATAATAGTTGAAAACAATATTGAAAACTCTGACCCCGATAGCGAAAACCTTGAACACATACCGCCTCAAGATGAACAGTCGGATAATATTGCCCTGCTCTCTCCCGTTGAGCCGCTATATCCTCCCGAAATAGCCTCGACACAAATCACCGTTGAAGATTGGAATATCGAAATAATTGACAATAACTATCAAGTTGAGTTTGTATTTGTGAACTTGGTTGATTCAGAACAAGACGGAGAGATAATTTTTTCAGTCTTTTTTGAAGACGGCACAAGTATTCCTTTCGATAATATAAATGCCACATATAGGTTTAGATACCAAGTTTCAAAAAAATATAATCTCACTCTCACGCCATCAATAGTGCAATATATGGAAATTTCAACACCATTGGCTCTTACAATTGAACTTATCTCCGAGGAGAGCACAAGTAATGAAGTTTTCCTCAGAAAAATTTATACCTTAGAATAAAATGGGGCACATATGAACCAAGATTTAGATATTGACCACAATGATGAAAACATTCAAGCACAACCCAAAAAATCAAAAAAACTTACAGTAATTATAGCAAGTATTATCCTTTTACTGCTTGTCGGCTTTGCTTTCCTTTATTGGTTTCAGATGAGACCGGAGCACAGAGAAGAACTTGAAGAAATAACGGGAATGGATTTAACCGCAATCGACACAATTGCCCGTAATGTCGGTGAACAGACAAACAGTGTAATAAGTCGAACTCCCCTTGGCGAAACACTGCGCACGCAAGAAGTAAGTACGGATAGCACAGAACAAGAAATTCTCGAAAATGATGATGCACAAAGCGAAACAGAAAGCCAAATACAAGCAGAAACTTTACCTGCACAGCCAATTTTGCAAGAAATTGATGACAATAGAGAAATTTTAACAGAAAATCAAATCATCACCACTCCAAATGCGCAACAAAGCACAATCAACAATCAAGCCACTTCTCCAAGTCAAGCAAGCACAAATCAAAGTGGCACTTCACGCAACATTATTGAACCACCGGCAAATGCACCTGTGCTGAACCTTGTCACCGAAGCAGACCCCGAAGATCAAGCTCAGCAAGACGAAGAAGCTCGCCAAAGAGCTTTGGCTGAAATTGAAAACGCTTTGCAAAACCCCAACACAACCAGTCTTTCAGAAGAAGAACTGCTTGCCATGGAAGAATACCACGGAGAGCTTGCAGGGGATAGCATAAATTCTGTTGAAGACAGAGTTATTTCACGAAATTTTGTGAGTGATGTTGCTCTCTATCTTGTCAACAATTATGTTCCGGGTGAAAACAGCGGAACCATAAACGCCTCACCAATTTCCATGAATATCTACTATGGCACAAATTTAAAAGAACTTCCTCAGGCAGGCGGCTTCACGCAAGCAAGAGAATATATTCTCAGCTATGTATATACCCCTTCAATGCTGCAAGGACTTTATTCAGCCTATTCTTCTCAATTCATTGAAGATATGCAAAGTTATGCCGCTGTTCCCATGGGCGACAGAGAAGCTCTTTCTCAAGAAGAGCAGCAAGTAATGTTTCAGGACTATTCCGACTATCTCAACAGTCTTGCCTCTGCAACACAAAGCGTGATTGACGTACCAAACCTCAGAGAAAAAGCACAAGAACATTCTGCACTTTTTGCGGCTATGACTGCCACAAAAAACAATTTTGCAGAAATCCAAGTGCAATACGAAGAGGCACGCTATAATAATGAAAACACAGAAGCTCTCAGGGAAGAAATGCTCCTCGCTTCACAAGAAATTGAACGTGCAAGTGAAGAACTTGAAGCCATGCAGTCAAGCATACTCAGTGAAATACAAAACAACGGAAATTCTCAATTTTCCGATGCTACATTACTCTATATCTTTGAGTGGATAGGCAGAAGAGAAGCTAACAATCAAGCACAAGCGCAAAGTGCAAACCAAGAACTTGTGACACTGTGCCGCGAACTTGCCGAAAAGCTGGCTGAAGCTTCTGAATAGAACTTTGTTAATTTAAAAGAAAAACCGCATGTGAGAACTTCGTACACACTTTGCTATTTTCTGATTTTAATCCCTTCATTATCGAGATAATCCTTCAATACGGGAATGGGATATTCGTCATTATGCACAATGGAAGCAATAAGCGCAGCGGAAGCGCCAACTTCAAGGGCTTCTTTCAAGTGTTTTGGCTCGCCCGCACCGCCCGAAGCAATAACGGGAATAGACACATTTTCGCAAAATAATTTTGTGAGGTTGAGCTCATAACCAGTTTTCATGCCGTCGGCATCTATGGAATTGAGGCAAATTTCACCTGCTCCAAGTTTTTCACATTCGCGCGCCCACTGAAGGGCATCTTTTCCTGTATGCACTCTTCCGCCTTGCACAACAATTTCATAACCTGAGGGAATCATATCTGATTTTTCAACCTTTAAAACGTCCATCCCAACAACAATTGCTTGCGAGCCGAAGGCATACGCCCCCTCTGATATAAGTGTGGGATTTTTAACCGCCGCAGAATTGAGCGAAACTTTTTCTGCTCCTGCCAAAAGCACTTCTCGCATAGTGGGTAGGGAGGAAATTCCGCCGCCGACACTAAAGGGGATAAATATATTTTCCGCAACTTTTGAAACAACGTCTAGAAAAAGCGAACGTTTTTCATGCGAGGCTGTGATATCATAAAAAACAATTTCATCCGCGCCCTCTTCATAGTATTTTTTAGCACTTTCTACAGGATCGCCTATGTCGATATTCCCCTTAAATTTCACACCTTTTGTCAATCTGCCGTCTCTCACATCAAGGCAAGGAATAATTCTTTTTGATAAATGCGCTTTCTGCATGTTTTTTCCTTTAAAGCTTCTGTTGCTTATCGCAATAGGCGGCAAAATTTTCTAAGAGTTTCAATCCAACTTTTCCGCTTTTTTCGGGGTGACACTGCACAGCCCACAGCCCATCTCTACCATATATTGAAGCGAATTCTGTGCCGTATTTTGTGCTTGCAAGTATAAGATTTTCGGCAACTTTATTATAGTAGGAGTGTACAAAATAAAATTCATCACCTGAATGTATGCCCTCAAAGAGTGGGCTTTGTTGCTTTATTTCAAGAGCGTTCCAGCCCATGTGCGGAATGTTTATGGGTGAACCGCCATCAAGAAGTTTTGCGTCAAAATGCTTACATGTGCCTTGAACAATGCCGAGCGTTTTTGTGTTATGCTCTTCAGAATTTTCAAGAAGGATTTGTGCCCCGAGACATAAACCCAAAAGAGGTTTTTTATTCTCAACAAGTGTTCTCAATTCATTGTCAAGCTTATGCTTTATCAAATATTCCATAGCTTGTGCGGCTGAGCCCACACCGGGAAAAATAACACCTTTGGCACTGTGCAATGCGTGAGATTCGGCAGTTATCACACAGTCGATATTTTGTGCCTTGAGCGCACGATAGACAGATGTTTGATTGCCTGCCTGATAGTCTAAAATTGCGAGCATATTTCCTGCTTTATTCGTTGGGCATTAATAAGGGAAGTGACGAACCTCTGCTTGGCGCAAGCTCTACTTGCGGAACAGAGGGACTATCTACAGTAGGAGCGGGAACTTGAGGAATATTCGGCGTACCTACCGTGCTTTCTTGCGGATTTGCTGCAGACGATGGATTTTGTACCGTAGGCGCAGAGAGAAGCGGTAAATTCGTCACACTTGAAGTGTTCGGCGCAAGTGGAACATTCGGCTCTTGCAATGCAGAACTTCCCGTACCCATGGGTACAACATCAGGAACAATCGGTTCACTAGGCGGAATAACACCATCTTGTGCAGGCAAGGTTGTTGAACTGCTTCCCTGCATAAATCCTTCTGCGCTTGAATGATTTTCAACAAAAGCTTCCCACTCTTCAAGAGAAATTTCGCTGTTTAAATCCGTGTCTATAAGCTGGAAAGCCATTTCAGACATATTTGGATTTGCCGCAAAAAATTCTTGTGGGTCAACAGCTCTGTTGCTGTCTGCGTCCATAAGCGTGTATTGCGTGTTCGCAAAAGAGTTTTCCGATGCACACAAAAGCAACACCGTCAATGCCATGATTTTTTTCATTATTTTTTCTCTTTATTCATATTTTTATACATTAAAGCAGTGCCTTTGATGATATTCCATACCATACTTTTCGACTCTTTCATGTCCAAAGGAGGATAACCGAAAGAAGTGCCCTCGTCAATCTTTGGAATACGGGGTATATTTTTCCAATCATCTTTGGCTGTTTTGCTCTCTGTCTTATTTTGAGAAAGAAGTGCTGTGCTTATAGGCAGTGCTTCGATTTTATTTTCTTTTGGCACAAGCGCTTCTTCTTTCTTCTTGAGAGAGAAAAAGCTCTTTTTATTTTTTGTCGTTTTTTCTTTCAGAAGCCTATCATACAAGGAGGCAAGCGAAGTATCATCCTTAAAAATCAAGCGAAACTCATCGAGTAATTCTTTGTATGAATTTTGCGCAAGAAGAGCATCTATAAAAAGTCCCATACTTTCTTGAAGTGGGTAGACAGGTCTAAGAACTTTTAAAGCTTCAATACATTCAATAAACTTTTGCTTTTTAATTATGCGGTTAAAATCTTCTGCCAAAGGCATTTCAAGGCTTGGAAATTTTTGCTTGTATCTATACGAAAGATCTAGCATGCGCTGATAATCTTTTGTGTTAAAATTTGCTTTTATCGCCTCTCTCAAGTATTTTTCGGAAAGTTTAATATTTTTTTGTTGTGAATAGATTATAGAGAGCGCTTCATACGCCTTTGGTGCAGTATGTTCTTCTACACTTGCTTTTGCAAACAAAGGAATTGCCTTTTCATAGTTTCCTTCTCTCAAAAACTGTGAAGCTTCTTTGAGAGCCGACTCAACTGTTGTTTCTTCAATCAAGCTCTTCTTTTTCGGCGTGAGTTCATGCAAGCGCGCAAAAAAAGCATCAGGGCTTAGTTGTGATATATTGTTCTTTATTTCTTCAAGAAGTTCATTATATCTTTCATTTTCAAAACGTTTACACAAGTTGGCTGTTTTTTGTATTGCAAAAATATCTATTGGGCGCATAAGAATACTTGTAAAGCCCTTCTCTCGTAAAAGTGCTCCCTCCTCGATGCTGCCCGAAATGGCAACAAAGGGCTGATGGTAGAGTAAAGGGTGTAAGCGCATCAGCTCAATAAACTGAAACGCGTCGATATCAGAAAACTCAGACTGACAAAAAATAAGTTCGTTACGTACAAGATTTTCTGTATCGACAACAGAAAGAGCATAAGCCACCTCTATGCCGCTTGTATAGACTTTTACTTCTGTAAAACCGGCATTGCGGAGCGCTTTTTTTTCGATAGACGTATGGCTTTCGCTTCGCGCTATCAGTATTGCTCGTTCATATATCAATTGTTTATCTGACATACTTATAAATAATACGCTTTCCCTTACTTGACAAGAAAAATCTTGTGAATGTTTTTATTACTAATTTAAATCCGCTAAAAAAAATGCTTGACCTTTTTTCTAAGACAGGTTAATACATCTGGACACGGCGGAAGTAGCTCAGTTGGCAGAGCACCTGGTTGTGGCCCAGGTGGCCGGGAGTTCAAACCTCCTCTTTCGCCCCATTTATAAATTTACCCCGATTATCGGGGTTTTTTTTATATTCTTCTATTTGTGCTTTATTTTGATATGAGACCTCAGCACAATTTGTTATTCAGAGATTTTAAATTGGTATTGCAAGTTTAATGCATCACGCATAAAAAGACGGTTATATGTATAACACTTCAAAAAAATTGTCGCTCTAAGTTTTAATTAATCGGCAAATAATTTAAATTTTTCAACCATTGGCCTGTCTTTTTTCTCTTTTGCGAAATCAATAACAGACCAATTATTTTTATCTTTATAATTGATATCAGCGCCATATTCCAAAAGAAGATCAACCATTTCTATATGCCTTTCTTTGTATGCAATCATAAGTGCCGATTGCCCAATTTCTTCTTTGCTAAAAAGTTTGAGTATTTTAGACTCTTCAAATGCTTCGAGAGGAGCGTTGATGTTTACACCTTTTTCTATGAGTGATTTCACAACTGTACATAAATTTTCTTTGACACATAATAAGAAAAATGGATATTCTCTATCGTATCCTTTGGGTATAATCTTGAGATCTTTTGTAAAGCTTGTTTTTGTAATAATGTTATTGAGCATAGTTTCGTGTCTTTTATGGAAAACAAAGTGGTACACATCTTGCTTTTCAAGCTTGTTAGATGCTAAGAATTCGAGCATTTGCCTTGTAGTCATTTCAGATATTCTTTCTGATTTTGAGAGAAGAATATTATATATTTGCTCTCTTTTCTTATATTCATCGCGAGTGTTAAGATGAGAAGAGAAAATATATTTCACGTTGGAAGTGATATGCTTTTCCGTAAGAACATAATCGTAGATATCTTCTCTTTTATGATTCTTAACTCTTAGGTCTACTTTATCCAGTAAAGCATGTAAGGAGAAATAATCTCTATGCATGATTGCAAGCATAAGTGGTGTAAAAGAATCTGTTTTATCAAAACTGTTGATATCTGCACCGTTTTTGATAAGTAGATTAAGTATTTTATGGTGTCCGCCAATTATGCTATAATGGACAGGAGTATGGTTATGGGCATCGCAACACTCAATATCTGCGCCTGCTTTTAATAGTATTTTTGCTATTTCAAAATGTCCATTTTTGCACGCAAGAGAAAGCCCCGTTGTTCCGGCACTGGTAGAAACAAGAACCAATAAATTTGAGTCCCCGATAGTTCTTTTGATGAGAGAAACATGCCCTGTTTCACAGGCTTTAAGAAATACGTCTGTTGGGACTTGTTCTTGAACTTTAGCTTTTGGGATATAAGTTTTTTTGGGTGCGAGACTCGCGAGTGAATTTTCAGCGAACATTGTTCTCTCCTTTATTTTTTCATAAAATAAATTTACAAAAAAAGAATTTACAAAAAATGAATAAATAATTTTTAATTCAATTTTTTAAATAAATCAATAAAAAAAATTTCTGAAATTTTAATGTCCTTTCAATTCTCATAACTTTCTATAAACTTCCTAAATGTTACGTTTAAATGATTTATACACTAAACTAACATTTTTCATTGTTCTTTCAGCAATTAATTTATCAAAATTTTAACCAGTGTATGTCAGACACAAACATAAGTCCGAATTATAGATTTGACTATTAAACTGATTTGTGATATTTTTTATTAAAATTTGTTAGACAATAAAAATCT
Organism: uncultured Desulfovibrionaceae bacterium; assembly: GCA_964371955.1. Classification (GTDB taxonomy): domain Bacteria; phylum Desulfobacterota; class Desulfovibrionia; order Desulfovibrionales; family Desulfovibrionaceae; genus CAYJAZ01. The sequence continues at coordinate 6,160 of CAYJPB010000033.1, read as the reverse complement.
TATTAGGTAGGTAACCATTATGACTTCATTTTCTTATATTCTGACTGATGAACAAGGTATTCATGCACGTCCTGCCGGACTTTTAGTGAAAGAATTACAAGCTTTTTCATCACAACTTATAATTCAAAAAGGCGAAAAAAAGGCAGACGCAAAAAAATTGTTTGCTGTAATGGCTTTAGCGGCAAAAAAAGGCGACGAACTTCATTTTACGGCTGAAGGAGAAGACGCAGAACAAGCTTGCGCCATCGCTAAAGACTTTTTAGAAAAAAACTTATAATACATTTTTTATAAATTTTTGACATTTCCGCACAGTAAATCGAAATAATTTCATTGTCAGAATAAGGAGTTACATTATATACCCTTATTTTGCGTGTATGAATTGTTCTGTATCCACGGAAAATATAAGGGAAAAATATGATTAATTTACAAGGGAAAGGTGTATCAAAAGGTATAGCTATCGGAAAGCTTCACTTTGCTGCCCAACTGGATTTAAATATTGCCTTTTGTAGCATTGACGACGTTGAGGCAGAGCTGGCACGCTTTGAAAAGGCCAGAGAAAAAGCCATTGAACAACTTGGTATTATCGCAAAAAAAACCGAAGAAAAGCTCGGTGCTGAAAATGCAATGCTCTTTGAAGTTCACCAAATGATGCTTGATGACTTAGATTATCGTGATGCTATAGTAAATGAAATTAAAGATAATAAAGCTTCCGCAGAATACGCTGTCAGTCAAGCGGCAAAACAATTTGCGCAAATATTTTCTGAAATGGAAGATGAGTATATGAAAGCTCGTGCGCTTGATGTGCAAGATATTTCTCGCCGAGTCATTGAAATACTTCTTAATAAGCAAGATTGTGAAAATGTTGACGAGGCAAGAATTTATGCAGGATTAGACTTTACACCAAGCGAAACTGCACAATTTGACAGAGAAAAAGTTCTTGGTATAGCCACGGCGCAAGGCAGTAAAAATTCTCACACCGCAATTTTCGCTCGTACGCTTGGCTTACCTGCTATAATCGGCTTAGAAAGTTCGTTAGAAGAAAAATATGACGGTCTTCTTGCTATTATAGATGGGGAAACAGGCGAGGTAATTATTGATCCGGATAAAGCAACTCTTGATAAAAAAATTGAGAGAAAAAAACAGCTTGAAGAAGAAAAAGCAAAACTTGAAGCCTATCGTGGTAAGAAAACTCTCACAAAATCAGGCAGAGAAGTAAAGTTGTATGCAAATATAGGCAGTGTTGCCGACGTTGAAGCCGCTCTAAAAAATGATGCGGAAGGAATTGGACTTTTCCGCAGTGAATTTCTCTACTTAGAAAGCAATGACTTTCCAACCGAGGAAGTGCAATATAAAGCCTATAAAGAAGTTGTGGAAAAGATGGAAAATAAGCCCGTCATTATCCGCACCCTTGATATCGGCGCGGACAAGCAAGCGGATTATTTCAATCTTCCCAAAGAAGAAAATCCTGCCATGGGTATGCGCGCTATACGTATCTGCCTTACGCAACCGGAAATTTTTAAAACACAGCTCCGTGCAATTTATCGCGCCTCAGCACATGGTAATGTATATGTAATGCTTCCGATGATTGTTTCTGTTGATGAAGTTTTGCGCTCAAAGGCAGCAATTGAAGAAGTTAAAGCTGAACTCACAAGCGAAAATATTCCTTTCAGTCCCGATGTTCCTATCGGTATTATGATTGAAACTCCTGCCGCTGTGATGATAAGCGACCTTCTCGCAAAGGAAGTGGATTTCTTTAGCATGGGAACAAATGATTTGACACAATATACCCTTGCTGTTGACAGGCAAAACGAAAGCATTTCTGAGTTTTCAGACACTCACCACACTGCCATTTTACGCATGATTGAACTTGTGTGTAAAAATGCGCATGATAACGGCATTTGGGCAGGAATTTGCGGTGAGTTGGCATATGATATGAAACTTACCGAGTTTTTCAACACAATCGGCTTAGATGAGTTGTCTGTAACTCCTTCCGCAATTCTTTCTTTGCGTGAAAAAATCTCACAAAGCTAATAGAATACACCTTATTTTTGATGAGATAGCAAATATTAATTTAAAGGGATGTGCGTATACATTTACAAAAAGCACATTCCTTTTTTTATATTTTTGCACTGATTTCTTGTCTTTTTTGAAAGAATGTCAATTCGCTAAAGCCAATTTTTTTTAATATATCAATGGCTTCATCAAATCTCGCCATATAATCACGACTTGTGTGAGCATCACTTCCCAAAGAAACTTTTCTTCCACCACATGCGTAATAAAGTTCAAAAATATATTCTACATATGAACTATCATTGTGTCTATATAAAAAACGTGTATTAAACTCAAGTGATTTATTGTTTTTAATTATTAATTCAAAGAGTTTTACAAGAGTTTCCTTGTGTTTTTCTATGCGGACCCTGTCTATATAGCGCAACAAAAAATCAATATGCCCAACAATATCAAAGCAAGAAATATTCTCCATCATATCAATATAGATATGCAAATATTTCTCATAAATCTGCGCTGTTGTAAGATTTTTCTGAAAAGTTCTACTGGTTGAATCGCACTCTTCGTCTTCGTGAACAGACATAATAACAACATCATAATTATTTGAATTTACAATGTTTTCAATATCATTTATACGAGAAAATTTATACCCGATTTCCACACCTTTGAGGAATTTAATATCGTATTTTTTTTGAAATTTTTCAATCAGTTCGTCTTGTAAATGGATATCATACACATCGTCAAAGCCCAGCGACATACAAGAAAGATCCAAATGTTCGGTAGTTACAAAATGTTTAATGCCGTTTTGCATTGCCAATTCAATATAATTTTCTTGCTTTTCTGTGCAATCACTCGAAAGAGAGGAGTGAACATGTTGATCATAAATTTTCATAAAATACTCTTTATCTCTATAAAGTGCCTTTTTAATAATCAGTTTTTTCACTAAAGTCAATATTCTTTCTGCAAGCGCGGATAGGGCACACGTCAATCTGTCAATCTGTTTTATAGCTAAAATATCAATTTAAATTGATGTTGACATGAATTATATTCGCCTGCGGCGCGCCCAAAGGGGATAATCCCCTTTGGAAACCTTATTCGTTTTCATGTGTTGAACAAATCCATCATCATCTACAATAAAAATTAAATAATTTTCAAGAAAAAAGCTCTTATCTCAACAAGAAATAAGAGCTTTATTTATAAAACAAATGTAGAAAATTAATTATACATCAAAATGCGCAAGCAAGATTTTTTCTGCGTCTGCATTCCATAAGCCTTTATGTTTTTTCACACTTTCGTGTAATTTAGCAAAAAGTGGATCTGTTTGCCCAAGTTTTTCAAAATCGTCGATTGCGGTAAGAGGCATATCAAATTGAGTATAGCTCAAAATCTTTCCGGCGCGAATTTCCGGAAGTTTTGCAGTGGTGTCTGCAACAGCATCGAGTCCGCATATATGGCTCACCATAACTGCTGTATGCAATTTACCTTCTTCAGAAAGTTTTATAGCTTCCTTCAAATCATCTGTATTTCCGCCTGTGCTACCAAGAATATGCGTTGAAATATAGTGGCAATTATAGAGATTTATATTTGCGGTAAAGTCTGAATTAGAGGGGCCGGCAAAGAAATTGAGGCAACCGTCGAATGCCATAAGCTTATCTCCGAGTTCACACACTTCTTTAATAGGTGCATATACAAAAACATCGTGGTAACCATCTCCATTGGTAAGCGCTAAAAGCTCTTTATAAGGATCTTCGCAACTTGTTGGATTTACATAGATAAGTTCAACATTATTTTCTTTGGCAAATTCAACAGAAACCAATTCTTTTGCACGAGCGATACGGTTATCGTCAACGTCTGTCACGACAACTCTTTTCGGTTTATTGCCGGCAACAAGTGGGTATTCGATAGCGCCAAGTCCCATAGGGCCGCAACCGCCTAAAATAAGCACATTACCGCCTTCTTTAATTCCCATGGCATGGTCGTAATTCACTTTATTTGTGTGATACATAATATTGTAACCGCCAATAACACAACTCATAGGTTCGCCAAGAGAAGCGTCAAAATAGGCTTCACCATTGTAATGGAGTAGGCAACCTAATTCCATTACTTCTTGCGGAATTACACAATACGTTGCCGCACCGCCGAAAAATTCGTAAGAATAACCGGGAGATGCAAGGCTTCCCTTATAGTTTAAAGCAGGTTGCAATGCATATTTTTCACCAACTTTAAATTCATTTTCCCACTTTTTGCCAACTTTCACGATATCGCCTGAAAATTCATGTCCAACAATAATTGGGTTTGTGTCAACATTTTGAGGGCAACGTTTGTGCGCTTTGCCTTGCTTTAATAATTTATATGTAGACATACAAATACTGTCAGAAATAATTTTAACTAATATTTCATCGTCTTTGATTTCAGGAAGTTCAAATTCTTCCAAACGTAAATCGTCAGCGCCATACATGCGCACTGCTCTGGTTTTTGTACCCATAATTTTTACCTTTAAATCGATTTTTGTTTTATTCACAGTTTAATTATTGCATAATTATTAATAACTTTATGCTTTCACATTGAAACCTAAAATTATTATTTAACTTCTAAAGATTATTGTTTATATTCAAAACTTACTTGTTTAATAAGAGTATTGATACATTCCAGTGAAGGAGCTTTTGTGCCCTCAGTAGTTACGGCGCCGGCACTGCATGCCATTGCGTATCTGATAGTATCTTCAAAGCTGAGATTATTAGCAAAAGCATACGCAACAGCGCCCACCATGCTATCGCCTGCGCCGACAGTTGAAGAAACCTCAACCTTTAAAGCAGGCGCAAAAGCACAGGTATCTTTTGTCACAAAAATAGCGCCTTCATGTCCGAGTGAAAGAGCCACCATGCCCACATTATGTTCATTTATAAGCTTTTTACAAAGAGCAATAAGCTCATCGTTCGTCACATCTTTCTCTATGCCAAAATGGCGTAACAATTCTTCTTTATTTGGCTTTATAAAATCAGGTTCTGCATGCAAAGCCTCTTTAAAAGCTTCGCCGTCGGCATCAATAAAGACGTCGGCATTCTTTGCCTTTAGCTGTATTGCCAAATCTTTATAAAAGCTTTTATCCGCATCTTTGTGCATACTGCCCGAAAGCACAAATAAAGGTTTTGACCCCATCGGCGCGCTTTCTATATAGGAAAAAAGTTTTTTTAAAAGTGCTTGTTCCTCGTGCTCACTCACTTGAACACCGGGATCGTTCACTTCCGTGATTCCGTTTACTGTATCATGAAGCTTGAGATTAATTCTGGTAGAGCCTGAAACCGTGATAAAATCATGTGTGAGAGAAAGCTCATCAAGCATAGTAAGCAAGGCACTGCCACTGCTTCCGCCGACAAAGCCGGTTGCTATGCTTTTCCCGTTCAGCGTTTTGATAAGCTTTGAAACATTTATGCCTTTACCGCCTGCATCAATGGTACTCGATTGAATACGATTGAGTCCACCCGGCACTAAAGGGGCAATTGTAGCTGTTTTATCAAGGGCGGGATTAAGTGTAAGGGTGATAATCATGGATTATGCTTTTTTACCTGTAAAAGTTTCAATGATTTTTTCTTTACTGTTTGCTTCAATCAATGTTTCCACATCGCTTTCTTCTTCCAGAGTTTCAACAATATTTGAAAGAATCTCTAAATGTTCATTACCCAATGCCGCAATACCTATAACCAATTTCACTTGATTTCCATCCCAGTCAAAACCTTCAGGAAAAGTAAGAACACACATGCCTGTTTTTTTAATGTGACAAGCCGCTTCTTTCTCGGCATGCGGAATAGCGATTAAATTGCCTATTGCAACAGAAAAGCCTGCATCACGGGCAATCATGCTTTCGATATATTCTTCGGCTACATAGCCCGATTTATGCAGAAGGTTTCCACAAAGTCTTATAATATTTTCCTTTGATTCTGCTTTTTGCCCTAACAAGATATTTTCTTCTTTTAACATTTCAAATTCCTCGTCTTTTTTCAATTATTTCTTTTGAAAGGAAGTATTTTTCACTTTCGTTTAAAACATTTCCGCTTCACCACATCATTCCGATTTATAGCTAAAATATAGATTTGAGATGATGGTGACAAAAATAGTATTCGCCTCCGGCGGGGGCAAAGGGGGTAACCCCCTT
>CAYJPB010000032.1:18574-19008 GCA_964371955.1 uncultured Desulfovibrionaceae bacterium | reverse complement strand
TATAGCGCAAGTTCGCAAACACGGTCTTTCAAAAGAAATTCAGGGCGTCATTCATCTTGGCGCGTGCTCCTCAACCACAGAAACTGATGCCGACTACCTTATGGAAAACAATTTCCATTTTACGCGCGATCTTTTTCTGGCCTCGCATAAAAGAAATATACGTTTTATAAATGCCAGCTCTGCCGCAACATACGGTGACGGTGAACAAGGTTTTAGCGATAATAAAGAGGGTATTCCCTCTCTAAAACCTTTAAATATGTATGGCTATTCTAAACAGCTTTTCGATATGTGGACATTAAAAAATAATGCATACGATGCATTAATCAGCCTTAAATTTTTTAATGTGTACGGCCCAAATGAATATCACAAAGATAGTATGCGCAGTGTTGTGTGTAAAGCTGTTGAACAAATACAGGAAAATGGTCTCCTCAAAA
>CAYJPB010000032.1:0-18564 GCA_964371955.1 uncultured Desulfovibrionaceae bacterium | reverse complement strand
ACTGTTCAAATCCTACAAAGAAAAGTATAATGACGGCGAACAAATGCGTGATTTTGTCTATATAAAAGATATCACACGCCTTATTGTTTGGCTTTTGCAAAATCCTGATGTTAACGGCATTTACAACTTAGGACACGGCACAGCTCGCACATGGAACGAACTTGCAAAAGCCGTTTTTAAGGCTATGGGTAAGAGAACAAATATTCAATACATTGACATGCCCGAAGAATTGCAAGGAAAATACCAGTACTTCACTCAGGCGGATATGTCATGGCTAGAAAAAATTAATTATCCTCATACATTTATGACTCTTGAAGAAGGCGTAAAAGATTATGTGCAGAACTATCTGCTCAAAGACAATGCCTATCTCTAAGGAATATATTATGAAAAAACACTTACTAACTCTTTGTGCAACTTTTCTGCTTTTTTCACACAATGCACACGCCTTTATTGCCAGTGCCGACATGTCTAATGGCTATTCATCTACTGTTTTACAAACAGTTTTACAGTATTATACCATGCCTACAGAAGCAACTGGGCACACAACAGTGCTTATACGTATAGCCAACGATGGCAGACCGTATTCGTGCGAAATGCTCGCTTCTTCACAAGATTACACAGTTGACGATGCTATCTGTGCGGCTGTTGCCCGCGCACAAAGATTTGCGCCCCCACCAAATAATATGCCAAGTGCCGAAGTGAGCTTGACATTTGTATACGACGATGTTTTACCCATTGCTTCAAGTATTGCGCCTGATTCAAGCTACCAAAGTTCTTTTGTTCCCGACACGCAAAATTACGAAAGCTCCCCTACAGCTCCGTTGAACTATGCCGAACAAATCATGGCAAATGCACAGCCTCATCTCATTCTCCCCTCTGAATTGCCAAGTGGGGCATACAGCGTTCAAGTGCAACTGCTTATTGGCGAACAAGGGGAAATCATCAGCTACGTAGTTCTCTCACCCTCTGCAAGCCCTATTTTTGATAATTTTATTCGCGATGTGCTTTCAATAAATGCAGTTATTCCTGTTCCGACAAGCGGCGTTCAGGATGTTACGCTTTCTTTCAGCGCAAGTAAATAATATAAAAAAATAGTTTTCTTATTCCACAGTAATGCGAACAATGCCAATATCGTCTGACACTATTTGTGGAAGATGTGTTGGAAGCAGCACTATTTGAGCGCTTGATTCATAAGGTGTAATCGAGACAACTTGAGCTTCAAACTGTGTCACCCCACCTTCAAAAAATGCTTGTTGCCCAATACGAATACCTTCGGCATCTAAAAGACTTACCGAAAAAGAAACCGTAAAAGATTCAAGTGCCGGCGGAGAAATTTTTAATAAAGGCTGAAAAGGAACAGTGTGCATTCCGGGGCTGATATAAATATCAGTAACAACACCTTCCAAAGAAGACTTGAAATCTGTAAAATTCATTGCTTCTTGCGTACGTAGCACTTCTTCTTGCCAGAAGCCGATGTCGGTTTGATAGCGATGCGAAGACTGCTCAGAAGATCTTAATGACTGCAAAACACGTTCAGAATCTGCCCTTATCAAAGACATTTCTTCCAATCGCACAGCCGCACTGTCTTTCATAAGTCGTGCGTTGGCCTCTTCTTGCCGTGCAATTGCATAGTCATCTTGCGAAATATTGGGGGTTCGCATTATTACAAGCAAGCGAGCCTGTTCGTTTGTCCAATGCTCATACTCCATTCTTGACATTTCTTCGTTAAGGCGATCTTGAGCAATTTGTTCATTCTGCAACTCAATAAGTGCCGTCAATTCTAAAGAGATATAGTTTTGATCAACATTTTCACCGGCAAGAGCGAGATTAAGATTATTTAGCGCTTGCGTGTGCGCAATTCTAAATGGAGTGGGGTCAAAAGACAATAATATTGATTGCTGTGAAACGCTTTCGCCAATAGTTGCATACAATTGCTGAATTTCTCCTCCATATGGAGAGGATATAACTGCACCCGAAAGTTCCAAACGTGCATTTTCGAAAACTAGAAACTTCTTATCGAAAAACAAGAAATAGATAATTACTGCTGCAATTATAAGTGTAATGAGAGCTAGAAACTTTATATTTTTTGGTTTTTTTGCAAAATTCTCAATTGCAATAGCCATACACGCTCCCTCTAAAAAAGTACACTTGCAGGCACGCCACTCTAGTTTTGAAAAAATTATTCAACAATAAAAGCGCAGTACGAGCTTTGCTTATTCATAAAAACGAATAAGGTTTCCAAAGGGGATTATCCCCTTTGGGCGCGCCGCAGGCGAATATAATCAATGTCACAATCCAATCAAAAAGTAGTTTGCTATCAAACTAGAATGTCGTGACTTACAGGGGGGAGAAATCCCCCCCTCTACCTAATATTAAAAACCTTGTTTTGCCATGTGTACGATTAAGTCACATATTCTGTTTGAGTAGCCCCATTCGTTATCGTACCAAGAAACAATTTTTGCCATATTTCCGTCTTGCACATAGGAATATTCCACTTCAAGAATTGAAGAATGTGGGTTTCCTTTAAAGTCCATAGAAACAAGTTGTAAATCGCAGTATTGCAAAATGTTTTTGAGATACGTATCAGAAGCTTCTTTGAATTTTGCAAGCATTTCTTCGGTTGTTGTTTTGGTGTTGAGAATTGCAGTGAAGTCAACAATAGAAACAGTCGGGGTCGGAACACGCAAAGAAAAGCCTGTGAATTTTCCTTTCAAGGATGGTAACACTTCTGAAACTGCTTGAGCGGCACCGGTTGAAGTAGGAATAATATTACATGCCGCAGCTCTTGCACGACGTAAGTCTTTATGCGGTAAGTCGAGAATACGCTGATCGTTTGTATAGGCGTGAACGGTTGTCATAACACCTGATTGAATACCGAATTCTTTTTCCAAAACCATGGCTACAGGTGCAAGGCAGTTTGTTGTACATGATGCATTTGAAAGAACATGGTGCTTGCTTGCATCATAGTCTTCATGGTTTACACCCATAACAACTGTCAAATCTTGATCTTTTGCAGGAGCGGAAATGATAACTTTCTTTGCGCCTCTGTCAATATGCACAGCTGCATCTTTTGCAGAGCGGAAAATACCGGTAGATTCAACAACGATATCTACATCAAAATCTCCCCAAGGAAGAAGTTTTGGGTCACGCTGAGCAATACACTTTACTTTCCAATCGCCAATGGTTGCAATATCGTCTTCCAAAACAGCGTTTAAATGCGCTCTTCCGTAGTTTGTATCGTATTCAAGCAAATGAAGATTTGTTGCCGCGTCAAAAAGATCGTTGATGGCAACAATTTCTACGTGATCTCTGTATTCATTGTGAAGCGCACGGAAAACTTGTCTTCCGATACGCCCAAAACCGTTAATTGCAATTCTTGTTTTTTTCATGATAATCCCATTAATTTATTTTTGTTTTAATTTTGTGAGCACGTGCTGTGTGTCGATTAATCTTCAAAGACTTGGTAGGTATACTCATTATGCAATCTGTAATTTTCTTGCAATTCTTCGTATAAACGCGCGTTATGGATTGCAATGGCTGAAACTGCCGCAACTGCTTCCAAAAATTCCACTTCTTCAGGTGAAAATTCACGTGCATCTTCAGTATACACGCGCAATAAGCCAATGGCTTTTCCTTCAAAGAGCAAAGGAACTGACACAACAGAAATAAGACCTTCATCCTTTGCTGATTGTGGATATTGGAATCTTCCGTCTGAAGCGGCATCTGCCAAGCAAATTGTTTTACCGCTCAAAACTTCGCTGTCTAAGCCGCTTTTTGAAACTTCAACAGGCCCTTTGCGCATATAACCTTCTGAAAGTCCACAAGAAGCTGTTGCCAAAAGTACAGATTGTGTGGGGTCTAACAAACGCATGGTACATGCTTTACAACCCATTGTTTCCATAGCTTGTTTTACAATTTTTGCATACACTTCATCAGGCGATAAAGATGAACTTACAATTGTAACAAGCGAGTATAATGCTTTAAAATAGTTTGTACTTTGCATAATTTCCTCATTTTTTAAAGTTTTTTTTATATACGTTTTTTTACATTTCGTAAAATGTATTTACCTACATAATTTTTAATATATTTAATATACTTTTTTTTGCTTGTAAAGAATTATTTCACGACCAAATTAACCCTAAAATTCACGCAAAAATTACATATTTTTATCAAAAAAATACGTCGCTCCATAAAGGGCTGCATTTTCTTCTTTATTGAGATAGAGAGACATCTGCTTTAAATGCTCTGAGTGATGAGGCGAAGCAGTAAACTCCTTCCAAAATACAGCATTAAAAATATGCTCATGCTTAGCGGCTATACCGCCTGTCAGTACGAGAGTTTTAGGAAGTGCGGTGATGCAAAAATCTCTCAACACTCGGGCATAATAACGTGAAAATCGAGTAAAGGCAGGAGATGAAACTTCTATTTCATGTGCTTGTTTTACTTCATTCGTCAAAAATGTGTGCAGGTGGCACAAGCCCGAACCGCTGACTACACTATCGACCATGGGATATTCCACATGTGTTTTGTCAAACAGATATTGTGCAAATTCTTGCTCTTCTTTATTATTACTGAGAAAAGGGAAAAAGGTGTGCCCAAACTCTGAGGGCATAAGCAAAGGCTTTTCCTGACTACCAAAAAGTGCCGCCGCGCCAAAACCTGTTCCCGCTCCGCAGATAGCAAGAGGAAAGGCAAGAGTTTTGGAAAAATTATTTGCGTGAAATAAAGGAATAAATTTTTGGCTTAATGAAGTGCAACACGCGGCGGCTTGAGCAGAAAAATCATTGACAATAACAGAGTTTGGAAAAAAAGATATAGCACTTTGCAACTGCTTGATGTCTATAACCCAATCGGCATGCGAAAGCTTTGCAGTATTGGCATTTTCTACACGCCCCGCAACTGCAAAAACACAAGCTGAAATACGCTCTAAATCATAATCCGTATTAAGATTTTTAAGATTTAGCAGAAGATCGCCAAAATTTACCACATCTTGCGTTGCACACCACAAGGAATGGAGGAAAGTATATTCGTCTTTATTTTTTTCAAAAAGAGCAAAACGGGAATTTGTTCCACCAATATCCGCTGTAAGATACAACATGTTTTCCCCCTACAAATTATCCTTAAGTCCTCGCACAATAAATTGTGCAGATGTTTCAACATTACAGCATTTTAAAGTCTGGGAATTAAACGCTTTACATCTAATTGCGTTAATGGTAAATGAGAATCATCTTGAATTAAAAAGCCTTATCAACGTTTCCCGAACATATACTGTTTTCAGTAAAAAGTACAGATTTTTTTTATTTACTTTAAAAATAAGTGAGTCACGTATGGAATTTTATTTTGACAAGGCGCAGTTACTTGACGAAAACAAGGCACTTCGCAAAGAATGGCTTTTGACAAATGGTTTAGGCTCTTATGCCTCATCAACTGTATTCGGTTGTAACACAAGAAAATATCACGGATTGCTGAATGTAAACCTTGCCTGCCCCCCCAGTCGTTATGTACTTTTATCGACTTTAGAAGAAGCGCTTGTATCGAGTGACGGCGAATATAATTTTTCTACCCGCAAGCACCCCGATCTTTTTTATCCCACAGGGCACGAACACTTAGACAGTGTTCAAATTAAAGGCTTTCCCTCTTCCACTTATGTGTTTGAAGAAACAATAATACACCGTGAAGTACTCATGGTGCAAGGAAGAAATATTACTTTAATCAAATACTTCATCGAGTGCACAAAGAATATTCCTTTTACTCTTAAAGTGCGCCCCTTGCTTGCATTTAGAGAAATGCACGCGCTTACATATGAAAACGATACACTCAATCCGACTGTCAACCACATACAAAACGGTATAAGCGTTAAACCTTACGAAATATTGCCGCGCCTGTATATGTCAACAGATATTGACGTACACTCTCACTTTATAGAAGATGGGTGTTGGTGCAAAAACGTGCAGTACAGTGTGGAAGAAAAACGCGGCTTTGATTCGAAGGAAGATTTATACAGCGCCGGCTATTTTGAAATTCCCGTACTGTTAAATACTCCTATATACTTCGCTGCATCTACAGAAGAAATTATAGAACCTCTTTCCGATTTATGGGTACTTGAAGCCGCAAAGAAAATTAAAAAAGCCCAAGAAGAAACGTCTATATATGATCATTTAAAAGCGCAAAGTGAAACTTTTGTAAGTAAAGATCCTTCAGGAAATCTTGAAATTGTTGCCGGCTATCCTTGGTTTCAAGCGTGGGGAAGAGATACACTTATTGCTCTACCCGGAACATGCCTTGCTACAAAAAGAATAAAGGAAGCAAAAGAAATTTTGCTTAACATGGTGAAACATCTTCGTTATGGCTTATTGCCCAATATGTTTTCTGCCGACGGAAAAAATTCCTACAATACCGTTGATTCTTCTTTATGGTTTGTGTGGGCAGTGCAAAATTTAGAAATTCACGCCCCTGTCGAGAGAGAATTTTTACGCTCAGTGTGCTATCCGGCAATTAAAGCGATTATCGAAGGATACACAAAAAATGCCAAAAAACTTATACCCAGTATAAAAGTTTCAAAAGATGGCCTCCTTTACGTTGGCACAAAAGACACACAACTCACATGGATGGATGCGCAAGTTGATGGAAAACCGGTGACTCCGCGCTATGGCTATGTAGTTGAAATAAATGCTTTGTGGTTCAACGCTCTTGCCTATGCCTCTTATTTGAGCAGAAAGTTTAAAGATCCATTCCCACTCGCCGACGGATATTTAAAAACTTTTCCGCAAGCCTTTAAAGAAAGATTCTGGACAAATACATACGGTGGCTATCTTTGTGATGTCGCAACAGATTCTTTCTTAGACTTGTCCATACGCCCAAATCAACTCTTTGCAGTTTCTCTTCCTTACTCTCCTTTAGAAAAAGAAGAGCAAATAAAAGTTGTTGAAATTGTGCGTTCAAATTTACTCACTCCTTATGGATTACGCACTCTTTCAAAACATTCCATGGACTACAAAGGGAAATATGAGGGCAATTCAACGCAACGTGACAGTGCATACCACCAAGGCACAGTGTGGCCATGGCTCTTGGGCGCCTACAGCGATGCATTGATAAAAGTTTCAGACGATAAAGAAAAAGCGGCGAAAGAGCTACTTAATACAATAAAATCTCTTTACGGCGCGCACTTATCAACAGCAGGTATAGGAAGTATTTCAGAAATATTCTCTGCCAATCCTCCGCAATTACCCGACGGTTGTATAGCACAAGCATGGAGTGTGGGTGAATGTTTCAGACTGATTCATAACTTAAGAAAGATTGCCCCAAAAGAATATGAAGCGTGGGAAGCAAAAGTGCAAACCGCTGTCACGAAAGGATAAAATAAAACAGAAGTTAATTATACGAATTGTGAGTAAATTACACCCTAACTTCTTACCAATAAAGCTTGTATAGGCAAAAAACAAATACTATACTTGCCAACACTATAACCGAAATAAATGCTAAGGTTAAAGAGGAGATATTAATGCGTGTTTTGATGTACGGATGGGAGTTCCCCCCACATATCAGCGGAGGATTGGGAACAGCTTGTTTTGGAATGACACAAGGTTTAGCGCAAACAGGAACTGAAGTTATTTTTGTTTTACCCTCAGCTCTCAACGCAGAACAGCCGACTGTTGACTCGGGCAATTCAACATTTCAATTAAAATCTGCTTCGGGAACAATTGTTCACACAGATGAAGAAAAATATATTCAACAATCCACAAAAAACACTTTGTTTGAAAATGTTTCATTTCAAAGAGTAGACAGTCTGCTTACTCCCTATGCAACTCAATTTACTTACAGCGAAGATTTTAAGCAATTTCAAAAAGACTTTTTTGAGGAAAGTTCATGGCATAAAAGAAACAGCTTTGAAGAACTCATAACACTTAAAGGCGGTTACGGTAAAGACCTAATCAGCGAAGTGTATAGATACGCAAAAGCCTCTTCAGTGCTTGCACTCAGGGAAGATTTTGATGTTATTCACGCACATGATTGGATGACATTCCCTGCCGGCGTGCTGACAAAAATTCTTACGGGAAAACCTCTTGTTCTGCATGTTCACGCGACAGAGTTTGACAGAACCGGCGAACTTGTGAATCCACAATTGTATGACATTGAATGTTATGGGCTCAAATACGCCGATTTGGTGATTGCCGTTTCGCACAGAACAAGAAAAACTGTGATAGAAAGATACGGAGTAGATCCTTCAAAAGTGCATGTGGTGCATAATGCCGTAACCAAGAAAGAAGCTATACAAAAATACCAAGCAACTCCGCTTAAAAATGATGAAAAATGGGTGCTTTTTATGGGGCGCGTCACTTTCCAAAAAGGACCCGATTATTTTGTTGAAGCGGCAAAACTTGTGCTTGAAAAAATGGATAATGTCCGCTTTATTATGGCAGGAAACGGCGATATGATGGAGCGCATGATAAAAAGGGTGAGCCAATTAAAAATCGGTTCGTCTTTCCACTTCCCCGGTTTTATGCGAGCCGAAGATGTGGACAAAATGTATGCTCTTGCCGATGTATATGTTATGCCATCCGTTTCAGAGCCTTTCGGTATTGCTCCGCTTGAAGCTATTGTGTACGACACACCTGTTATTATGTCACACCAATCGGGTGTGGGGGAAGTTATACAAAACAGCGTGAAAGTCAATTTTTGGGATGTGGAAGAAATGGCAAGCAAGATTTGCGCTATGCTTTCTTACCCCGCATTGTCATCTACAGTTGTCAAAAAAAGTCACGAAGATTTGAAAAAAATCTCATGGTATAAAAGTGCGCAAAGCATTAATTCACTCTATTATTCACTCATAGGAGCTTAGCTATGTCTTCCGTCTGTCTTGTTTTTACCGTGCATATTCCATACATCTTAAAAAATTATTCCTTTTTTGAAATCGGCGAAAACCCTTTTTATGCCAATGAAGAAGCGAATGAAGAACAAGTTTTAAATATAGCAAAAAACTGCTATCTTCCGGCAAATAAAATAATAGCCGAGAACATAAAGAAATATAAAAAAGCATTTAAAGTCAGTTTTGCGATAAGCGGCACAACTCTCGATTTATTGGAAGAACATGCCCCTGAAGTTATCGAATCTTTTCAAACTTTGGCAGAAACAGGCTGTGTGGACTTTTTGGCAGAACCTCATGCACACGGATTTTCCTTTCTCTATTCCAAAGCTGAACTTAAAGAACAAGTGGCAAAACACGGAAGAAGAATAAAAAAACTCTTCAATGTTATTCCCAAAGTTTTACGTGCACCCGAACTTATGTATAACAATGAATTGGCAAATTGGGCGGAAGAAGCCGGCTATAAAGGAATTATTGCCGACGGTTCCGCTTTATATGAACAAAATCCTAATTTTGTGTATACACCTGCCACATGCGAAAAAATCAAATTATTATGCAGAAACAACGGCTTATCTGATGATATTGCTTTGCGTTTTTCAGACAGAAGCTGGGCGCATTATCCCCTCTATGCCGACACATACGCGCAGTGGGTTTCACAAAGTGCAAAAGATGCCCAAGTTGTAAATATTTTTACAAAGTACGAACATTTTGGCATGCACCATAATGAAGAAAGCGGAATATTCAACTTTCTTCAAGCTCTTCCCGCTCAAATACTCAAAGATAAGTATATACGCTTTGTCACAATACGTGAAGCAGCAAACTTTCCCACTCAAAAGAATGCCGATACGCACTTTATGTCTGCATGGGTTGAGCCAAGCAAAAACCTTTCTTCATATTACGATAATGACTTGCAAAGCGATGTTATGGCTACAGTCTTTGGGCTTGAAGAAATGGTGAAACAATCAAAAAGCCGATCATTGTTGGATATGTGGCGTATACTGCAAAGCAGTGAATACATTATGGCAATGGCAATAGATAGTGTTCCGACTCGTGAAGAATCATTTTATAGTATACAAGCACAAAATCCTTATGATATATATATTAATATGATGAATATTTTAGCAGATGTGAAATTGCGTGCACAAGCGGTTGTGCAAAAAAAGAAGAAAAAAGCTGAATGATATTTGACGTGTAAATGAAAATTTAACCATTAGGTTCAACAATAAAGGAGAGCCGTATGTCGAGCAATTATGATTTTTTTTCAAGCCTTTTTGAAGTAAGTTGGGAAGTATGTAATAAAGTTGGTGGAATATACGAAGTTATCACCTCAAAAGTTTTACAAGCGCAAGAAGAATTTGGCGATAACTATTTTCTTTTAGGGCCGAGCCTCAAAAAAAATCCTGATTTTGAAGAAACTGATGAACCGATGTGGGAGCATATTAAAGGTGCGCTCAATGCAAAAGATTTGCATTGCCGCTTCGGGCGTTGGAATATTCCCGGCAGACCACGAGTAATTCTTGTTGATTTTGCTAATCGTTACAGTAAAAATCAAATACTTTTTGATTTATGGCAAAAATATGGCGTAGATTCACTTTCAGGCGGTTTTGACTATCAAGAACCCGTGTTCTTCTCTTATGCATGTGGTGAAGTTATTTCTACTATATGGTCAACATATTACCAACCACGCAATATGGGTGCATTGGCGCATTTCCATGAATGGATGTGCGGCGCCGGACTTTTGGCTGTGAAACAACTCACTCCGGAAGTCGGCACAATATTTACAACACATGCAACCATGCTCGGGCGCGCACTTGCCGGAACAGATGTGGATATCTATAAAGAAATGCCCACCATCAATCCAAAACAAGAAGCAGCGGCTCACGGCATTACCGCAAAATGTTCCATGGAACTCACCGCGGCAAAAGAGTCGGATGCGTTTACAACAGTGAGTCAGATTACCGCTACTGAAGCCTCTGCATTTATGGCAAGAAAGCCGGATTTTGTAACAATCAACGGTTTAGAATTGCGTGTTATGCCCGACTATAGTGAAGAAAGAAAACTTGCTGACGAATGTAGAGCACGCTTGCTTAAACCTGTAGAAAATCTATTACGTAGAAAAATTCCTGAAAACACAAAGATTTTAGCTATATCCGGCCGTTATGAATACCACAACAAAGGTGTTGATGTTTTTTTAGAAGCGCTTGCCAATATGAATAATTCTTTGCGCGGTTCAGATATCAATGTTCTTGCACTTTGTCTTGTAATGGGCGGACACCACGGAATTGATGCCGAAGCTGTAAGCGGCGATCCAAATGTACGTCCGAACCCACACAGTGACGGAAACTTTGTAACACCTTTTAAAGTGTACGATCAACCCAACGACAGCATATTAAAAGCCTGCAACTATCTTGGATTACATAATAAGCAAGAAAATAATGTGCAAGTTGTTTTTGTTCCTGCAATGCTTGACGGGCACGACGGCTTTTTCAATATGGAATATTTTGAAGTGCTTGCCGGTTGCGATATGGGTGTGTTCCCCTCTTGGTATGAACCTTGGGGCTATACTCCGCACGAATCAGCGGCATATGGTGTTCCGACAGTCACCACCGACCTTTCAGGTTTCGGCATTTGGGCAAGAGATAAAGAAAAAGAACTTGATGTGGAACACAGCGGCGTTGTGGTAATTCCTCGCCAGCACTTGAAGTATTCAGAAGTAGTGAAGAAATTAGAAAACTCATTGCTTGATTATATTCACAAAAGCGACGATGAAATTCTTGAACTGCGAAAAGCGGCGCGATCTATAGCAGAGCAAAGCACGTGGGAACACTTCTATCCCAACTACTGCCAAGCCTATGAAATGGCAAGTGCAAAAGCTAAATTGCGCGGTGAAAACCTTAAAGGTGGCAGAAAAAGAGAATTGCTTTCAAAAGTGCTTACCGCATCTTCTTCAACAACGCCTTTATTGCGCACTTTTACTGCTGTGGCTGACTTACCGCCGACTCTTACTCGCTTGCGTGAACTTGCTTCAAATATGTGGTGGGTATGGAACCCTGAAGCAAAATCATTATTTTATGAAATAAACCCCTCAATATGGAATGAAGTTGGGCATAATCCTGTACTTATGATTGAACAAGCCGCCCCCGAAAAATTGCTTGAGCTTGCAAAAGATCATATTTATATGGAAAAATTTAGGCGTATTCTCAAAGAATTTGATGAATACATGGCTGTTCCCATTAAGCATATAGGTACAACAATTACCGAAGAAAAACCAGTTGCCTATTTTTGCTGTGAATTCGGTATACACGAAAGTTTGCCTATTTATTCAGGTGGTTTGGGTATTTTGGCAGGCGATCATATAAAATCTGTGAGCGATTTGGCATTGCCTGTTATCGGCGTTGGACTGCTCTACAGAAACGGCTACTTCCGCCAAGTTCTAAACTCTGGCGGTAAGCAAGAAGCTGTATACCCCTATAACGATTTTGCCACATTACCTGTTGAAGCGGTGAGCGATACTGACGGCAATCAAATAATTATAGATATGGAAATGCCCGGAAGAATTGTGCATGCCGCTGTGTGGATTGCACGTGTAGGTAGAGCAAAACTCTATCTTTTAGATACAGATATCCCCACAAATGCCAATGAAGACAGATGTATTACAGCACGCCTTTATGAGGCAGACAGAGATATACGCTTACGTCAAGAAATAGTTCTCGGAATGGGCGGTGTGCGCTTATGTCAACGCTTAGGTTATGAACCTTCCGTATACCACATGAACGAGGGGCACTCAGCTTTTCTTATTTTAGAGCGTATACGCAAATTGATGTTTGAAAACAGTCTTTCATTACCCGAAGCAATGGAGTTTGTTACGGGCACATGCGTATTTACAACGCATACACCTGTTGACGCAGGGAACGAACGTTTTAACGTCGATCAAATTGCTCGTTATTTCAATTCATGGGCTCAGAGTGTCGGTATGAGTTGGAGCAGCTTCCTTCAACTTGGTAAAATGGAAGAAAAAGACAATCGTGACTTTAATATGACTGTTCTTGCCTTGCGTTTTTCTTATAAATCAAATGGTGTAAGCTGGTTACACGGTGAAGTTTCACGCAGAATGTGGCGTAACCTCTGGAACGGTTTTGCTCTTGCCGAAGTGCCTATCGGACATATCACAAACGGCATACACACTTGCTCTTTTGTGGGCGATCCTTTCAAAAATATACTCAACGAATACGTTTCACCTGAATGGGACAATTTACCGGTTGAGGATGAAACGTGGAATAATGTATACTCTATTCCCGATGAAATATTCTGGAATGCAAGGCTCAAGCAAAAACAGGCTTTAATCGACGAAATACGTAGTCGTATTCCAGAATTTATGTCAAAATTCAATATCGAAAGAAAATTTTCTCATAAATTTAATGAATTGCTCACAACAGATACGCTTATCATTGGTTTTGCAAGGCGCTTTGCTCCATACAAAAGAGCAACCCTTCTTTTTGCAAATCCCGACAGATTGGAACGCATAATAACACAAACAAGAAAACCTGTTGTATTTGTATTCTCCGGCAAATCACACCCCGCTGATGAAAAAGGGAATGAGTTGATACAAGATGTTGTGCGTATTGCATGTGAAGAACGATTCCGCGGAAAAGTGTTCTTCCTTGAAGACTATAGCCTTGCCGTTTCAAAATTACTTGTACAAGGCTGTGATGTATGGCTCAATAATCCTCGTCGTCCTTACGAAGCCAGCGGAACAAGCGGCCAAAAAGTACCTGTAAACGGCGGCATAAACTTCTCAATTTCCGACGGTTGGTGGTGTGAAGGATATAATGAGCACAATGGTTGGACAATTGGACCTGTTGTCAATGAAGAAAATGTAATGCGTATGGAGCAAGACGATTACGCCGACTCCGAATCACTCTACGCTTTGCTTGAAGAAAACCTTATTGCAACGTATTATGACAGAGATTCTGCCGGTATTCCTCATAAGTGGATAGATATTGCAAAAAACAGTTTACGTACATTAACTGCCGAATACAGCACTTCTCGTATGGTTTCGGATTATTTGAAAAAATCCTATACTCCAACCTCACAAAGATACGAAGAATTGCACAAAGACGATTTTGCTCTTACACGTGCCAATGCGGCATGGCGTAACGAAATAATGTCAAAAGTACACGGATTAAAACTAAGTGATATAAAAATATTCGGCATAGACGGTGATATTGTTGTGTGTGGTCAACCATTTAATGTGAATGTGAATGTCACTCATGCAGGTATCGACAAAGAAAACCTAGACGTTCAATTGGTGATGGGAAGAACAGACGGCGATGATTTCACCTCTAAACCCGAAGTACTAAAACTACTTCCCGTTAAAACTGAAAATGATGTTACAGAGTTTTCCGGCACGTATATTGCAATGAAAAATGGAAGATACGCTTTTGGAATACGTGTTGTTCCCGTAAAGAGTGGTATTTTCTTGGAAAGAACTTCACAAACTATATTGTGGGGATAGTAAGAATCTTGACGGTATAGCTAAGCGGAGCGTACAAAGGCTTTAGCGAACGAAACATTTTCCGCGTAAAATGTGAGTGAGGTTTCGTGCACAAATGTGCCGAAACAAATCAAAATAAAGGTCAAAATGGAAGATACGCTTTTGGAATACGTGTTGTTCCCGTAAAGAGTGGTATTTTCTTGGAAAGAACTTCACAAACTATATTGTGGGGATAGTAAGAATCTTGACGGTATAGCTAAGCGGAGCGTACAAAGGCTTTAGCGAACGAAACATTTTCCGCGTAAAATGTGAGTGAGGTTTCGTGCACAAATGTGCCGAAACAAATCAAAATAAAGGTCAAAATGGAAGATACGCTTTTGGAATACGTGTTGTTCCCGTAAAGAGTGGTATTTTCTTGGAAAGAACTTCACAAACTATATTGTGGGGATAAGATTTAATAGGAGAATATTGACAAAATAGTATTCGCCTTCGGCTGGACCAAAGGGAATAATTCCCTTTGGAAACCCTAGCAGTAAAAATAGTATAGTTTCATGCATCACACATTGACTTCTCAAAACAGAAGTGGCGAAGTTAACTGCATAAAAGGATTTATGAATGGAAGAAAACATAAGCACAATAAGCAATGAAGAAGAAGTGTTCATCTTTTCGGATACCAACGAAGAGGAATTGATTGAAGAAGCACAAAGCCCTTTATTTACGGATGAATCTGATCCTTTTTCGTGGGGTAGTTACATGTCTTCACTCGGACTTATTATGCTTATGCTTTTCTTTTTATACGCAATTCTTTGGTTTATGCGTAAATACGGCAAGGGAAATTTTGTTCCCAAAACGTCAAACTTTACACGCTCAGATTTGCGTTTAGAAGCACAACTACCGCTTGGCTCGAAAAAAACACTTTATGTTGTCAAATATTTGAATAAAAGATTGCTTATCGGTGCGAGCGATACATCTGTAACACTTCTAAGCGAAGATTATGTTTTTCCCAATGAGGAAGCAGAAGAAAATATAAAAAACTTTGAAGAAACAGTTAAAAGCTTTACAGAAGAAGACACATAGGATATGAACTTTCTATGAAGACGTGCTTAGATAGATTATTTTCCCTTTTCAGCATACATAATGTGCTCTTTCTTTTGTCTTGCCTTATTGTGTTTTTTCCGCAAATATCTTTTGCACAAACCAGTTTGGCAGATGCCACATTGCCGACAATTGCTTTGACACTGAGCGGAGGCGCGGAAGAACCGCAAAACGTTGCTGTTGTACTGGAAATTTTATTTCTTTTAACAATACTCTCTCTTGCGCCGGCAATTGTAATGATGATGACTTCGTTTACACGAATTATCATTGTTTTTTCTTTTTTAAGGCAAGCAATGGGTATTCAGCAATTACCGCCAACTCAAGTGCTTTCCTCGCTCGCTATTTTTATGACTTTTGTTATTATGTTTCCTGTAGGGCAAGAGATAAATAATACCGCCATTCAGCCCTATCTGGCAGACGAAATTAATTTTGATACAGCGCTTGAAGTTGCACAAGAACCTATACGCACATTTATGTTCAAGCACACAAGGGAAAAAGATCTTTCCATATTTTATTCTATAGCCCAGATGGATCAGCCAAGAAATACTGACGAAGTGCCCACAATTATGCTTGTTGCCGCCTTTATTATCAGCGAATTGAAAACAGGCTTCACCATTGGTTTTTTGATATATATTCCCTTCCTTATTGTCGATATGTGTGTTTCGTCCATACTGCTTGCCATGGGTATGATGATGTTGCCGCCTATGATGGTATCTATGCCATTTAAATTACTGCTTTTTGTGATGATTGATGGTTGGAATTTACTTGTAGGCTCGCTTGTAAACAGCTTTTATTAGCGAAGGATAGTTGTATGACCCCCGAATTTGTTATAGGATTTATGCGCTCTGCGATTGAATTGACTTTATCGATTATCTTGCCTATTATGCTTGTCAGCTTGGCTGTGGGTATTATAGTAAGTATCTTGCAGGCAGCTACGCAAATCCAAGAACAGATATTGAGCTTTGTTCCCAAAATTATTACAATTTTTGCAATGCTTCTTTTTACTTTTCCATTAATTATGGATAAAATTCAATCATTCACCATCAATCTTTTCTTGAATCTGCCCGAATATATAAAGTGATTTTTTTATGAAGAGTATTTCCCTTGCGGCAAAATATCGTCCACAATCTTTTATCGAGCTTGTCGGACAAGAAACTATACGTAACATTCTTTCAAAAGCTGTGGCAGAAAAAAGAGTTGCCCCCGCCTATCTTCTCAGTGGTACCAGAGGTGTGGGTAAAACCACTATTGCAAGAATATTGGCAAAAGCTCTTAATTGCGAAAACGCCGACAAAAGAAAAGACGGCGAACCCTGCAATACTTGTGATACATGTAAAAGAATAACACAAAATGCTTACGTTGATGTGATGGAAATCGACGGTGCTTCCAACCGAGGCATTGAAGAAGCAAAAAAAATACGTGATGTTGTGCAGTATGCCCCTATAGAAGGGAAATACCGTGTGATTATTATTGACGAAGCACATATGCTCACAAAAGAGGCTTTCAATGCTTTATTGAAAACTTTGGAAGAACCACCCGCGCATACACGTTTTGTGCTTGCCACAACAGAAGCGCATAAATTTCCGATTACTATTATAAGCCGTTGTCAACATTTTGTGTTTAAGCAGGTTTCAGATAAAGCTCTTGAAGCACATCTCAAGCATATTCTTGACAAAGAAGAATGGCAATATGAAGAAAATGCTGTGCAATTACTAGTAAAAAGAGCGAATGGCAGCGTTCGAGATATGCTTTCCTTACTCGATCAAAGTCTTGCGCTTGCGCAAAATCCGCTTACAGAAAAGTTAATTCGCTCTATTCTTGGACTTGCAGGAACAGAAATTATTGAAAATTTATTAAATGCCATTTATGAGAATAATGTTCTTTCTATTGTTGAGATTACCCAAGAAATGCTTTCACAAGGAATCGATATTGCCTATTTCTTACGTGAATTTGCTCAAATGTGGCGCACATTCTTTCTTATAAAACAATACGATGAAAAAACTTTGAATATATTACAGCTTTCTGCCGAAGTATTTGAAAGTTATAAAATCTATGCAAACCGTTTTTCGCCAAGCCTTATCCATAGCGCATGGCAAATGACGCTTGACTCGCAAAGGCGTATCACTACAAGCTTAGAACCGGGCGTTGCTCTGGAATTATTTCTGATAAATATTGCCCTTCTGCCAAAACTACTTCCTTTGAAAGAGTTAGATGTAGAACAAATTCCTCAAGATACCATAGAGGACATAAAAAAAAAATCCAATAATCATCTGATAACAAAAGAGAATGACGTTGATACTACAATGTATACCGCAAATAAGAAAGAACCTCTGCTTGCGCCCGTCATGGAGGAAGCTCATCCCACAGAGTTATTAATCGACACATCAATTATCGACGAGCCCACACAAGAAATTCAAGAAGAATTGCCTAAAACCGAAGAAATCTTCCCTGAAACGCAAAAAAATGAAGAAAATACTCTCAGCGGTGAAGCTTTTCTTGACTTTTTAATAGTAAATGAGCATACTCGCTTTTCTTCTGTTCTAAAACAGTGCGTTCTTACATTTGAAGTGCGTGACGAAATAACAATTGCTAAATTGCAATCTCCGTCATATATCACAACAAATAAAATCAACGCACACGGCTTTTTACCCTCTTTGCAAGAAATTTTGCAGTCATGGGCGCAAAGAGTACTCATTATTGAAGTGGCGACAAATAAATCACCAAAAGCTCGCCACGAATTGATGAAAGAATTGGAACAAAAAGAAAAAATTCAAGAAATTCAAACGGTTTTCAACGCATACATAATTCATTGCGAAAATAAAAAAATCGATTGAAACATTATACATCAGGAGTAAATTATGAAAAATATGAACGACGTTATACGCCAAGCACAAGTTATGCAAAAGAAAATGGCGAAAGTTCAAAACGAATTAGACACAAAAACCGTTGAAGCATCAGCAGGCGGCGGTTCTGTAAAAGTAGAAATGACTTGCAAACAAGTGCTTACAAAAATCACCATTGACCCCAGCGTTCTTGAAACCCCGGACGCTGAAATGCTTGAAGACCTTATCCTCACCGCAGTTAATGAAGCTGTGCGTATAGGCAAAGAAAT
>CAYJPB010000031.1:15244-19137 GCA_964371955.1 uncultured Desulfovibrionaceae bacterium | reverse complement strand
CGATAACACCGCCGCCGTAACCGAATACGCCAACGATACCACCGTGTTTCCAGTGTGTTTCACCATCATTGTAAGAAAGTTCAAGTACACCAAGAAGATCTTCGGGTGTATCTACCGGAATTTGAAAGTCAATTCCGTTAGGATTTGCAGCTCTTGCTGCTGCTTCTTGTTTAATGTCTGACACAAAGCTAGGCCACGGTCCAGACTCTAGCTGGTCGAGCTTGGGCGTTTGATGTTTCGCCATTGCCTTACCTCCACAGGTTTAGTATTGTTCAATGTAATGCATCTTAGTGAAATACTTACACATTACCCTCAATAATTGTATACAGAGGCATTTCAATAGTGTCTCAATGCCTTGCATAAGCAACCTTATATATCACTTTTCAATAAAGTTCAAGCATTAAATCATTTTTTTTCAAATTTTTTTTATATATGCTTCAATACAGTATTTAAGTGATTTTAACTTTGGAAGATTTATAACTTGTTGTTTGAGCTTTTTACAGAATTTGTTATGGATGTTGTTCAATTGGTAGGGATTAAATTGTTTGACAATCTCGCTTTGTTACTATATATATTACATGAAATTTTGCTCAATTATGAGCTAAATAAATTAAAACTATAAAGGAAATTGATACGATGCGTACTATTTTAACAAAGATTACTTTACTTTGTGCCGCTCTTTTTCTCTATGCTGATGTTGCTTCTGCAGCAAATATCGGTGTGTTTAACATTCAATTGATTATGACTCAATCAGAAGTTGCTATTGCAGCTGAAAGAGTGTTGCAAGAACAATTTGGTTCTGAAACCGATTCATTGGAAGCATCTGCAAACTCATTACAAGCAGCAATTGCTGAATACCAAAGACAAGCTGCTGTGCTTTCTGAAAGTGCACAACAAGAAAGAGAAGCCGAGTTTGAAGCGCAAGCCGCAGCTTTTGAAGAAAGACGTGTTGCTCTTGGAAATGAAATTGCTCCAATTCAACAAGCTATGCAAATGGAACTTTTTGAAATTGTTGGTATTGCATGTCAAAGTTATGGCGCTGCAAACGAATTTGATATAATCATGGAAGGTTCACAAGTTGTTACATATATCAGCCCAAGTGTTGATATTACGCAAGGCCTTATTCTTGAAGTAAATAAAGTTTGGGAAGAAAGAGGCGCGACCTTTACTTCACAACAATAATTATATAGTTAATAAACTATAAAAAAAGGCTACAATCTCAGATATAGATTGTAGCCTTTTTTATTACACAATTATAAAACTATTTAGTTTTTTGTAGAAATATTAAATGTAAGCGCATATATTTGGTGGAAAAAATCAATGTATTCAACACAAATATCATCCGGAGCTGTGATGCGCGCTGAGGAGAAGTTCAATAAGCCTTTTATACCGGCATCAACCAATTGGTTTGCCGCTCTTTGTGCTCTCTCCGGGGGAGTTGCTATAATGCCGATTTCGATATTTTCTTCAATGACTTTTTCAGGAAGAGTTTTTGTACAGTAAACTTCAAGTCCGTACACATTTTCTCCAATCTTGAATGGGTCGCAATCGAATGCGGCAACAAGATAAAGCCCTCTATTTCTAAATTCTTGGTGATGAATGAGGGCGCGCCCCATATTGCCTACACCAACAAGGCATGCGTTCCATGTTCGGTTAAAGTGTAAGCAAGATTTAATTGCATCGAGTAAGAAAGACACATAATACCCTACTCCCCTCACGCCAAATTCTCCAAAATAGGCTAAGTCTTTACGCACTTGTGAAGCGTTTACCTCACAGGCTTGTGCTAAAGGGTCGGAGGCAATTACCTGTACGCCTTCTTTGTGCATGTGTTCAAGCACCTGAAGATAGGTTGCTAAGCGAAGCAATGTTGCACGAGGGATTCTTTCATTTTTTTGTAGGTTTATCATAATGTGACACCAAAATTCTTTTTTTAAATTAAAAATTTTTTGAAAGGAAAAATGTACATCTTTCCTTTCAAAAAATTTAGCAAGCAACTATCCCAAGAATGGGTTAGCGAAAAGCAAGATAAGATCTACGAGCAATGCATAGATACAAAGTGATTCGATAAACGCAAGACCGAGAATGAGTGATTGTGAGATTTGAGCGCTTGCATCAGGGTTACGTGAGGTTCCTTCACATGCTGATTTAATTGCTATGGATTGAGCGAAACCGCAACCGGCAGATGCAATAGCAATACCGAGTGTCATACCCAATGTTGAAAGACCGATTGCAAGATCTCCAACTTCAGCTGCAAAAGCAACGCTGGCAACAGCAATGAAAGCCACAGTGTTAAGAACGATAAGTACCAATTTACGCATAATGATTTACTCCTAAAAGTAGTTTATAATTTTTGACCAGTTGGCCATTCCCCATAATGTTAGTGTGCGTGAGCTTGAGCACCCTTGATGTAAGTCAAGGTAAGGATAAAGAAGATAAATGCTTGTAAAGTTTTGGCAAGTGTGAACAAGAAGTAAAGAGGAACTGTTCCAATCAAGGCTCCGATGTAAATGGAAGCGCCGAAACTAAAGAAGATAAGCAATGTCATTTCTTCACCAAAAATATTTCCGAAAAGACGTAATGTCAATGAAAGCGGACGAGCAAGATTTGAAATAATTTCAAGTGGGAACATGAGTGGAATAAGAGCTTTGTTTGTTCCTGTATAGTGTTTGATATATTCCTTACCGTGTGTTTGGATACCGATAGCGTTATAATAAATAAATACAAAAATTGCCATGGCGGCGGTTGTGTTTAAGTTAGCCGTTGGTGCATCGCAACCGGGAGTAAGTCCTAAAAAGTTCATTGTGATAATAAAAATAAAAATTCCGCAGAGTAAAGGAACAAATCTTCGTCCCTTCTCGCCCATATTTCCGACGATAAAGTTTTCAAGCGTTTCTATAAGAAACTCAAAGCAAGCCTGCAGCCTCCCCGGAACCATACGAATATTATTTTTTATTAAATAGCCGACACCCGCTAATATTGCGAGTCCCATCCACGTAAAGAATACGTGTTTGAAGTCAAGCTCGACACCACCCAAGGTGATTTTAGTCAAGTTGAAAAAATCGGAAAAGAGTAGTGGATGCGGTAAACCTTCAACTGCCATGTTGTGCCCCCAAACTTATAACGTTAAGCTTCAAGACTGAAAAATCAGCCCAGAACTTTTTTCTTGTACCCCAGTTAGGCATAAATAGCAAGCACTAATTTAAAAAAATGTAAAATAATACAAGATTTTGAAATTATTGTCTTTATGATAATTTGTGCAATATTTCTCATGAGATATACAAAGAAAACTCGATTCTAGGTAACCGAGTTTTCTTAATAGTATTGTATAAAACTGGAGTATAATGTAATAATTTCCTGCTAACCGCCGATAAGTTGTGCTGCCATTTGTGGCATTGAGTTTGCTTGTGAAAGCATTGATACCGCAGATTGGGTAAGAATTTGATTTTTTACAAATGTTGTCATTTCTGTAGCAACATCAACGTCACGGATACGGGATTCTGATGCTTGCAAGTTTTCGGCTTGAATTTCAAGGTTAGAAATTGTATTTTCCAATCTGTTTTGAATTGTACCTAAGTGAGCACGGATATTATCTTTTGAAACAATTGCAGCTTCAATAGCTTCCAATGCAAGTTGAGCGTTTTCCTGTGTCGAAATATTGTGACCGGCATCTAACGGATCAGAGAAATTACCGACGCCGAGCGCAGAAGCAGTTACATCACCGATTCTAATATAGTAATAGTCTTCAGAACTTTCGTTTGTCGGTCCAAAGTGGACTTTTAGTTGTCCAGTGCTTGACAATCCATCTTCAGCACTTGCGCCTGACCCGTCATGCACACCGGAGAGGGAACCATCAAGAAGTTTGATATTGTTAAATTCGGTCGCTAAAGCAATAC
>CAYJPB010000031.1:11715-15234 GCA_964371955.1 uncultured Desulfovibrionaceae bacterium | reverse complement strand
CTGAAGCCATTTGTTGGTATTCAGAGTCAATAATCAAACGCTGAGTTGCATCATAAGTACCGGTTGCTGCTTGTTCTGCAAGCTCTTTCATACGGATGAGCTTTTCATCGATAACTTGCATTGCGCCGTCAGCTGTTTGGATAAGTGAAATTGCATCGTTAGCGTTACGTATACCTTGTTGATATGTAGCGATATCTGCTCTCATGAGCTCACTGATTGCAAGTCCCGCAGCATCGTCTGCCGCTGAGTTGATACGCATACCTGATGAAAGTTTTTCAATTGAACTGCTCAACTCTGCATAGTGATTATTTAAGAGACGTTGAGTGCTATTCGCCATTAAGTTGTTATTAATTACCATTGACATAAGTTATTCCTCCATGAATATCTACCTACCACAAAGCTTCCTTGCTGTATGGTTTGCCGTTTTTTTGTTTACTGTATACTCCGAACAGTAAAAGCATTTTTCTTGTATGTTTTCCCTATAGCAATTATCGTGCCAAAAGTGTTTTGTTTGCTTTAATGCTTATTTTAGTTCTATATCTAAAAAAAGTGGGCAATTTCTTCCTCATTGAAAATAGATAATGATTGTAGCTAGTTGAAAATTAAATAACAACTAATTTAGTGGCGTTTTATCAAAGAAATAGAGATATTAAGTATAAAAAAAGTTTAGACTTTTTTTAAATTATTTGACGATGTGGAAAAATTTACCTAGCAAGAAAAAAGTATTTTGACACAGTTAAGATGTTTCACCGATCATAGATAACAATGGATAAATTAACCTTACACAATGAATTGTGCAGAGGTTTCATTTCATAAACGACACTTTGAAGAAATGTATTTGACATTTTGAGATATTTTGTAGAAACTATACAAACAAAATATAATGTATAGGAAAATACAATGGCAGTACCACTTTTATGTCCAAATTGCAATACGCAAGTACGCAAGTTTGCGCAACCCGCTCCCACGGCAGATGTTATAATTTATGATAAAAATGAAGGAATAGTTTTTATTGAAAGGGTAAATACGCCCCATGGTTTTGCATTGCCGGGCGGATTTATTGATATGAATGAAACAGTCGAGCATGCTGCTATTCGTGAAATGAAAGAAGAAACAAATCTTGATGTCGAACTTTTAGGCATATTAGGTGTTTATTCAAAACCCGACAGAGATCCACGCTTTCATACAATGACAATCACATTTGTCGGTAAAGCAAAAGATATCTCAATTCTTAAAAGTGGTGATGATGCAAAAAATGCTAAATTTTATCCGTTAAA
Source organism: uncultured Desulfovibrionaceae bacterium (assembly GCA_964371955.1). Lineage (GTDB taxonomy): Bacteria > Desulfobacterota > Desulfovibrionia > Desulfovibrionales > Desulfovibrionaceae > CAYJAZ01. The sequence continues at coordinate 13,957 of CAYJPB010000031.1, read as the reverse complement.
CGATATGCCATCTCCTCTCTGCTTTGACCACGAAAAAATGGTAAAAGATTTTTTAAACTTTCTTGATAACAAACAAAGTCTTTGCCCAATTCAATTGTAGAAAATTCATATATCTTTTGTTTTATTGTTGTTTTTTATGTACAAAAAATTATATAATTTCAGCATATTATCATAAGCATTTGATAAGAAAGAAATATTTCTGCAAAATACTCTAGAAAAACTCTTGTGTTTTTTTTCAAAATGCGTTAAAACAAAAAACGAATTGTTGGAAAGAAGGAAAAAGGAATAGAAAAGTTATGCAAAAGCACACTTCAAATATGAAGTGCATCAATAGACTCTGTTTCTGCTAGAAGGATGAAGATATGCCACAAGTAGCTGCAAGAATTAATGATAGCCAAGAAAAATGGCTCAAAGATTACTTCCGCACGAAGAGTGCCGGTGCCGAATTTATTTTACCATGGGCGGTGGATATATTTTATAGGGCAATCAGCTCTGTTAAGCAAAATTTTACCCCCGCAGAATTGAAAACTATCATCGAAGTGCATAAGGATTTACGCCTTTCTCCGGAGCAAACCAGATTATCCTACCTTCTTTTACGTGTGGCAGATTACTGCGAAATGAACGCTATACATGAAAAACACGGAGCGTCACGCACAAGCCTTGAAGCAAAATTAAAGAAATTAGACGATACGCAAGCCACCGCACTTATGATTTGGGCTTCCGCATTTTGGGTGAGTCGCTCTTGTTCAGCAGATGATCTTGATGCGTATATTTTAGACTATTAAATCTTTATGACAAAAAATGTCGAAATAATTTTCAAAGGATTGTGGCATCAAATGCCGTTAAGTCGTCAAGACTGCTTACGCTTTTTCGAATCTGTGTGTGCGCACCAAAAAATTCTCTCCATTGCTTTTGAGCTTACTATAGTTGATGATAATGATATTAAACTTCTAAATGAGCAATACCTGCAATCCCCTTCTCCTACAAACGTTCTTTCCTTTCCCGACATACTAGAAGAAAATGAAGAAACAGCTTTTCTTGGTTCACTTGTTTTGAGCTTTGAAACTCTCAACCGTGAATCTTTTCTTTACTCTCAGCCAAAAGAAGATTATGCAAAACAACTCCTTATACACGGTTTTGCACACTTGCTCGGTTTTGACCACTCCCCAAAAATGGATCTTTTCTGTGTGCAATCATTACAAGCAGCAGAAAGAATACATGAAAACCGTAGTTTTTAACTTAATATATAAATGTAGTTATAACTTTCGAGATACCAATGAAATACACGATAATCGGTGCCGGACTTGCCGGCTGTGAATGTGCACTTGCACTTGCAAATGCGGGCATTGAAGTTGTTCTCTACGAACAAAAACCACATAAACTTTCAGAGGCGCATAAAAGTACGGACTTTGCCGAGCTTGTGTGCTCCAATTCTTTCCGCTCTGACGATCCTCTTTCTTCGGGCGTGGGCTTACTCAAAGAAGAAATGCGTAAGCTTGACTCTCCTCTGATGCATAAAGCAGAAAATGTTCAGGTGCCTGCAGGAAAGGCATTTGCTGTGGACAGAACTCTTTTCGCGCGTGATGTTACAAAGGCAATAAAAGATCATCCACTTATCACGCTTATAGAAAAAGAGGTAACACGCATAGATGAAGTTGATTATTCAGATGAAAACCCACTTATTATCGCGGCAGGCCCTCTTGCTTCTTCCTCTCTTGTCGAAAGTATTCAATCTGTTATAGGCGATACTCAGCTATATTTTTACGATGCAATTGCCCCAATTATTGATGCACATTCCGTGGATATGGAATACGCATTCTATGGCTCGCGCTATGGGCACGAAAAAGAAGGTGAAAACGCCAGTGATGAGGGAGATTACCTTAATTGCCCAATGAATAAAGAAGAATACCAAATTTTTTGGAACGCTCTTGTTGAGGGTGAAAGAGTTGCTTCGCACAATTTTGAAAAAGAAATACATTTTGAAGGCTGTATGCCGATTGAAGCCCTTGCTGACAGAGGCGAAAAAACTCTTTGCTTCGGTCCGTTAAAGCCCGTGGGTTTTATCGACCCCAAAACAGGGCATCGCCCTTGGGCTGTGCTTCAATTACGCACAGAAAACAAAGAAAAAAGTTCGTATAATCTCGTCGGCTGTCAAACAAAACTTGTATACAAAGAGCAAGACAGAATTTTTAGGCTTATCCCCGCATTAAAAAATGTCGAATTTTTACGCTATGGCTCAATT
>CAYJPB010000031.1:4722-11705 GCA_964371955.1 uncultured Desulfovibrionaceae bacterium | reverse complement strand
ATACATATGTTAATGCACCTAAGGTGTTAACCCCTGATTTATCTTTAATGAATGACAAAAATATTTATTTGATAGGGCAAATTACCGGCGTTGAAGGCTATGTAGAATCCATCGCAACAGGGCTTTGGTTGGCGCACACACTTATAGCAAAAGAGCAAGAAAAACCTCTTGTTCAACCACCGCTTACAACAGCTCTCGGCGCTTTGTTGGGCCATTTAAAAGAAGAAGTGAAAAACTTTCAGCCCTCAAATGCGCATTATGGACTTATGCCGGAACTTGGCGGTAGGGTGAAAAAGAAAGAGAGAAAAGCACTGCTTTCGGCACGAGCTCAAAAAGATTTTGATGAGTGGCTAGAGCATTCGTAATAAAAAATAAGCCTCGCGAATGCTCTAGCCCGTTCATTGGAACGAAGTGACATTGAACGGCAAAAAGCAAGAATAGAAGCGGCTTTGCCGTTTCGTTAAATGATTGCTTTTTGAATACGATAAAGGACTAGAGCAGGCTCAACATATGTTGCGACTGCTCTAGATAAATAAAAAAAGCCTCTGCATATGTGATTGTGCAGAGGCTTTTTCGTTTTATTTTTATTTACAGAACTGCGTCTCTGTATTTTCGTAATGGCGTTGCAGATTCGGGAGAAAGCAAAAGCATATCTGTGAGAGAACCGCCGGCAGGTACCATTGGGTATACATTTTCTTCTGCGCTTACTTGCACATCAATAATCGCAGTGTGCGGAGAAGCAAAGGCCTTTTTCAGTGTAGAAACAAGATCTGCTTTTTTTGTTACTCTGTAGCCCTCAGCGCCATAAGCTTCGGCAAGAAGCTTGAAGTCCGGTTGAGCATCCATTGGTGTTGAAGAATAATTTTTCTTATAGAAAAGTTCTTGCCATTGGCGCACCATTCCAAGATAGGTATTGTTGAGAATAACAACTTTAACAGGGAGTTTTTGGCTCACAGCTGTCATAAATTCTTGGCTGTTCATCTGAATTGAACCGTCACCGGCAATGTTGATTACAAGTTTATCGGGATGTGCTTTTTGTGCACCGATAGATGCTGGCAAGCCATAGCCCATTGTACCGAGTCCGCCTGAGGTGAGAAATGTACGAGGTTCTGTTATAGTAAGGAATTGTGCCGCCCACATTTGGTGTTGCCCAACTTCTGTTACATATATTGCATCACCTTTTGTAATTTCTTCAATAGCTTCAATAACTTCTTGTGGCTTAATTTCTTTTTCGTCACTTACATATGCAAGAGGGTGTTCTTTTTGCCAAGCGTTCACCTTTTCAAGCCATGCAGAATAATCCGGCTTTTCTTCGGCGGTTTTTGCCAGTTCTTCAAGAATTCCCATGAGAGCAAACTTACAGTCGCCCACAACAGGTACATCTACTTCAATATTTTTTCTGATAGATGTAGGATCAATATCTATATGAATTATTTTAGCTTTTTTTGCAAATGTTTTTACAGAGCCTGTTACTCTGTCGTCAAAGCGCGCGCCAACAGCAATAATCAGATCGGCGTTGGAAACAGCCATATTTGCGGCATACGTTCCGTGCATGCCCAACATTCCGAAAAAGAGCGGATCGTTTCCTGGATATGCACCAAGGCCCATAAGTGTTGAGGTAACGGGTATAGCATATTCTTTTGCAAGGGTGCGCACTTCTTCATGCGCATTGGCAATTATTGCGCCGCCACCGATGAGTAGTAGAGGAGATTTTGCCTTAATAATATTGTCAACCGTTTTACGAATTTGGTGAGGGTTAGGCTTAATTGTGGGGTTATAGGAACGCATTGTGACAGATTCGGGATAGTCAAATTCAAATTTTTGATTTATCATATCTTTAGGTAAGTCTACAAGCACAGGGCCCGGTCTGCCGCTTCTGGCAAGGTGAAAAGCTTGTTTGATAGTAAGCGCAAGTTTATCAATATCTTTGACAAGGTAGTTATGTTTCGTGCATGAGCGTGTAATGCCCACAATATCAACTTCTTGAAACGCATCGTTGCCAATAAGGTGTGTATGGACTTGACCGGTGAAAATAACCATCGGGATAGAGTCACAGTATGCAGTGGCAATACCTGTTACCGTATTTGTAGCACCGGGGCCGGATGTTACTAGGCACACGCCAACTTTTCCTGTTGCTCTGGCATATCCGTCTGCAGCATGAGCGGCACCTTGTTCGTGACGAACAAGTATATGATTAATTTCTGAGTGGTTTGTGAGTTCATCATAGAGATCGAGTACAGCACCGCCGGGATACCCAAATACTGTGTCAACCCCTTCATTTTTTAAACATTCCAAAATAATTTGGCAACCTGTCATTTTCATAGTTCTGTCCTTTTAAATCTGATATTTTCCAACTTTCGATTTACTATAGTTTTATTTTATTATAAAGTCAATCTCTGAAATGCACTGAGTTTTTAATCACATACACAATAGCTATAGCAAAGTGTTTTTACTGTATTCCTTTTAACAAACAATAAAATCAACATGTTAATTTTTTTTATTATTACACTTGCGAATAGTTAAAGAATGTCTTATTGTTATTTTCAGAGACTATGCTTAATGAGGAAATTTTATGGAAATTTCGTTTTTCAGGGGAAGAAGACTGCGCCGAACTGCAAACATAAGGGCTCTTATGAAAGAAGTTTATCTTGCGAAAGAGCAGTTTATTATGCCCTATTTTGTTGTAGATACACAAGACAATGAGTATAAAAAACCCATTAAATCAATGCCGGGGCAATATCAATTTTCAGTAAAAGCCCTTGAAAAGCATTTGGAAAAAGTTGTAGATATGGGGCTACACGCTGTTATGCTCTTTGGAATTCCCAAAAAGAAAGACGCTACAGGAACAGAAGCGTATCACGATAACGGAGTAGTTCAACAAGCGGTACACATGATAAAGAAACGCTACCCACATATTGTTGTAGTGACCGATGTGTGCTTATGTGAATACACAGATCATGGACATTGCGGAATTTTACAGCCGGGCAAAGTGAAAAATCATTTTACAATCAATAACGATGCTACGCTTGAATATTTAGCTCGTGTGGCACTCTCTCATGCCGAAGCAGGGGCTGACATTGTTGCGCCGTCCGATATGATGGACGGCAGAGTTATGGTTATCCGTTCAGCTCTTGATGAAGCAAATAAAGGCTATGAAGATATTCCCATTATGTCGTATGCCGTGAAATACGCCTCCGCTTACTACGGACCTTTCAGAGAAGCGGCTGAATCTGCGCCACAGTTCGGTGATAGAAAAAGCTATCAAATGGACTATTCCCTCGTGAAAGAAGCTCTGCGAGAAGCGGCGGCAGATATTCAAGAAGGGGCGGATATACTTATTGTCAAACCGGCAGCCGCGTACCAAGATATTATCCACACACTTCATACGAATTTTGATACTCCATTGGCGGCATATCAAGTAAGCGGTGAATATTCCATGATAAAAGCTGCTGCACAGAATGGCTGGATAGACGAAAATGCGGTTGTACTCGAATCGCTTACAGGTTTAAAGCGCTCAGGCGCACAAATACTCATTTCTTATTTCACAGAAGAATTAATACTTAAAGGTATATTATAAATGAATCAACACAATACACATTCAGCAAGTGCTCATCCAATTGACGCACCGAACTGTCGCCTAATCGCATGGGAAGTGACACGCTCTTGTAATTTAGCGTGTAAGCATTGCCGTGCAGAAGCGCACGTTGAGCCATATGAAGGCGAACTTTCCACGGAAGAAGCCAAGGCGCTTATTGACACTTTTCCCGAAGTTGGTAACCCCATCATAATTTTTACCGGTGGCGACCCTATGATGCGTAAAGATCTTTATGAACTTGGTGCATACGCAACCCAAAAAGGTTTGCGCCCCGTTCTTTCACCAAACGGCACACTCATTACGGCTGAAAATGCAAAGCAAATTAAAGAAGCCGGCTTTGGGAGATGCTCAATTTCTATAGACGGAAAAGACGCCGCTTCCCATGATGCATTTAGAGGTGTTCCCGGAGCGTTTGATAAATCATTACAGGGAATTGAATACCTTAAGCAAGCAGGTGTAGAATTTCAAATTAACACAACTGTTACAAAATCGAACTTAGATTCTTTCAAAGAAATTTTCCAATTATGTGAAAGACTTGGTGCAGTAGCATGGCATATTTTCTTGCTTGTACCTATGGGGCGCGGCAGTGAAATTCAAGATGAAGTAATAACAGCGGGTGAATACGAAAAAGTATTGCACTGGTTTTATGATTTCAGAAAAACAACCTCCATGCACTTGAAAGCTACGTGTGCTCCGCATTATTACAGAATAATGCGTCAAAGAGCGCACGAAGAAAATACTCCCGTCACTCGTGAAAATTTTGGAATGGACGCAATGACACGAGGTTGTCTTGGCGGAACAGGCTTTTGCTTTATCTCACATACAGGGCAAGTTCAGCCTTGTGGCTATTTGGGGCTTGATTGCGGACAAATTAAGGAACAGCATTTTCCCGATATTTGGAAAAATTCTAAAATATTCAAACAATTCCGCACACAAAGTGAGTATGAAGGCAAGTGCGGTGTATGCGAATATCATAAAGTATGCGGTGGGTGCAGAGCCAGAGCTTTTGCTATGCATGACAACCACATGGGTGAAGAGCCTTTATGTGAGTACAAACCAAGAAAAGCTCAATAGAAGCAAACAAGTATGAATGTACGTAAAATAATTGAAATAGACAAGAAAAAGTGTAATGCCTGCGGTGAATGTATTCCCTCTTGTGCAGAACACGCTTTATTCATTGAAGATAATGAATTGAAAATCCGTGAAGATAAATTGTGCGACGGCTTGGGGGCTTGCCTTAATGCGTGCCCAAAAGATGCGCTGAAAATAATTGAAAGAGAAGCTGAGGAATTCGACCATAGCGCTGTAGAAGCCTTTGAAAAACAAATAGCCGATACAAAGCAAATGCAAAAAAAAACAATAAAAATCAATAGTCAACATCTGCAAAATTGGCCAGTTAAACTTTCGCTTATTTCATCTAAGAACGAGATTTTGCACAATGCACACCTGCTTATTGCCGCGGATTGCTCTGCTTTTGCATGCGCGAACTTTCATAAGAGATATACTGAAAATAAAGCGGTTTTAATTTGTTGCCCCAGACTGGAAAATAAAGAAAGTCTTGTGGAAAAAATGGCTGAAATTTTTCGTGAAGCCAATTGCACAAAGCTCGATGTAGTGCGCATGGAAGTTCCTTGTTGCGTAATTCCCGAATTGATAAAGAAAGCTTTAGAAAAAAATTGTTCAACCGAAACATTAAAACCTACAATTAAAGTTTTAAAATCTAACGGAATTGAACTTATGCCTCTGACTCTTGCTTAAGGATGCGCTATGAAAACGCTCAAAGATACTATTGGTAATACTCCGCTTGTTTATTTAGAAAAATATTCTGAAAAATATAACGCAAAAATATTGGTGAAGCTTGAAAGCAGAAATCCGGGTGGCTCTGTGAAAGACAGGGTTGCACTCAAAATGATTGAAGCAGCTTTGCACGAGGGTAAAATCTCGACAAACGGTACGATTATTGAAGCAACAAGCGGAAATACGGGAATTGGGCTTGCAATGGTCGGACGTGTATTTGGACTTAAAACCGTGCTTGTTATGCCGGAATCTCTTTCCATTGAGCGCCGAAAACTTCTTGCAGCCTATGGTGCAGATCTTGTTCTGACACCAGCCTCAGAGGGTATTTCAGGTTCGGTGAAAAAAGCGCATGAGCTTCTTCAATCTACCGAAAATGCCTATATGCCCGACCAGTTTTCAAATCCACAATGCATTTTAGCGCACTATGAACATACCGCACCTGAAATTCATAATTCTTTAATTGATAATAAACTTGAGCTTGACCTTTTTCTCAGCGGTGTTGGGAGCGGCGGCACAATCAGTGGAGTAGGGCGATATTTCAAAGAAAAAGTAGAAAATGTTTCAATTTTTGCCGTTGAACCGTCAACCTCTGCCGTGCTTTCCGGCAAAGAGGTAGGCAGTCATGGTATTCAAGGTATCGGCGCGGGGTTCATCCCAAATAACTTTGATAGTGCGGTAGTAGATGACATACTTACAGTATCAACTGAAGATGCCATTTTCCATGCCAAAGAACTAATGCAAAACGAAGGTATTTCTTGCGGAATTTCAACAGGAGCGAATATTGCTGCTCTTGTACATTTGTTACAAAACAATTCTGCCTATCACAATAAAACCATTGTAACGCTCGTGCCTGATTCTATTGATAAATATCTTTCAACCGCCTTAGCAGAACAATAGAGGATTATGTATGGAAATTTGCCCAAAACGCATAGAAATTATAGACCAAATCACAGAAGAACTTTGTGAAACAACTTTGCTTGAAGATGTTATGCACACAAGCTCATGCAATTCGCAAATGCCCTCTGTCAGCGTGCTTACTGAAATTGTAAATAGATTGAAGGCAATTATTTTTCCCGGTTTCTTCGGAACATCGAAAGTGTATCCCGAATCTATCCGCTACCACATTTCTGCGAACTTGGATTCTGTGTATCGCCTACTTAAAGAACAAATCATTAGAGGTAGTTGCTTTACTTGCGCTGACTATGCCAACGATTGCAATCATAGAGATTCAGTTGCACACAACATGACATCAGCTTTTATTAAAAGCCTTCCAAACATACGTAACTTATTAGCTTCTGATGCAAAAGCTGCATATGAAGGTGATCCTGCTGCCATTTCGCCGGGAGAAGCAATTTTTTGTTATCCCTCCTTGCTTGCAATGACACACCACAGAATAGCGCATGAATTATATAAATTAAAAGTACCTTTAATTCCACGCATTATTGCTGAAATGGCGCATTCACAAACAGGTATAGACATTCACCCGGGTGCACAAATAGCAAATAATTTTTTTATTGACCATGGCACAGGTGTTGTTATAGGTGAAACTTGTATAATAGGACAAAATTGTCGTTTATATCAAGGCGTTACG
>CAYJPB010000031.1:0-4712 GCA_964371955.1 uncultured Desulfovibrionaceae bacterium | reverse complement strand
CTCTTTCATTTCCAAAGAGTGAAGACGGGGTGCTTGTTAAAGGTAATTTACGTCACCCAATCTTGGGAGATAATGTTATCGTATATGCAGGCTCTACGGTGCTAGGCCGTGTAACAATCGGAAATAATTGTGTTATTGGTGCAAATATGTGGGTAACGCATAGTGTTGAACCAAATACTAAACTATTTTCAAAAGATAACTAACAAACTTTTATTCAGAGATGTATTTCTCTTGACAAGCCCCTACTTATGATTAAAATTCTATAGTAAATATTTTTTATAGAGGAAATTATGCCAAATACCTATACAAATAAAGGCGTTTTTACATCTGGTGAAGACGACATTGAAATCTCAGAAAAACATCAAAACATTTTAGATCAACTCGACGATGACGAAGTAAGTAACGAATCGACTGAGCTTGACGATGACGCAATGCAAAATCTTCTCTGCCCAAACTGCGCAACAGTCATGCAAGAAGCAGAAGATTTGAAATTGCGCACCATTGCAGAAATGGACAATTTCAAAAAACGCATGCAAAGAGAAAAAGAAGAGCAAGTTAAATATGCGTCAGAAAATGTATTACAAGATATAATTCCCGCGCTTGATAACCTTGATTTAGCTTTGCAATATGCCAATAATGATGCGTGTAAAGATATTCTTTTCGGTATACAAATGACACGCAAACTCCTTCTCGACAGCCTTAAAAACCACGGTTTAGAAACTATTTCAGAAGAAAATATTCCTTTTGATCCTGAAGTTCATGAAGCTGTTGGACAAGAAGAAAATCCAGATCTTCCAGAAAATCATGTCAGCAAACTTCTTCAAAAAGGTTACATGCTTAAAGATAGATTGCTTCGTCCCGCAAAAGTTATTGTTTCAAAATAAACCAAATTATTCAAGTTGTATATATGCAAAATTCTAACGATGAGCTACTTGATGTTCAAAGCGGCAATGCAGAAATTCCAATTCCGATACGCAGAGTGGGAGTAAAATCTGTAAAAATACCACTTATTGTTCGTGATAAAATTCAAGGTACGCAGTGCACGCATGCCGTTGTGGACATGGCGGTTGACTTGCCTGCCGAATTTAAAGGCACGCACATGAGCAGGTTTATTGAATCTCTTGAAAATTGGCGTACAAATCATCCACAAGGACTTGACTATTCAAGTTTAAAAATCCTTTTAAAAGATGTTAAGCAAAAACTTACAGCGCGTTCTGTTTATATAAAAATTGCTTTTCCTTATTTTTGTATGATGCAAGCACCTGCATCTAAAGCTCTTGCCCCGGTCTCTTATCAGTGCGCTTTTATAGGTGAGCTTGATTCTGATGGAGAAATACATTTTACTCTTGAAATTCAAGTGCCTGTAACCACTGTTTGCCCATGCTCAAAAGCGATAAGTTCAGGCGGTGCTCATGGACAAAGAACTTTTATAAAACTCAATGTGCAAATGTTAAAATTCAACTGGATTGAGGACTTTATCGAACTGGCAAACCAAAGTGGTTCAGCACCAATTTATAATCTTGTGAAACGCCAAGACGAAAAATTCCTTACAGAAACTGCATATAATAATCCTCATTTTGTTGAAGATGTTGTACGCTCTCTTGCCCAAAAGTTGAACTCCTTGCCTAATATAATTAACTATTCCATTGAAGCAGAAAGCTTTGAGTCTATACACACACATAATGCTTTTGCCATTGTAACTTCATCATAAAGCACAATTAATATTGTATTATAGGAGATTAATTTTATGCTAAGCATATACACACTTTCAACTAAATTGAATGATGTTTTTCCCTTATATCCGCATACAGGAAATTCTTTAGCTCACAGCCTTATTTCCGGCAATTTACATTTACCTATTGGCTCAATTTTATCCTCCTCTGATAGTAATTTTTTTCAAGTAGTCGATCATATTCAAGCCCTTATCGGTGAGCATACATACACAATTCCCCTACTCAAATCTCTTTGCGATACCGCACACGATTCACTTCATTTTACTGTCAAACATAAACCCTACTCGCTTGCATGTGTGACTTTGTCTGATAAAGGTTATGTTGGTCAACGCGAGGACAAAAGCGGTGAAATTATAGTTGATTGTATTCAATCAGCGCTTCCTTTATCCTTCACGAAACGCTATCTTCTTCCCGATAATCCCCAAAGATTGAAAGCACTTGTCTTAAATCTTGCTCTTGAGCAACAATTTGATTTAATTATTACAACAGGAGGTACGGGTATTGCTCCGACTGACCTGACACCTGAAGCATTACTTCCGCTTCTTACCAGAAGATTTCCCGGTTTTGAACAAGCAATGATGAGCGCAAGCTTTGCAAAAACTCCCAATGCACTTATTTCACGTGCATTTGTCGGTACAATTGAACAATCTTTTATCATTGCTTTGCAGGGTAGCCCTAAAGCAGTAAAAGAAAATCTTGAGGCAGTTTTGCCTGCTTTACCGCACACTTTGGAAAAATTACATGGAAGCACAAAAGATTGTGCCCAAGTATAGCCGAATACAACTTAATTTACGTATACATTTGTCATACATCACGGCAATCTAATTTGCCACAAGGCTTGACAATCACTAAGCCCCTTAAGTTCTTTAAGAAAGAATAAAGCTTTTAAAATAAATCATAATCTGTTATATTTGCATATTAAAAATTGGTAGGTAAATATGATTGACGAATGGTAATACACCCCTTTTCTTGAGTAAAGAAAAGGGGTGTGCTACATAGTGTATTGACCGAATCTTTATGCTAAAGGCAATATTCTGCATGCCAACTTTGCTTCAAATGTGAAATTGTTTTGGGGGTAAAATTGTTTTTGACAATCTGAAAAAAAGAATATATTTAATAATTATGTAAACTGATGGATAGGCGTTGTGACTCTCATTACTTTTACGTACAGTTTATGGATTTGCGAAACTCAATCTTTCTTTTGAGAATAGCTGTAAAAAAAAACTTATAATGTTGTTTTATCGTATAAAATAATGATAATTATATTGTAAACTCCTTAGGATATTGTTTCTTAAATTGTGATGTTTTGTGAAATTTATTATAAATTGAAAATGCTATTGAGTGTGTATGTAGGGCACATTCAAGTTTGTAGGATTTGAAAAAAATTAATAATAAAAATCATCTGGTAGATACATTTCTTAATACAAACACGAAAAGAAGGAAGTTTTTATGAAGCAAGGTTTACAGAAGTTTGGGCGTTTTCTTAGTGGCATGGTTATGCCAAATATTGGTGCCTTTATTGCGTGGGGTTTAATCACGGCATTATTTATTCCTGCCGGGTGGTGGCCTAACGAGCAATTGGCAACGATGGTTAATCCAATGCTTAGCTATTTATTGCCTCTCCTTATAGGGTATACAGGCGGTAAGGTTGTTGCTGATGTGAGAGGTGGCGTTGTTGGTGCTATTGCCACTTTTGGTATTATTATGGGTGCTCCCTCAACACCCATGCTTTTGGGCGCTATGATTATGGGACCGCTCGGTGGTGTTGCTATTAAGGCATTCGACAAGTCTGTGCACGGAAAAATTCCGGCCGGCTTTGAAATGCTTGTAAATAACTTTTCTTCAGGAATTATAGGTACTATAGTTGCGATTATAGCTTTTTACGCTATAGGACCAATGGTTGAAGCGGGAACAGCCATGCTTAGCAGTGGCGTTTCTTGGCTTGTGGATAGAGGGCTTCTTCCTTTAACTTCTTTGCTTGTTGAGCCGGCAAAGGTTCTTTTCTTGAATAATGCCATCAACCACGGCGTGTTTACACCGCTTGGCGCTGAGCAAGTTGTAGAAGCAGGAAAGTCAATCTTCTTTATGATTGAATCAAACCCCGGGCCGGGGCTTGGCTTGTTGCTTGCGTATATGCTTGTAGGTAAAGGTTCTGCAAAAAACAGTGCTTCCGGCGCGGCGATTATTCACTTTTTTGGTGGTATCCATGAAATTTACTTCCCCTTTGTTTTGATGAACCCAATTCTTATCATCGCTATGATAGCGGGTGGTGCAACAGGCGTTTTCACCATTGATCTTCTTGGTGGCGGATTAACGGGGCCTGCTGCACCCGGAAGTATTTTTGCTGAAATTCTTATGACGCCTGCCGGTTCGTATTTTGCCAATATCACAGGTATTACTCTTTCTGCTGTAGTCACTTTTGCTTTGGCAGTCATATTATTGAAAATGTTTGCTAAAGATGCAGAGGGTGAAGACTCTATAGAAGCGGCTACCGCGAAAATGGCTGACATGAAAGCAGAAGCAAAAGGCACACAAGTTTCAGAAACAAGCTCACAAGCATCACCAACAAGCGCACAAGCTGTTACAAGTGAAGCGCGCTTAATTAAGTTGATAACTTTTGCGTGTGATGCGGGTATGGGTAGCAGTGCGATGGGTGCAACAAAATTACGTAAAAAATTAAAAGATGCAGGCTTTGAAAATATTGAAGTCATTCACGCGCCAGTAAGCGAAATTCCTGCCGATGCCGACGTGGTTGTTACCCATAATCAATTGGGTGAACGCGCTAAAAATGCTAATCCAAACGCGCATCTTGTGCTTATAAGCAATTTTTTAAGTGCTCCGGAATATGATATACTCTTGGGACAGTTAGAAAATAAAGACAATGCGGTATACGGCAAGTTTTAAGAATATACATTAAAATGTATATCAATCAGTGAAGCGGAAATGTGAATCCGAATTATAGCTAATTTGTTGAGAATT
>CAYJPB010000030.1:0-19508 GCA_964371955.1 uncultured Desulfovibrionaceae bacterium | reverse complement strand
AATTCTTACACTTTTTCTTGCGTAAGCCTGCAACTTGACTTTTTATGTATTTTCGTCCAATATAAAGAAAATCTATTTGAGGAGAATACAATGAATGTATTTAAAAAAGCTTTAGTTTTTTCTTGTGTTGCATTGATGGGTATGCAAGCACACAACGCACAGGCTGAAACAATTATTGTTGCCGCTGATGCAACTTGGCCTCCATTTGAAATGCTTGACGAAGACAAAGAAGTTGTCGGCTATGCTATCGACTATATTAAAGCGGTTGCAGAAGCTGTTGGCTTAGAAGTTGAAATCCGTAACACAGCTTGGGACGGAATTTTTGCAGCTTTGGGCTCAAACCAATGTGACGTTATTGCTTCATCTGTAACCATCACCGAAGAACGCCAAGAAGTTATGGCTTTCACCGAACCATATTTTGAAAACTATCAAGCTTTGGTAGTTCCTGAAGATTCAGATATCACAACATTTGCTGAACTTGATGGTTTGGCAGTTGGCGGACAAATCGGCACAACAGGCATGCTCTTCTTGCCTGAATTAAGCCCCGGTGCAGAAGCCAGAACATATGATGAAGTAGGCCTTGCTATGCAAGATTTGCAAAACGGCAGAATCGACGCTGTTGTGTGCGATGAACTTGTTGCTTATTACTATGCAGAACAAAACCCTGACTATGCTGACGATATGAAAATCGTTACACGTAGTGAAATGGCTGAAATGTATGGCTTTGCTCTTCGCCAAGAAGACACAGAATTGCTTGAAATGCTGAATGAAGGTATTGCCGCTATTAAAGCAAGCGGACAAGCTGAAGAAATTGCCAACACTTGGTTGAGATAATTAATTACATCCTCCCCACACATGTGTTACATGTAGCATATGTGTGGGGTGTATACATTTAACGTGCTGTAACGCCATTTTTTTAGGGGTGTTTTACGATGACAGACGAGAAAAAAGATCCTTTAGACGAAACCATTCAAGTGCCCTATATCCTAACCGAGGGTGCATCAATCCCCGATCCTGCCAATAAAAGCATTTTTCAAGCGTGGAACATAGCCTTTGTTTTGGCTGTGGGATCGCTCATATTGCTCTGTTCGCTCAAACCCGACCCTTACTGGGAAGTGATGAAGTTTGTGCCGGATGGATTGCTGGTGACTTTTCAGGTGACAATAATTTCCATAGCTTTGGCAATTCCCATCGGGCTTATTACCGGTTTGGGCAAGCTTTCACGCAATAAGGTGATAAACCTCTTAGCATCAACCTATGTAGAAGTTGTGAGAGGTATTCCTCTTCTTATGCAATTGTTCTATATTTATTATGCCTTGGGTGCTTTGTTGCAAGTTTCTCCGATGGTTTCGGCAATAACATCTTTAAGTCTTTGTTACGGCGCCTATATGGGTGAAGTATTCAGAGCGGGGATTTTGGCTGTCAACAAAGGGCAGACGGAAGCTTCACGCTCGCTCGGTTTTAACCGCTTTCAAACAATGACAATTGTTGTTTTACCGCAAGCAATGCGCACAATTTTACCGCCGGTCGGTAATGAATGTATCGCTATGCTTAAAGATACATCACTTGTTTCAATTATTGCCGTGGCGGACTTGCTCAGGCGCGGAAGAGAGTATGCGGCGCAAACTTTTGATTATTTTGAAACCTATACAGTGATTGCACTTGTTTATTTGATTATTACGCTTATTCTTTCTAAAGGGGTAAGTCACCTTGAGGGGAGGTTGTCAGAGTATGACAGAGAACAGCGCTAACACAGATAATATCGTTATTTCGATGCGAAATGTGTGGAAATTTTTCGGAAAATTGGCGGCATTGCAAGACGTTTCATTAGACGTTAAAGCAGGTGAAAAAGTTGTTATTATCGGGCCTTCCGGTTCGGGAAAATCTACGGCACTGCGCACAATCAACCGTCTTGAAACCATAAATCAAGGAAACATCTTCATCAACAATGCCGATATTGCAAGTGATGAACATGATGTGAATAAGATGCGCCAAAACCTTGGTATGGTGTTTCAGTCCTTTAACCTTTTTCCGCACATGAGTGTTTTGAAAAACCTCACCGTTGCACCGATGAAGTTGAAGAAAACACCTAAAAAAGAAGCAGAAGAACTTGCATTAAAACTTTTGAAAAAAGTTGGGCTTTCCGATAAAATCAACTCCTATCCTGCTATGCTTTCTGGCGGACAACAGCAAAGAGTTGCCATCGCCAGAGCTTTGGCAATGCAGCCGGAAATTATGCTTTTTGACGAACCTACCTCAGCGCTTGACCCTGAAATGGTGGGTGAAGTGCTTGATGTTATGGTGACTTTGGCAAATGAAGGTATGACAATGATGGTTGTTACACACGAAATGGGCTTTGCAAGAGAAGTTGCCGATAGAGTTATATTTATGGATCATGGGCAAATCATTGAGACGGGTACTCCCACAGAGCTGTTTGAAAGTCCAAAACATCCGCGTTTACAACAGTTTTTAAATCAAATATTATAGAAGGAAAATTTATGTCTCAAGACGTACAAAAAAAATCATCGAAAATGGTGATTATTATTGCCGCAGTAGTGATTGTCGCACTCGGTGGCGGTTACTTGTTTATGAGTAGTATGGGTGGTAAAATCGTAGAAGAAGTTGAAGCATATTTAGCGAGCGACCCTATTTATGACTACACCTACTCAGAAATATCTTATGGATCAAGCACACTTTCAATCACCGACTTGGTTGTCGCCGAAAAAAATAATCCCGAAATGCAAACTCTTGTTGACCTTGTGGAAATTGAAGGCTTTAATCTTGACAGCCTCGATCCAACCGAGGGCAGCGTTGTTATTGCAGATTCTGTAAGCGCAAGCGGGTTTGAATTTGTAGGCTTGGATGAGGGTGTAACAATCTCAATGGGTTCATACATATTTGAAGAGCCTGAAGGTAACCTTGCTGAAATTATTGCTGCACAAGAGCTTGGAATGGATTCCGAAGAATACTGGGAAATAATGAGCGAGTTACGCTTTGGGAAAATAATGTTGACAGAATTGGCTTTGATTGACGAAACCTTGAACGCTACTCTCTCTATGGGGTCAATTGAAATAACAAATCCTGAAGTTCGTGTGATGGACTTGACTGTTAATGAATTTTTATTTGATAATCCTTCTGAATCAACGAAGCTTGAGATAGGAAGCTTTGTAATAGATGACCTAAAAGTCATGGATCCAACACTTCTCAGAATGGCTTATGAGCTTACAGAAGCTCCAACTTCCAAAGGGCAAGATTATACAGAATTTGAAGAATATGTGGCACAACTTGTTACAGACAGTTCTTTCTTCAACTCAATCACTCTTAATGGCTTAAATCTTTACGATGGTGAAATAAGTGCATTTGTAATGGGTGAAGCCATACTCACTTTTAATACAGAAACCTATGCTGTTGGCTTTGATGTAAACGATATTGAAGTCACCGAAGAAAGATTGCAGTATTGGAGTGAAGAACCGGGTATGAGCGAAATAGCCATGGTTGTACCTTTTGTTGAACAAGCAGGGCTTGAAACAGTAAATGTATCTTTCGGAACCGACTTTGTTCCTATGGAAGATATGGTTACCGTAGACCTTACCTCCTACGTTATTATGAGTGATTTATTTGAGTGGAAAACTGAAAGTGAACTTATCTCACCAACTCCAATAAATGAAATCGACTCAGAAAGAGAATTTTCAGATGCTTATGCCGATGCTATCCTAAACGGTGCGCATGTAACCTTTACCGATTTAGGCATAATCCCCCGTGGTTTTATTGTTGCTGAGAATAGTTTTGGTTTTTCACCAAATATGCTTCAGGAATTAGCCCTTGCTGAAATAGGCAATATGAAAGAACGTAGACAATATTCTGCGTATGAGCCCATTCTGACTGTTATTGAAGAAGCGCTCACAAACCCAATGGGTACGATTACAGCTTCTCTTCCCGAAAATGATTTAACCATTGGCGATCTCTTTATTCAAGCTTTGGTAGAACCTGAAAGTATTGACTACACAATTTCTTACGAAGCAGGTTCGGACAGTTTTGCCGAAGCAGTAGATGCGGTTCGTCCGTAACTACAAAGCACAATAGCGCATAAAAATCAAAGCCCCATCGCTGAATTGCTTCATTGGTGGGGTTTTCTAACTTTACTATAAAAGGAAATACTATGAGTACAACAATTTTAATGGAAACTTCATCAGGCGATATGCTTATTGAACTTTATGAAGATAAAGCACCGCAAACCGTAGCCAATTTTTTAGCCTATGTTGACGATGAATTCTACACCAACACAATTTTCCACCGTGTTATTGGCGATTTTATGATTCAAGGCGGCGGTCTTGGCGTGCGTATGGACGAAAAACCCACAAATGCCCCTATTCAAAATGAAGCGACAAACGGGCTGAAAAATGAAAAATACACAATTGCAATGGCTCGCACTGCCGAACCACACTCCGCAACTGCTCAGTTTTTTATAAATGTTGACGATAACGAAGATTTAGATCATGTAGACACAAGCCCTGAAAATTTTGGTTATTGCGTGTTTGGAAAAGTGATTGACGGCGAAGATGTTGTGGAAAAAATCCGTAAACTCAAAACAAAAGAAGTCGGCGAACATGGGAATGTGCCGGTTGATATGGTTGTTATTACCAATGTAAGCAGATTTGAGTAGTATAATCATCATACTTTGACTATTAGCTTGGGAAGGCACTGCGCTTTTTCAAGCTATTTTATTTGTATTATCAAAAGAATTATAATGCGCAATACACCAAAAGGACAGAAAAAATAATTATACTTGACAAAGAATTAAAGCTTTTATACTGTTTACGCATAAATTTGTAGAGAAAAGCTTGCTGTTTACGGAATAAAAAGCTGATTGTAGAAGGTCTTGTTGTGCAGAGTTTAAATATTGTATTCCTTGTTACATTTATCATCGTGTTTGCGTGCAATATGATGGTCTTCAAACTTGGTGATGCACTTCTTGGCAATAAACCAAAACTTCTGAGAAATACAATTTTTACGCTGATAAATACCTATATTGTTTTGGTGGATCGTTTTGACCTTGTGCCCTATTCTTTTACGTCATTTTTGGTAATTCTTGTACTTACTCCTGAATTGATGACTTTTGTAGGTGCAAAATTCAAGCAGGCTCTTTTATACGCGACAATGTATGGTTTTCACTTTTTGGCTTTCCACTTTGTTGTGCTTGCCATCGCGAGCAGAATTCTTCAAACGGCACCGTTAGAAATTTTGGATGATCCCAATATGCGCGCAATTCTTTTGGGAATTTCTTTTTTTGTGCTGCTTGTCTGTTTATTTTTGATACGAGTCAGTCATAGAAATCAACAAATTGCGAGCATTTCAACTTCAAGCCCTTATGTTGAAATTCTTCTCCTTTTTGATTTTGCCGTTCTTATCTTTTTTTCATTATGTTCTCATTTTATAATCTCTGAAAATTATTATAGAGAGCAGGTGCAGTTTGCTATCGGTGTGACAATTATTTGCTTTGCTTTTTTTTATTATACTCTCTATTACACCGCGCATTTAATTTCTTTATCAATGTTTAAAAGACAATCCGACGAAGTTCAAGAAAAATACTCGCAATTACTTTCTGAAAAACTTGAATTCTCTGACAAAATAAACCTCGATAATCTCACAAAGCTATATAATAAAAAATATATTATGAATTCGCTGGAAAGATTGTGGGCGAATCAAGACACAAGTTTTGGTTTATTATTTCTTGATGTAAATTCACTTAAATATGTGAACGATACCTATGGGCATGAAACGGGTGACTATTATATAAAAATTGTTGCAAATGCAATAAAAGATTCGATACGTGAGAATGACTTACCTGCACGTATAAGCGGTGATGAATTCTTGATTGTTCTGCGTAATGCCGATACTCTTGAAACGGTGGAAATTGTAAAACAAAGAATAAAGTCAGCCGTAAATTCAGAATATATTTCAGAAAGTTTTATTGCTGCTGTTGCTATCGGTGCTGTTTTTGTGGATGCTCAAATGCATCAAAAAAGCGTACAAGAAATATTAATGCTTACCGATGAAAAAATGCGTGACGATAAAGCTGAATTTTATGAAGCTGCTAAGCTGAAGAAGGGGGATGCATGTTAATTTTCTTCTTTCTTCTTTCCTTAGCAATACTTGTATACACAATTTACAAATTTACATTTGATATCTTTGATGCCAGAAAACCCCAAAGACACTATATTTCTACTTCAATATTTTGCGGTGCTGTGTATTTTGCATACACCTATTACTTTAGCTTTATGTTTGAAGCGATTGCAACATTATTTTTTCTTGCAGCTTATTTTTTTGTTATTCGGTATGTTTACATAGGAAAAAACCTTACCAGTCTTTTTAGGGCGTATACGTTATTGATAAATTTGCTTTCCATACGCCTTATACTTATTCCTTTACTTGCAATGCATAATGAAATGTCAATCCTTGATTATGTTGCAGACAGACACAATCGCTTTTTTATAACAACACTATCGCTCTTTTTCTTGGGCATTTATTTTATTGTATTACGCCTCCTTTTGTCACGTGCAAGCTTGGCTCATGTAAAGAAAGACGATAAGCAATATATGTTTTCCTTGGTTCTTCTCAGTATTTTATTATTGTTTGACATATTTGTTATCAACAGACTCTTTTTTATGGATATAGAAGACAGTAATCTTCTCTATATATCAATTATTACAGGTGTGTTCTCGCTTGCTGTGTACGCGTTCACATTTTACTTTGATTACACATTCTATGTTTTACGCGGGCATAGAGATAAGTATAAATCTCTATCCTTGGCGATTATCCATGAAAGAGAAAATGTACGTAAACTTAAAAAAGAGGCTAATACAGACAGCTTCACAGGATTGAGTGTGCGTGATGTTGCGTATACGCGTGTAGAGCATTTCTTGGACGATGACGAACCTTTTTATATTATATTTGTCGATATGAATGAACTGAAAATCGTGAACGACAGTTATGGGCATAATGAAGGTGATTTTTATATACTCGAAGTTGTGAAACAACTTAAAGATCATTTTCCCCAAGACACCATCGGGAAATTAGGCGGTGACGAATTTCTTATTGTCGGAAAGCTTGATACAGAAGCTAATTTACGCGAAAAAATAGAGAAGTGTGAGCAGGAAATTATTGCAATATCGCAAAAAAATGCAAAAGAATACAATACATCAATAAGCTACGGTTTGCTTATCATCAACTCGCACGCTGAATTTGATGATGCCGATACTGCTATAGCTCTTGCAGATGAAAGAATGTATGAACATAAAAAAGCTCTGAAAAAAGAAAGAAAGACTGTTGCTCCTCATCTTGTACACAATGCTTAAATTATGTTTATTTAATACTCGTTAAAAAGGGAAACCATGTCAAAACACGGTTTCCCTTTTCATTATAATTGTATAATACGCTTTATTCCAGAACGAAATTCAGCAAATCGTCAACATGTGAAACAGTATGAATTTTGATTTTTTTCAGAAGAAATGGCGGAATATCTTCTAAATCTTTTTCATTCTGCGCCGGAATCATGGCGTGTTTGAGCCCGCGGGAAACGGCGGCAAGAATTTTTTCTTTAATGCCCCCAACAGCAAGCACTCTACCACGAAGCGTTATTTCACCTGTCATACAAGTATCGGCACGCACACTGCGGTTTGTAAGCACAGAGAAGAGTGCCGTAATCATTGTAACACCTGCAGAAGGGCCGTCTTTAGGGGTTGCCCCTGCTGGCACGTGTATGTGAATATCAAATTTTTCGTGGAATTCGGGGTCGATATTCCATTCTTCAGCATGGGCTCGTGCATACGTGAGGGCAGCGGTTGCACTTTCTTTCATAACACTGCCAAGTTGCCCTGTAAGCGTGAGAGAGCCTTTGCCTTTCATTGTGCTTGCTTCAACATAAAGCACTTCTCCGCCGACTCTTGTCCATGCAAGCCCTTGCGCAACACCGGGAGGGAGTTCTTTGTCTTTTTCATCGTCAATAAAACGTGGAGCTCCGAGCAATTGTGTTATAAGGGCAGGCGTTACGGTATACGTTTTCTTTTCGCCCTCAGCACGCTTTCTTGCAAGTTTGCGACACACAGAACCAATTTCACGCTCAAGATTTCTTAAACCTGCTTCACGGGTATATTCATGTATAAGCTTCGTTATTGCCGGATCTTTGAAAGTGATATCATTATCGGCAAAGCCGTTCATATCTATTTGACGTGGAACTAAATGCTGTTTTGCAATTTCAAGTTTTTCGTGTTCAGTGTAGCCTGAGAGATTGATTATTTCTAGCCTGTCACGCAAGGCAGAGGGAATTGTATCAAGCTGGTTCGCCGTACAGATGAAAAGAACTTTTGATAAATCAAAAGGAACATTTAAATAATGATCTGAAAAGTTTACATTTTGCTCAGGATCGAGAGCTTCAAGTAAAGCAGAAGCCGGATCGCCCCTAAAATCGTTTGCCAATTTGTCTATTTCATCAAGCAAAATCACAGGATTGCGTGTTCCTGCTTGTTTCACGGCTTGGATTATTCTACCCGGCATCGAGCCGATATAGGTGCGCCTGTGTCCACGAATTTCTGCTTCGTCACGCATACCGCCAAGGGATATACGCTGAAACTTTCTGTTCATGGAGCGAGCGATAGACTTACCCAATGAAGTTTTGCCCACTCCGGGAGGGCCTGCAAAACAAAGAATAGAACCTTTTGTATCGGGTTTGAGCTTGCGAACGGAAAGAAATTCGAGAATACGGTCTTTAATTTTTTCCAATCCGTAATGATCTTCGTCAAGAATATTTTTTGCCTTCACAATGTCAAGGCTGTCTTTTGAAAGCTTTTTCCATGGCAAATCGACAATCCAGTCAAGATAGGTGCGTATAACGCCTGCTTCGGCAGAATCGTTATGCATTGTAGATAAGCGCCTGAATTGCTTATCAACTTCTTTTTTTACTTCTTTGGAAAGTCCTGCTTTGTCAAGAGCTTTTTTTAAATTGTCGAGCTCTTCTTCTGTATCTGAAGCGTCGCCAAGTTCTGAACGAATGGCTTTCATTTGTTCACGAAGATAATATTCTTTTTGTGCTTTATCCATGCCTTCACGAGCAATACCTTGTATGCGTGATTGCATATTGGCAACTTCTACTTCTTTAATTAAAAGCTTATTTATTCTGCGTAAGCGTTCCAAGGGGTTTAGACATTCCAATAGTTCTTGTGCTTCATGCACTTCAAGGCGCATATTTGTGGCTATGATATCGGCAAGTTTGCCCGGTTCGCTCACGCTCATTAAAGCGGGCATAATATCGTGTGTGGGTATTCCTCTGAGTTGAAGTATTTTTTCGCTCTGCTCACGAACAACGCGAATCAAAGCTTCCTTATCGATTTCATTTCCTTCAGCAGATTCTTCTTCGAGCACTTCAATTTCTGCGCTAAGAAAAGAATTTTCAGAGCTGATATATTCTTGTACGCGTGCACGCGACAAACCCTGCACAAGCAACTTCACTTGTGTGTCACCTGTTTTTACCATGCGTAAAACAAGTGCCACAGAGCCGATTTCATATAAATCCTCAGGGGTTGGGTTATCAATTTCTTTATCTTTTTGCGCACATAAGAAAAGATAGCGTTCATTTGAAAGCGCAAAATCAACGGCATCTATGGCAAATTCTCTTGTTTCATACAGAGGGATAATCATAGAATTGAAAACAACCAAATCTTTTAAAGGAACTACAGGAAGTAAGTTAGGTATTTTGTGAGAAGTGAATGAATCCGAAGAAAAATCTTCACTGTGTTCTATGCTCACGTGCTGTACAGCATTATGCTCATAATTAATGGGAAGAGTTTTGCGAACAGAACGTTTTTTACGTTTTTTTTGTGGGGCAAACTTTTGCACACTTTGTCTTATTTCTTTAAGAAAGTTTAATATACCTTCTTCCGTGAGTACAGTATCTTCATCGAGAACTATATCGGTTATGCTTTCTTTCTTTTTTGTGGTTGATTTTCTTTTCTTCTTTTCTGTAAGTTCTTCTGTATTTTCATTTGTATCTTCATCCGAGCTGTCAACGTTTTCATCAAGAAGTTCGTTTTCGTCATTTTCAGAAAAATTTTCAATTACAGGTGTTTCGTTTTTCTTATCCATTTTTTCCTCAGTTATAATATTTTTAAGTTGACATCACAGTATCAGCTTTGTAAAGGCATATACGTTTCTACATATATCAGCGCAAAAAAGCTGCACTGATGTTTACACAGTACTTGCCTGTGGTCGCAATCAACTAAGTAATTTGTACAAAATTACTATAAAACTTTTGATTTGCATATACCTAACATTTAATAAGTTCAATTATATATTAAACATTAAAAAACTTTTCGGCAAGTATGCACGTACAACCTTTTTCGGTAATTATAAAATGCTCGTGCAAGCGAATACCCATTGACTCACAAGTGTTTGAGATTCTTTGAGTAAACTCTCTGTCTTTCGGAGAGGCAATTCTATTTCCGCCGGGGTGGTTATGGGCAATAACCAAACCGCTTGCTTTTCTTTTCAGTGCAACTTCGATAATTGTTCTTGACTGGATCTGTACTTGGTCGATACCGCCTTTACAGAGACATTCAAAACTTATCAATCTATTTTGCGTATCAAGGAAAATTCCCCATATTTCTTCTTCCGACAAAGAAGAAAGTTGTGGGTGCGCAAGATTTATGAAATCTTCAAGTGTACGAAATGTAAGCTTTTCTTTTTCTTTTATCGTGCTTTCTGCGTATCGTGTTAAAACTTCTCGCAATAAAAGAAAGTATGAAGAAATGCCTTGCCCTATATTGGGCATACTCTCAAGCTCTGTCTCTTTTGCCAATATGCATCCTTTAATGCTTCCAAACCTCTCAAGCAATTCTTTTGCAAGCGGTTTAGTGTCTTTTCTGGGAACGGCATATGTGAGCAAAAGTTCCAGTATTTCATAATCCGGAAGATCGCTATGATGTTTAATTAATTTCTCTTTCAGTCTTTGTCTATGCCCTGAAGCATGATTTTTTACATTTTTTTTTAAATTTTGCTCTTTACTTACTTCGCCTGTGTGTAAATTATTCTCTATCTCTTTCATTACATAGCTCTTTTTGATGATATTATGAGCGATTACACTCTATAGATTCGTGAAAGATCGTATAAAAGTTGTTCCATTGATTGCCCAACTTTTTTTGTGCCGGATTTTATTGACCAGTCTGCATCGCGTAAAATTTTAAATAAAATAGCTATTCTTTTCTTGCCAAGCCTTTGAGCCTGTTGTTTTTTCCTATCAACAATCATTGGTGGCAGTCGAACAGAGTCGTTATGCAAAAGTTGCCATAAAATACGCGCTTCCCGAGTGATATTTGCAAGAAGCGCAAAAAAAACTTCGTCAGCTTTACTTTCGTCAGACAGTATATTTCGCCACAATTCTAAAGAGTTATTGCTTTCGAGATAGCGTATATAGTCGAACACAATAATATCCACCACATTAGGCACATAATTCATTATATCTTCGTGCTTAACTACATTATTTTCGGCTATAAGAGCAAGCTGATCGAGTGTGTTATCTACTGCGGCGGCTTTATGAGGAAAGAGCGTGTAAAGCGTTTCAAATAAGGCTTTATCGCATGTTAAATCTCTCTCTTTCATAGCTTTTTGCACATAACTGGCAAGCGATTTAGAATCAAGCGGCTGGATACGCACGTTCCAGCCTTTTTTTTCCGAAAATGTATAGCATTTTTGATTTGCTATATACGCAGGAATTTTTGGTGCTTTTTTCTCCCATTCTTGTTCCATACAAAAAATTATATATACATTTTCATGCAATGTGCCGACACTTGTGGAAATTTTCTTCCACGTATCAGCATCAAGCTTATCTGCATTACGAATAAGTACAGCATCTGCAGTAGGTTCAAGATTGGGAACGGCGATTAATTGCCAAAATCTTGAAAGGGGCTCATCAGCCCAAAATACATGTTTTAGTGGAGGATGAGGGTTTTGCGTAAAAAAATTCTGTGCGTATTCCTCGGCTTTTTTTAAAAGCAGAGCGGAATCCGGAGAAAAAATAAACGAGAAACGCATCAAGTCCCCTCAAATTCTATGTAAGGATTGAAGTAACCAAACTTTAGCCATGGGCAATTCTTACGCAACCTCTTGATAAAGTTTGTAAGCCCCATTGCCGGTCCCATAGGTGACACATTTTGTATAAGTTCAATATACATTTCTGGATCAATATTAAGGTTGCGCAATTGAATAAAGTCTATTTTGTACTTTGTCACAATGTCGATAAGTCTTTCAAGCTCTTCTTCTGTATCCGTGACACAAGGAAAATATAACAGATTGAAAGATATAAAAATATTGTTTTTGCGTGCGTATTCCATGGACTTTTCCACATCATCAAAGCTATAGCCTTTTGGGCGATAGTAGCAAGCATAACGCTTTTTGATAGTGGAATTAAGGCTGATCCGCAAAGAAGAAAGACCTACTTTACACAATTCGTCTATTGCATCGGGAAGTGAAGCATTTGAATTGAGGTTTACCGTGCCTTTTCCATTATTATCACGATACGCTTTTACTGTATCAATCAATAATTGTGCTTGTGTGAGGGGTTCGCCCTCGCACCCTTGCCCGAAAGAAAAAATTGGTTTTTCTTTTTCATATTCCGAGTGAAAGAGCATAAGCTCAAGTATTTCATCTTTTGTCGGAGTGAATGACATCCGATTTTGCGGACTGGCGCATATTTTTGAACTTTCTTCTTGAAAAGAAATGCATCCGATACACTGTGCATTGCATACTTTTGAAGTGGGAATGGGCGCTTCGTACCTTCCAAGACAAAGGTTTCTTGCCGCAGGGCATGCGTACTTCATCACGCAATTATGCATAAGATGTTGAATAAGTCGATTGTCGGGAAATTGAGCAATAATTTCTTTGGCACGACGGACAATTTTTTTCTGTGAAACATTGGCGAATACTTGCCTATCGTCCATATCAACTTTTTTAGCAGCAACATAAAAGTTATCACCGATCATGCCTACTGCTCCATAGGCAAAGAGGGGGAGTGTTTGCGCATTTTCTTCGCTGATATATGCGGGGTGAGAACTTAAGGTGTAACCGGGCGCAATAAAAGCCGCCACTGCAAGTTCTTCCAAAACTTCAATTTCGCCTGTTTCTTCATTTAAACCAACGGCTCTTCTGTTAGGCAACAAGAAAAGTTCGCTCTCGTCAGGAAGTGGAATAAGTTCATCCGGACGAGGGAGAGCAAATTCATCACCTCGGCGTATCATTGTGAGTAAGTCGGGGTGATCGTAAATATTGCCTTGCCTGTCGGCGTACAAAAGATTCATTCTTCCGCTCATGCTAATTGTGACCTATTTGCCTTA
The DNA here is from genome assembly GCA_964371955.1 of uncultured Desulfovibrionaceae bacterium. Taxonomy (GTDB): domain Bacteria; phylum Desulfobacterota; class Desulfovibrionia; order Desulfovibrionales; family Desulfovibrionaceae; genus CAYJAZ01. The sequence continues at coordinate 6,129 of CAYJPB010000030.1, read as the reverse complement.
CTGTTCAAGGCTTTTCATGTAGGCAGATCTGCAATCGTGACTGCAAAAATACAATACTTCTTCGCCGTTACGCAAAGTTGCCGCCGCATATTCTTTATCGACATATGTTCCGCATTGGGGATCCTTTACAAGTTCACCTTTTGCGATAAGATCGTCTCTTTCTTTTCTGCCATCATCGCTTTTTTTCTTTTGATCGTTCATAAAAAGTCTATATAAAGCGTATGCAGCTATTGCAAAAATCAGCACTTTCCAAATCATGGTTCACCTCTTTAGTCTTGGTATATTTTTTTATTGTCTATAGAATAGGTTAATTGTTTTAAGTAGTCTTCGGCTCTTTTTCCGTTGAAAGCATATTTCGGTGCAATTTCAAGAAGCGGAACAAGCACAAAAGCTCTTTCAAACATGCGTGGATGTGGCAAAGTCAATCGCTCATCTTTAATATACTGACCATCAAAATCCAAAATGTCAATATCTATTGTGCGAGGTGCGTTTTGATTGCCTTCAATTCTTCTTCTTCCAAGAATGTATTCTATTTCATTTATTTTATCAAGTGCAGTATGAGGCAACAACGATTTTGCACTGAATATTGTCACACAATTTGTAAACCAGTCTTGATTTTTATCGCCCATCGGTTCTGTGTACCAATACGAAGATTGCTTGAGCATGCACGCCGGCAAAGTTTTTTCTAAAAGTGCAACAGCTTTTTCAATGGTTGCTTTTGAGTCTCCCATATTTGAGCCGAAGCCTAGATAGAATATTTGCTCTTCGTGCATGCTTTTTATCCATTTATTCCCATTCTATAGTTGATGGGGGCTTTGGTGATATGTCGTAAACCACACGGTTCACGCCTTTTACTTCATTTATTATACGTGTGGATATTGATTCAAGTAAAGAATCGGGCAAGCGTGACCAGTCTGCCGTCATCGCATCGACTGAATCGACAACACGTAAGGCAATAACATGCTCATAGGTTCTGCCATCGCCCATAACACCCACTGTTTTGAGAGGGAGAAGCACGGCAAAGCCTTGCCAAACTTTGCGATAATAGCCCGTAGCTCTCAATTCCTCTTGAACGATAGCGTCAGCTTTGCGCACAATGGAAAGGCGCTCAGGAGTGATTTCGCCAAGAATACGAATTGCCAAGCCCGGTCCGGGGAATGGATGGCGCCAGAGTATGCTGTCGGGGATATCTTTGAAGAGTTCACGCAATGGTTCAATAAGCTTCATATTCATTTTTTCTGGCAGTCCGCCAACATTGTGGTGTGATTTGATAACTGCTGAAGGGCCTTTATGTGAGATAGATTCGATAACATCAGGGTAGAGTGTGCCTTGTGCAAGCCATTCCACATTAATGCCGGCATCTTTAAGTTTTTTTGCTTCTTCATCAAAAACTTCAATAAAAGTATAGCCGATGATTTTACGTTTTTCTTCAGGATCGTCAACACCCTTAAGTTTATCAAGAAAGAGCTGACTTGCATCAACAAAATTGAGGTTCATATCGAAACTTTTTTGAAGAAGATCGACAACTTCCTTTCCTTCGCCTTGACGTAAAACGCCGTTATCCACAAAAACGCAGTGCAGGTTTTTACCTATGGCTTTATGTAAAAGCACAGCAACAACGGTGGAATCTACACCGCCTGAAAGCGCGCAGATAACGTGTCCATCACCAACTTTCTTGCGTGTATCTTCTATAACTCTGTCCACAAAAGAGTGCATTGTCCAGTCCGCTTTGAATTGGCAAATTTCAAAAAGGAAGTTTTGCAACATTTTTTCACCCTCGGCAGTGTGGTGCACTTCGGGGTGGAATTGAACTGCATAAATATTTTTTGCATGGTCTGCCATTGCAGCAATGGGAAGCGATGGAGTTTTTGCAATAATTTCAAATCCGTTTGGAACTTCCGTCACCACATCACCGTGTGAATTCCATACACGCGTCACTTTTTCAACATTTTTAAATAAAGGTGATGAGCCGTTTAAGAATAATTCGGCAGGGCCGTATTCACGTTTATGCGATTGCGCAAGCTCTCCGCCAAGATTCAATGCAAGCAATTGCATGCCGTAGCATATTGCAAGAATAGGCACATTCATTTCAAGAATGGTTTTATCGAATTGCGGCGCATCTTCTTCACCGACGGAAGCAGGGCCTCCGGAGAGAATAATAGCTTCGGGATTGAGCTCTTTAAGCTTTTCACTCGTCACATTGCAAGGCTGTATTTCTGAATACACTCCTGCTTCACGTACACGGCGTGCAATCAATTGCGTTACTTGTGAGCCGTAATCTATAATAATAACTTTTGCAGACATAAATTTTATCCTTAGTTTAACATAAATATTTTTTAAAGTTTGTTTTTCAATAGTTCTCGTTGTTATTTACATCATAATTCGCATCTCAATATTTCGATTTTGCCTTCGGCGACCAAAGAGGGCGCTAACGGGCGTGCCGCCCTTGTGTGCCCTCTTTGGAAACACCTACATACCCTGCTTAAATCGGCACTAAATCCCACACTAACTTGTCAAAATTTGTATTATTTCATTCACTCTTATACCTCTTTCGTCAGTGAAGTTAGTGTGGGAAAAGGCAAGTGACGATTTTTTGCAAGCCTACGGCTTGCGATTAGTTCAGTGGCTTCTTTTGAAATAAGTTAATTCTTTTGTCTCTCTGCTAGCACAATTCTTTGCCTTAGTTGTGAGTTGCAAGTTTTCAGAAAGCATGGTTTCCCCGTCAGGAGAGTCCTGCCTCCAGTTTTTTATTCCACTCTATAGTTTGGAGCTTCTTTTGTGATTATTACGTCATGAACATGACTTTCACGCAGGCCTGCGGAACTTATTTCCACAAGTTGCGCTGTATTATGTAATGTTTCTAAATCTTTTGCGCCACAATAGCCCATGCCTGAGCGTAAACCGCCGATCATCTGGTAAATTGTTTCGGAAACAGGGCCTTTATATGGTACACGTCCTACAATACCTTCGGGCACGAGTTTTTTAGATTTTTCTTGGAAATAACGGTCGGAAGAGCCGTCTTTCATGGCATCGATTGAACCCATTCCACGGTAAACCTTATAGGTTCTTCCTTGATAAAGCATGGTTTCGCCGGGGCTTTCTTCCGTTCCTGCAAAGAGTGAACCTGCCATAACGGTATTAGCACCCACGGCAAGGGCTTTAACAACATCGCCTGAATATTTTATGCCCCCGTCGGCAATAATACATTTACCAAATTCTTTTGCGGCACGAGAAGTTTCAACAATAGCGGTGATTTGCGGAACACCCACGCCTGAAACAACACGAGTTGTACAGATTGAACCGGGGCCTATACCCACTTTCACAGCATCGGCACCCGCTTTAAAAAGAGTTTTTGCGCCTTCATAGGTGGCAACATTGCCTGCAATCAACTGTGCTTTGGGGAAATTTGAACGCAACATTTCAAGAGAACGGATAATATTTATTGAATGTCCGTGTGCTGAGTCTAAAACAAGCACGTCAACGTCTGCGGCAAGCAATTCGCTTGCTCTTTCTTCGCAGTCTTTGCCGACACCAAGCGCACCGCCCACACGCAAGCGTCCGTTACTGTCTTTGCATGCATCGGGGTATTTTTGCACTTTATCAATATCTTTCATGGTAATAAGCCCCTTGAGCTGACGATTTTCGTCCACCACAAGAAGCTTTTCGATTCTATGTTTGTGTAAATGTTCTTTGGCTTCTTCAAGAGTTGTGCCTTGCGCAACGGTGACAAGCCCTTCGGCAGTCATCACTTCTTTTACAAGCACTTTCTCAATGTCCTGCACAAAACGCACATCTCTGTTTGTGAGGATGCCGACAAGTTCTTTGTTGCGCACAACAGGTAAGCCCGAAACTCTGAAGTCAGACATAAGCTCAAGCGCATTTTTAACAGTGTCTTCGGGGCTTACGGTAATAGGGTCTAAAATCATACCGCTTTCAGACTTTTTCACTTTTTCAATTTCAAGTCTTTGCTTGGCAATGCTCATATTCTTATGAACAATACCTATACCGCCGTTTCTTGCCATGGAAATAGCCATTGCAGATTCTGTCACTGTGTCCATTGCGGCGGACAAGAGCGGAATACCCAAATGAATTTCCGGTGTAAGATAAGCGCTTACGTCAATTAAATCAGGTGTTACCTCTGAATAAGAGGGCACTAACAAGACATCGTCAAATGTCAAAGCTTTTGGAAGAAATGTAGCCACGAAAAACTCCTTTGCTTGAGGGAATGTTTCATTGTAAAAAATAAACTATTCGTTAAAAATGAATGAAATTATATAACCGCTCTCTTCCAATGTCAAATAAATAATATACCTTTAAAATTTTATACCTTAAAAAATGGTGAAAGACGATTTTGATTGTACTGTTCAGAACGTATCAAAAGATAGTTAAATACGCTCTAGCACGTCCAAGTTTGCCCTTGAGGAGTATCTTTTACTTCAACATTCATTGCAAGAAGTGCATCACGGATTTCATCTGATTTCGCATAATCTTTATTGAGTCTTGCTTGTTTTCTTTCTTCAAGAAGCGCTTCCACCTCATCGATATTAATACCCAATCTTTTAGCGGAATCTAATTTCAAGCTTTCAAGAAACTCTGTAGGATTATTGTACGCAATGCCGAGAATTGTTTTCCAGTCTTCAATAAAGTCAAGAAAATAATCAAGAAACTTTGGCGCATCGGGAGAGTTGAGAAGTTTTTTTGTTTCCAAAGCACGGTTCATCACACGCACAGAGCTGAAAATATGCCCAACAGCCGCCGCAGTGTTAAAATCATCATACATGGCAGAATAAAATTCTTTAATATATCCACCAAGTTCTGCAAAAATGCTCATATCAAAAGGATTATTCTTTGTGACAAGGTTTGCCCTTGCTGTCTGTACCTGCTCAACACATTCATAAATGCGTTTTAATCCTCTTTCTGCTTCGTCCAAAGCTTCAAAACTAAAGTCAATGGGGCTTCTGTAGTGCTTTGTGATAAGGAAGAAACGCAAAACTTCGGGCTGGCGATTTTCCAGAATGTCACGTATGGTTTTAAAATTGTTGAGGCTTTTTGACATTTTTTCTGAATTGATTTGCACAAAGCCATTATGCATCCAATAACGAGAAAATTCTTGACCAAGTGCCGCTTCTGATTGCGCAATTTCGTTTTCGTGGTGAGGGAAAATTAAGTCTTGTCCGCCACCATGAATATCAAGAGGAAGCGGTAAATTCTTTTCACTCATTGCAGAACATTCGATATGCCAACCGGGGCGACCTTTCCCCCAAGGTGATTCCCAAAAGGGTTCATTCGGTTTTGCCGCTTTCCACAACACAAAGTCCATCGGATCTTCTTTATTCTCGTCAACATCAATGCGTGCACCAGCTTGCATGTCTTCCAAATTTCTGCCAGAAAGCTTACCGTAATCTTTAAAAGAGCGCACACGGAAATTTACATCATTGCTTGCCGTAACATAGGCATTACCTTGCGCAATGAGTTTTTCAATAATTTCAATCATTTCAGAGATGTATTCCGTCGCTCTTGGCTCTAAATCCGCACGTTGCACATTAAGTCTATCCATATCTTCATGGAATGCAGCGATATATTTTTCTGCAACTTCCTGACTTGTCAAGCCCTCTTCGTTCGCTCTTTTGATAATTTTATCATCAACATCCGTAAAATTGCGCACAAATACAAGATTATAATTCAAAAAGCGTAGATAACGAGCAATAACATCAAAAACTACCGCAGAACGTGCATGCCCTATATGCGATAAATCGTAAGCTGTAATGCCACATGCGTACATGCTTACCTTGCCATTCGGGCGAATAGGTTGAAATTCTTCTTTCTTGCGTGTAAGGGTATTGTATATTTGCATATTTTCCTCTTTTTTAAGATGATGTTGACATGGATATGATTTGTCTCCGACGGGCAAAGGGGGTAACCCCCTTTGCAAACCCTATTACTTTTTTCTCGTTCCTCGAAAAAAGAAATAAAGATTTCAATGTAAAACATTGCTCGTAGTTCGGTAATACGAAGTTCTTCCCACCGCCACCACAATGTATTCATGTTAACCATTGAATTATAAGCGGTGGTATTAAAAAGTTCGCAAGGAAAGGGGGAGAGCTCGAGAGGGGGAAAAACTTGCCTTTC
>CAYJPB010000029.1:0-19532 GCA_964371955.1 uncultured Desulfovibrionaceae bacterium | reverse complement strand
AGCAAGTGTGCCTTTAATAAGTTGACAGTAGTGATGTCAACTTAAAATACTATAATAAACACAAAGGACTATAATTATTTTGATGTACGTGAGCTAGCTCCATTTCCTATAGAGCTGATTCTTTGTGTTTGTGTACATTCTCCGTCGTGTTCGTCAAAATACTGTACATTTGTGTATTGAATAACAGCGTTTTGCCCGACATATTGAGAGTACATACTCATTTCTCCGTAGGGAATTTGCACCGTAAATTCTTCGTTGCCTTGTATATATGAGATATATGCGGCATGGTAGGCTTCAAAAACATCGTCAACATAAACAGTAGCTTCCATCATAGGGGAAGTAATGTCCGGACAACTGCTATTGGCTTCTGCACTGAAAGGTGCGGTAAAAAGTGCACACATCGCGAGTGAAAGAATGAGCTTTTTTACGAATTTCATAGTATTTCCTTTTGGTTAGATGTTGATAGTTTAAGTAAAATCATACCCTTACCCATTTCAAATGCTATAATTCATTGTAAATGCAAAAAGAATAAAAGACAAGTAAATAATTTTGTCACCATCTCAAAAAAAGCACAAAGGAAAAAAAATGAAAATTGCGGTTGCCGGAAAAGGCGGAGTCGGAAAAACAACAATTGTTGCTTTATTAGCAGAATATTTGGCACAAAAGGGACAATTTGTCTGGCTTGTAGATGCAGATACTTCTTTGTCGCTGGGGCAAGCTTCGGGGCTTGATAAAGAAAGTATTCCCGAACCGCTTATAAGCCGTGAAGATCTTTTAATCCAGAGAATTTATCCTGAAAATTCAGCTATTATGGACTTAAATCCAAAAGTAAGCGATTTGCCGCAATCACTTTCTGTTTCACTGCCAATAGCAAAAGGAAAGGGTGAAAAACACTTATTGGTTATGGGTGCGGTTCAAGCGGGCGGAGGTTGTGCCTGTGCGGGAAATGCGCTTTTAAAGGCACTTTTGGCACATCTCGTCCTTGAAAGAGAAGAATGGGTTTTGGTGGATATGGAGGCAGGAATCGAACATCTTGGGCGTGGAACTGTGGAACATGTCGATTGCCTTCTTGTGATTTCTGAACCGAGTATGCGCGCGCTTTCAACGGCGGCAGAAGTTGGAAAAATGGGGCAAGAACTGGGTTTGAATAAGCAAGTTCTTATTCTCAATCAAGCAGAAAAAGACTTATGTAATCAGCTTCCGTCTTTAGATAGTTTGCCTGAAAAATGCTTTGCTATGCCCACTTTATCCGCTTTGAAACAAAGGCAATTCCATTCGCCCTCAGTCCTAAACCTTACTGAGGACGAAGCAGTTATAAATAATTTTTTTGATGAATTGTTTGAATATATAACAACAAAACTTTCCGAAAAATAATAAGGAAAGAGTCTCTTGTCGGATTTTTTCGTAAAAAAAAAGAGCAGTTTCACATTAGGTTGAACTGCTCTTTCTGTTGTTTGTGGTTTTATACTTGAATATTTATGTTGCCGCCTTTTCCTGCGGCTTGCATGGCATCGGCACGAGCGGATATTTGTTGTAAATTTGCTTGGAGATGACTGTTGAACTCGGATTGCACCGCCTTTGCACTTTCAAAAAGTCCAAGAGTAAAGGAATTTGCTCCTTGCATACCCGTTGAATTTGCAATCATGTTTACATTCATACAAGCCCCCTTCAATGATAATTGAATTCTCTCTACATGTACTATCGGCTCATAGAGAAATAGCTTTAGGGGAAAATTAATTTTTATTCATTTTGACTGTTTTCTCTGCGTATTCTCATGCCCTCTTCAACAGCCGCACGCACATGATCTTCCGCGTCTTCAATAAAGGGAACTTCTGTATAAAAAAGTGCGCCGCCTTCTACATCATGCTCATCTAGCTCACGAATAAGTCCTTGCCAAGTTGGAGAGAGAGAAATCATAAAAGGTCCTACATAGGCAAAAAACAGATAGAGTAAAGAGCTGTAAAAAATAAATTTAGCCAAGCCTTTCACGCTCACTCCTTTTAATGGGTTAGTTACTGGAAAGCATGCCTATTCTAGCATGGAAAAATAGAATGTAGTAGCAGACGAGTATGAATTTTGATCATTCTATTTAATAAAAATATAAATTCGAAGTGCGTTACTGAAAAGGGGAGTTTCCTCCCCTTTGTTTTGTATTATTTGATCAATCTCTTAGAGAGAGGCGGTGATATCCGGGAATACAAGATAGAACATAATGTATGCCATAAGCAATGTGAGACAAAGGTTGAATGTTTGTCCGCATACATAGAGGATAACCGGCTTTCCACCCTTGAAGTAGTGGCTCAATACACGGAAGTCGGTTGCAAGTCCAATGGTGAGGAATGCCAAGGCGAAACACCAGCTCTTCACGCCCATTGTGAATTTAAGCATGCCGTCTGTGAAGAGTGCTGATGAAAGGTCGATACCGTTCACGTTTTCAAGCCCTGCACTCCATGCTGAACAAACAATGGAAGCAAGAAGGAAGCCAAGCACAAATTTGGGGAATCTGTGCCAAATTTCCATAACACTTACTTTTTGACCCGGAATTGCTTCAACTTTTGTTGCCCAATACACGGCAATAAAGAAGGAAGTTACACCGATAAGAATGTTTTGAATCATTTTGATGGTTGCGGCAACTTGCATAGCTGTGGGCCCGATAAGCGCGCCTGCAGCAGCAACAGCACCTGTTGAGTCAACTGTTCCGCCAATCCATGCGCCCGCCAAAACTTCGGGGAAGCCCAAAGCGTTTGCAATAGAAGGAATTACAATCATCATAATCGCGGTAAAAGTGAGTGATAAGCCAACTGAAAGGGTGAGCTCTTCTTTCTTTGCACCACACGCAGAAGCGGCGGCAATTGCGGCAGAAGTTCCGCACACAGACATATCGGCAGATATTGTGATATTAAGTGTTTTTGAAGGGATTTTTAGAATTTTTTGTCCAAAAATATAAGTAGTTACAAGAACAATAGGAGTAACAACCCAAGTAACAAATATGCCGGGAATACCGATAGCAAGAAGTTTACCAAATAACACTTCTGCACCAAGGCATACAAGCCCTGTTTTGATATAATATTCCACTTGCACACCGTGCGCCATAAATTTTGGAGTACCGACAGTGTTTGCTATAAGCATACCAATAATAATTGCCCACACTTCGGTATTGAGGCCAAATGCGCTCATTCCTTCTTGTTTACCAAGCACTGCGGCAACAATGGCAAGGGCGAATATGCACCCAAATGCGGCTAAAAACATAGGTACGTTATAGCCCATGAATCTTCCGCCAATAGCGAACATTAGAGCAAAAATTGCACCTAATAAAATAAGGTTTGGTATAAGGTTATAGGGTTTTTCCAAGTCACCCATAGCATCATTGTAGGCACTGTCTGCTTCTTGCCAAAGTGCGATTTGTGTTTGCGCAGAAGTATTGAGAATTTCATTTGTGAAATTTGCATCTCGTGCAAGCGTTTCAGCCGTAAATGCAGATGTGTAAGCAGACATAGCCGCATTTTCCAATTCGGCAATTTCTGCAAGCATACTTTCATTTATAGTATCGGCTTCAGCTTGGCTGAGGTATACTGAACGCAGTGGGTTTGATGCCCAACCTGTAGGCATTTTCAATACAGCAAGAACACTTGAAGGCCCTGCTTCATCGGCTACTTCTAACGAATCTGCCCCTGCTTCTGCTTGCAAATAGGCAAGAGTTGGGAATGGTGCGGCAGACTCAACGGCCATAGTTGCCCCATAGTCACGCAGAGTATCATCGTATGAAGTTTTAAAGCCTTGAACAAAGTAGGAATACGCAAAAATAATAACTAAAAAACCTAACCATATTGCCCAATAATCTTCTTTTTTCCATAAATCCGACCATGAACTCTTTGCATGATCTATAACCCGATTTTCAGATTCACTCATAGGTAAGTCCTCTTTTTAATAAATTACAAATTTCACATAGCCTTGAGACACAGAGAAACACTTATAGTATAGAATATAAAATGTCAAGTATAAATTGTTTTACAAGTCAATTTTAGCTATCGTTCTATTACTCCAATTATATTGGGAACAATCAAGGGAAGCTGTAAAAAAGAGCTTCCTGTCATGCCGGACAAAACAATGCGCTTTGATTGGGTGGATATTCCCAGTCCGGACTCACTGCCACCTTCTGTATACAGTACTGTGCGAAAATTGATATTTTTTTCTCTAAGTGACAATAAATAATGTCCAAGCTCATAAACACTGGAAGATTTTTCAGAAAAAATAAAATATATCATATTATTGGAGTCGTCAGCTATTGCGGCAATCGGGTGTCTTGTCTCTGATTGCGCCCACATGATTTCGCTTGAAGCTGTGTGAGTATTATAATTTCCAAGTATTCTGAAATTTTGCACAACATGCGAGTATTGTTCTATAAGAGTTTCCCAGTTAGGGGTGTTTCTGTCAATAATCTGTGCTAATGGAAGATTTGGGTTTCTTGGTTCGGAAAGAAAAAAACCGCTCATCGCATTTGCTATTCTTCCGTTATTTTCAAAGTTGCCGGCGCGCATATAGCCCGTGCTTGTTGATAAATCCGGCAAATACATAGAAGCATTTATGGCAAGCAGAAGATTTTTTGCTCTGAGCCAGCGAGCGAGAGAATAACTGTTTTCATTATTTTCTTGAAAATTGCCGTAAACATTTATGGAATAAAGCTCTGTATTGATACGGATTATATGAACCTTAAACGAAACTTCATGGGCATTTGCCTCAGAGGAATCAATAATCATGTTTTCTTCAAGAAGAAGATAGTCCAAACCGTCTTCAAGCTCACTCCAATTTTCGGCAAAAGCAAAACTCTCACAGGACAAAAAAGTCAAAATAATAACAAATAGAATAGATTTCATATGTGCCTCAAAAGAAGAATAAAAAAATTTTAAAAATTATGCAAATGATATTTAACGCATAAATTTAAACTTGCTTTTTAGTACCGTTGATACAAATTATTAAGTTTACATTTGAGTATTGTTGTGGTAAAAGTTTTTGCATAAATATAAATTTTTTTGACTTATGGGGGGCTTATGCAATATTTAAAATCTACATTTATTTCTATTCTTCTTAGCTTTATACTTATGCCTCTACAAGCATATGCCAATGAAATCGCCACTGTTGTTGAAATTACACAAAATGTTCATGTCGAACGCGTAGGGGGGCTTGTCAGACTTGAATTGGGCGATTCGCTCTTAGAAAACGATCGTATCATTACCGACAATTCAGGCCGTGTTCAACTTGTGTTTAGTGATAATTCAATTATTACTATAGGTGCAGATTCAAGTTTTGTTGTGGAAGATTATAGTGTTGACGCAGAGGATCCCTCGTTTTACGCCGAGCTTTTAAACGGTGTTGCGCGCATTGTAAGTGGTAATATCGTCGAAAATAATCCGAATGCATTTTCTGTAACCACTCCGCAAGCAACCATTGGAATTCGTGGTACTACCATGGAAATAGGCGTGAACGATAATGCAAACCTCACCACAGTTAACGTTACTCCTTCAAGTGAAGAAGACTATATTCCGCTCTCATACTAGTTTCAATCTTTTACATTTTAATTTATGTTGACATAATGGGCTAATACGGTATAGAGTTTTTCAGGGTGTTATAATAATGTAGCAGAAGATTTTTTCTGTCACATAAATGTAACATTCCTCTTATATTTATTTGTCTGATAGTTGCTGAGGTGGCAAGTATCGCAAATAATAAATATCTTTTTAGGAGTATGTATGTTTAAAGTGATGAAAAATGCCATTGCGGCAACCGTGATTTTGAGCTTTTCACTTGTTGGCTGTAGTTCTTCGGAAGAAGAAACCGCAGTTGATTTAAACGCACTCACCCTCGATCAAATTATTGAGATGGCGCAACAAGAAGGAGAGGTTAATTCAGTCGGTATGCCGGATACTTGGGCAAACTGGGTAGGAACTTGGGAAGATATTACCGAAATGTACGGCATTGAACATTCAGATGTTGATATGTCTTCCGGTGAAGAAATTGCTCTTTTTGAAGCAGAAGGTGAAAACGGAACGAAAGATATCGGTGATGTAGGTCAAGCATTTGGACCTATTGCCGAAGAAAAAGGCGTAACTCAACCTTACATGACAAGCTATTGGGATGAAATTCCCGATTGGGCGAAAGACGACGACGGAGACTGGATCATTGCTTATTACGGCACAATTGCTGTTATCACCAACCGCGCTTTAGTGCCTGTTGCACCTACTTCTTTTGAAGATATTTTGAATGGCGATTATATGGTTAGCGTTGGTGATGTTGCTTCATGGTCACAAGCACAAAATGCTGTTCTTTCAGCTGCACTTGCTTACGGTGGCGACGAAAATAATCTCCAACCCGGTCTTGATTATTTCAGAGAAATCGCTGAACAAGGCAGAATCGATATGGGTGAAGCAAGCATTGCGCGTCTTGAAAAAGGCGAAATTGCACTTATGTTTGTTTGGGATTACAATGGCATGAACTACCGCGATCAAATCGTTGCCAATAACCCATCAGCACAATTTGATATCACAATTCCATCTGAAGCTGCAGTTCAAAGCGGATATGCAACAATTATCAATAAGTATGCACCTAATCCACACGCTGCTGCACTTGCAAGAGAATTTATTTTAAGCGATCAAGGACAAATCAACCTTGCAATCGGTTACGCAACTCCAATCAGAAACGTTGAACTTCCACCCGAAGTTCAAGCATCAAGAATTCCTGCAGAGCAATATGCAAATGCTGCTCCTGTAGCTGACTTGGCTGCTTGGGAAGCAAATGCCGCAGGGCTTGGCGTGCTGTGGCAAGAAGAAGTTATGGCATACGCCGAATAAGTTTATATACTGTTGGGGGCATGATTTCAAAAAGATCATGCCCTCAAATTCAAAAAAAGAGATAGAATAAAGATGAAACTTAAAAAGCAATATCTTTTAGCTTTAGTGCCATTTTTTCTGGTTGTGATTCTTTTTGAGCTGTTACCCGTGATAATGGTGGTATTTCGCTCTTTTATGCCCGCCGGTGATATTGGATTCACTTTTCAACATTATATTGATATTTTCACAAAAAGATTGTATCAACAAGCAATTCTCAACAGTTTGATAATAGCTGTTTTTTCTTCATTGGTTGGACTTATAGTCGCATTTTTTGGTGCAAAAGCGTATTATACAAGTACGGGCACAAATAAAAACTTCTTTATGAATGTGCTTAACATGACCTCAAATTTTTCAGGCTTACCTCTGGCATTTGCCTTTATTATTTTATTCGGCAATGTGGGAATAGTGGTAAACTTCGGTAAAATTTTCGGTGTAGATGCTTTGGCCAGTTTCAATCTTTACAGTGTGAGCGGCTTGCTTCTCACCTATATTTATTTTCAGATACCCTTGGCGACCTTACTCATGATTCCCTCATTTAGAGCATTAAAAAAAGAATGGCAAGACGCTGTTGCTTTGATGGGCGGAACCTCAAGTGACTTTTGGTTCAAGGTTGGTATACCTGTTCTAATGCCAAGCATTTTAGGTACTTTCAGTATTTTATTTGCCAATGCAATTGCAGCCTATGCAACTGCATATGCATTGATAAGCAATAATTTATCTCTGTTGCCTATACGTATTTCAGAACAATTTGTGGGCGATATTTTGCAAAGACCGGAATTTGGTTCTGCATTATCAGTTATACTTATGGCGCTTATGGTACTTTCTATCGTGCTAAAAGATGTATTTATTGAAAGAACTAAGAAGGTTTCACGATGAGTAAGAATAAAAAATCTAATATTGCTGTCATGTGGATTATTTCACTGTATCTTTTTATTCCTCTTTTTGCTACTTTTATTTATTCGCTTTGTACCGAATGGATGGAACTTTTGCCAACAGGTTTCACCCTTGGTTACTATATTGAACTTTTCAGCGATCAGCTTTTCTGGGAAGCACTTTTTCGCACATTAATTATTTCAATTATACCTATTATAGTTACAATAGGTATGCTTTTGCTTACGATGTATGTGGTTGTTGTGTATCATCCAAAACTGGATAAATATTTAAGTATATTGTGCACAATTCCTTATGCTATACAAGGGGTTATTCTTCCTGTAAGTATTATTTCATTGTATGCCGGAGCACCGGGAATATTATCGAATAGGGTATTGCTTCTTATCTTTACGTATTGTATAATAATTTTGCCCTACACATATCAGGGCATAAAGAATAGTTTAAACACTATTGATACACGCAGTATTCTTGATGCTGCCCAGCTTCTCGGAGCAAGTAATTTTTATACATTCTTCGCAATTATTGTGCCCAGCATTTCGCAAGCACTTTTGATTTCTTCATTGCTTTCTATGGCAATTATATTTGGCGATTTTGTTATAGTCAACACAATTGCAGGAAATTATTTCACCACAGCGCAAGTATATTTATACAGACATATTTTCTTTTCCGGGCAATATGTCAGCAGTATTGTTGTTGTGCTGTTTGTTGTGACATTTTTTATATCAATGATTGCCTTTAGAGCAAACCAAAAGCAAAAATAAACCTTAAAGGAATGTATATGAGCTTTATTGAATTCAAAAATATTGTGAAGAAATTTGACGAGAATACTGTGTTGAACGATATCTCCATTGATGTTGAGGAAGGGCAGCTTGTCACGCTTCTAGGTCCATCGGGTTGCGGAAAAAGCACATTATTGCGTTGCCTGTCAGGGCTTGAAAAAGTGACTTCCGGACAGATTTTTTTGAATGGGGAAAATATTACAGAAAAACCCGCGAAAGATAGAAATATAGGCATGGTATTTCAACAGTACAGCTTGTTTCCTAATATGAATGTCTTTAATAATGTTGCCTTTGGACTGCAATTGAAAAAGATGGATAAAAATCTCATCAACGAAAAAGTTGTATCCGCGCTTACAATGGTAGACCTTATAGGAAAAGAAAAACAATACCCGCACGAACTTTCCGGCGGTCAACAACAGCGTGTTGCCCTTGCTCGTTCAATCGTGACAGAGCCAAAAGTTCTTTTGCTTGATGAACCACTTTCAGCTATTGATGCAAAACTCAGAAAATCATTGCAACAACAGATAAGAAATATCCAGCAAGAAATGAAAATAACAACGCTTTTTGTTACTCACGACCAAGACGAAGCTATGATTATGTCTGATGTGATTCATCTTTTCTATGCAGGTAAAGTTGAACAGTCCGGCTCGCCTATGCAGATTTATTTAAAACCGAAAACTTCATTTGCCGCAAGCTTTATCGGGAACTACAATATTGTTCCTCGAGATGAATTTATAAAAATTAACCCAGACCTTTCCCAAAGCGTGAAAGAAATTGCTATTCGGCCGGAATCTGTGGAATTATCCAATACTTTTGAAAAAGACGAGGCTTCTTTCCAATTTGAAGGAAAAATTATCGAACATTCAAACAGAGGAAACGTAATCCGCTATACTGTCCTTTATAATGGGGTGGAACTTAAATCTGATAGACTTTTCCGCTCAAGTTCGCTTCATAATGACGGCGACACAGTGTATGTAAGTATTAAAAAGCACAATTGTGTAGAATTATAATTTTATTAAAGAGGATATACATGAATTACATTGGCATTTCAAAAAACAGTAAAAGATTTAAAGGAAATCTTCACAGCCACACGACACATTCAGACGGCATGCTTACACCAACTGAAGCAAAAGAACATTATAAATCAAATGGATATAGTTTTTTAGCTATCACAGATCATGAAACGTATTCTGATTTCCGCTCAGAATTGAATGATGAAGATTTTATCATCATCCCCGGAATTGAAGTTTCAACTAATCTTGCTGCTACAAGCGGGGATATGGCAGGACATAGATTTAAAGTTCACCATATTTTAGCCTATTTGGGCACAAGTGAAATGCAGGCGGCTGCAACAAAAAAAGTGTATAGCCATCTTGAAAGCAAAGCGCCGAAAATCGCTCTTGATGAATGGGACGGCTTAGCTGCAGCGCAAGAGGTTATTGATGAATTACACGCTATGGGCTTTGCAATAGCATACGCGCATCCTTTATGGTCTCGGGTTGATTTTGAAGAATTTGCTTCATTGAAAAATATCTTCGCGCTTGAATTCTACAATTATGGTTCCGATATCGAGTGTGCATTGGGAAATTCAAGTGTGTATTGGGATGCGATGCTAGCAAAAAATAGAAGAGTTTTGGGTATCGCCACGGATGATAATCATAATACAGAAAAAATGCCCGATTCTTTTGGCGGAGCGATTGTTGTGTGTGCCGAGACACTCAGCCATGATGATATTATGGCAAATATGTTAAAAGGAAATTATTATTCAACTTCAGGCGTGGATATTATTGAATGGGGTATAGAGGGCAATGAAGTGTATGTTACGTGCAGTGATGTGAACAGAATTAACTTCATCGTCGGCGGAAAAATTGCAGACGGCGAAACAATTTATTGCCAAAACATTGAAGACACAATACATTCAGCACGCTACACCCTCAAGGGATCTGAAAGATATGTACGCATAGAGTGTGTTGATAAATACGGTAGAAAAGCATGGACTAATCCCTACTTTTTAAAATAGTTAACAAATATATTAATGCTTATAAAAATTGTCCGCGGTAACGCGGACTTTTTTATATTTTCATACTTCCTATAAAAAATTGAACTTTTTTGGGCTTGTATAAGGCATATAAAAAATAATGATAATTCTAATATAAAAAAGTATAACAATATAGCCATACACGAGTAAATTTGAGTAAATTTGCGTAATTTGAAGAAAAAAATATTTTCTATGTGGAAAATTTATTTTTGTAAATGTTGAAAAAAATCCCATTCGCGTGATTGTCTTGATAAGTCAAGGTATTTTGAACCTTAGACTAAAAGCGGAACAATCTGCTTAATCAACAAATTCAGTAGGGTAATTCAATCTATACATTGGGGATTAAAAATTGTACTCTCTCCATAATAAGCACAAAGAGCCCTCTTGTACAAAAAGCAATTTTCCGTTAAATAAAACTCATGAATACTCAATGGTCGCATATTTCAATCCGATTGCAAGAAAAGCTTTCAAGCGGTGATTTTAAGGTTTGGATTTCTCATCTTGATGGGCATATCGATTACGCTGACGCAAATAAACCTTGTATCACTCTGAAAGCAAAATCACAATACGTTATTAATTGGATACAAAGTCGTCTTCTTCATGAAATTGAAGAAGCGTGTGCATCTGCGCTTGGCACTGATTTTACGATAGTCTTTGAAGTTGACGAACGTTTGTCGACTGTCAAAACTGCAGAAGATTTAGCCAAAAGCTTGCCGACTGCGCCTTCTGTTTTGGCAACTACCTCTGACCCAAGTGTCATTCAACAAGAGCAGGCGTATCTACCTTTACAGTATTCCTCGCGTTCAGAGTCTCACTTCAAACAAAGAGTGCAGAATTTCAAGCACAGTTTTGAAACTTTTGTTGTCGGCCCTTGTAATCATCTTGCGTATGCTGCGGCAAAGAATATTTTATTGCCAAGCAGTACAACAGATATGTTGTTTCTTTCCTCTCATCCGGGTTTAGGGAAAACACATCTCACACAAGCTTTGGGAAAGGCAATGTATACCGAAAGCCGAGCAAATAATGTCAATATGGCATATATAACCTCAGAAGAGTTTTCTTCGCAATTTATTCAGGCATGCCGTGTTAAAGAACCAGCAATGTTCAGAAATAAGTTTTCCGCTCTTGATTTACTTTTGCTTGAAGATATACATTTTCTTAAAGGAAAAACTAAAACACAAGAAGAGCTTTTAACTATTGTGAAGCTTATGCAAGATAGAGGAGGCAAGGTTGTTTTCACATCTTCCTTAGCGCCGAGAGATTTGCATGATATAGATGCGCATCTTGTTTCGCGCTTCTGCTCAGGCTATGTTTTCAGTCTTGAATACCCTGATTTTGACACAAAAAAAGATATGCTGATGCAAAAGGCATTGCTTAAAAATTTCAAGCTTCCTGAAAAAGTTGCCGATCTTTTTGCTGAACAACTCCACGGTGATGTGCGTTTACTTGAAAGCTCTCTGGATAATCTTATCCTTAGAGCGCAAATATTGAATGTTCCCCTCACAACAGAACTTGCCTACAGCATAATCGCTCAGGTTGCTCCGCATAATGCCGATATGAACCTTGAAGAGCTTGTAAGGCTTGTATGCTCCTGTTTCGATGTGACTGAACAACAGCTCACTTCACGAGTGCGAAAGCAAAATTTTGTTATTCCAAGAAATATAGCGTATTTTCTTATCCGCAAGCATTTAGGCTTTACTATGCAAGAAATTGCTTCACGCTTTGGCAAAAAGCATTCCACCATAAGCAAGGCAATAATGAAAGTTGAAGAAGAGCTTTCAAAGAATACTCGTTTGGGTATGCAATTTAAACATTCTATTGATGCCATTGAAGCGCGTGCTACTTTCTTGGCCTAGAGCAGTCTCAATAAAGAATAGCTCCAGCTCTGAATCCTCTTAAAAAATGAACCGATATATATAAAAAATGTCGGTTTTTTTTGTGTCTGGTAGGGATGTTGCGAATGATGGCTTTGCATTTTGTAATTTTTGGCAATACCCGCAGAGCTTTTGTTACATTGATACTTTTGGGACTTAAACGGGACACGAAAAATGCCACTTTGCACGAAAACGATCGCTCCAAAATCATTTTTTAATGCAGATAAATACTGAAACTGTCAAATTAAGCGTTGGTGAATTTCCTTGTACTTGCCTGATAAAAACTTGACAATTATTAGTTTTTCTTTATAATGCTTCTAATCTAGGTGGCTCTGAAACATAGTCATAAGAATTGAATACATGAAGATCCTTAAAGTATTAGGCACATTTATTCATAAAGGGCGAGAGTATTTTTTTACATCCGTCTTTGTCTACATCTATCTAAAATACATAGAATAGCGAGGTATATTATGGCTATTATAAATATTACATTACCAACAATCGACAATGAAGTATCAATCACAATTTACGAGGATACTACCGACCTTTATTTTGACTTCTCTCTGGAGAATCTTTTTATTGATCGTGTTGGCGATGATTTGCTGATTCAAGTTGAAGGTGAAACCCCAAATAGCATAATATCTGTGAACCTTGAAGGTTTCTATACTATATATAGTTCTGAATATATGCCGAATTTTAAATTTGGGGATGAGTTTTATGAGGGTGAAAGTTTCTTTGCGGGCCTAGACCCCAAACTTATGCCTGCTGCAGGCTCCGAAACATCTATAGTAACGGGGGGTGGTCGCTACTATGATTTTGAAAATCCTCAACTGGCTGATGGACTTACAGACCCTAATGATAATAATGGTGAAGGTTTTTTTGGTTCTTCAAGTTATTCGTTCAATCTCTTCACAAGAGACGAAGCAGATATAATCATTCCGGATATTCTTTTTAGCCTTAATGACTTGGAAGACAGTTTTGTGGTTCAGTTTCGTGATAGATTCACGCAAAAGAATGAAATGCGAACAGGAAGCGTTGATGGCGACAGCGATGGTTATGAGCAAGTAGTGTATGACTTCAAGCAAGCAATTGTTGACAATGTTTCGCTCAGTCCATCCGTGGGCTATAGCGCGACTGTGCATAACTTTGACTTGCAAATTCTGAACTCTGATACAGGTCTGACAAGCGCCGGCAAAGATATTATCTTAGTTGAACATAATGGCATTATTTATGGTGTGCATGACCTTGACAGCTTTAATCAAGGTATTGATAACGATAATGACGGGATTGAAGACGCACTTGTTTTTACAATCGAAATGTCAGCCGCGGGCGAAATCATTTCAACTCTCTACAAATCAATCGATCATGAGCATGGCGGAACAAGCGATGACAGCCTTAGCCTTCCTAACGGGCTTATTGTTGCAACTTCTACTCTCAGAATTGAAACCCTGCAAGGTGTCATTATCGATTCAGAAATCACTTTAGATTTTGGTGGAAATGTTGAATTTCAAGACGATGCTCCACAAATAGAGCAAATTTCTCACTCGTTTGTGGATATTACGGACGGATATACCTATCAAGAATTAAAAGATGCTCGCGATGATGACGGCAACAATGTTTTCAACAATAGTGATTTGAACAATAACCAAGAAGCCACTTTAGACGATGCCGGCACTGCACCACAAAAAGATACAGCCTCTATCACTCTTGGGCAATTTATTGAAGATAATGCTGAAAAATTATGGAATTACGATTTTGGCGGTGACGATCAAGGCACAATAGAAGATGTTGACGATCAACCCAATAAAGGCGCCAATGAAAGTGAACAACTTGAATTTGATTACGCTCTTGAACTCCTTAAAGCAAATTCCGGTTTAAAAAGCGGTGGCGAAGATATTACACTTGTCTATGTAAATGGAAAAATTTTCGGAATAACCGCCACTCACGACATTTCAAACCCCATTTTCAGTATAAGCACAAATAGCAATGGCAAGATAGAACTCGAGCTTTTTGAACCGCTTGATCATCTGCAAGCAACTTCTTCAAATTATTCCGCTGATGTTATTGAATTTCCTGCCGGATTAGTAGCACTAAAAGCGACACTCACAGTTATTGACAGTGATGGTGACAGCGTTCAAAATTCTCTTTCATTTGATTTAGAAAATCGCTTCCAATTTACTGATGACGGACCAAGCGTAACTCCTAACGCACTTGTTATTGCTCAATTGCAGGATGGAACTTCAAACGCTAATGGCGATATAGGCACTATTGATTTCGGTGAAGATGGCGGAAGCTTTGCGTGGGATATAAATCAGCCTGCACTCAGACTTTTGAATAACATTGGAACATACGAAAATGTAAGTTGGAGCGTGTCAAATAACGGGCTCACTCTTACAGGTAAAGTAACAGGCATTGCTAATGCCATAGTTCTTAGCATGAATCCAAGCACAGGTGTATACACAACAAATCTTAATACAGCGCTTGAACACATAAACAGTGACATTGCTTCCTTTGATTTTAATTACACGCTCACAGATAGTGATAATGACATATTCACAGGCAAAGCAAAAGTTGAAATTACTGACGATTCGCCAAGTGTCACTCCTGACACTCTTGTTACTGCCCAAGTACACGACGGAACTGCAAACGCTAATGGCGATATAGGCACTATTGATTTCGGTGAAGATGGCGGAAGCTTTGCGTGGGATATAAATCAGCCTGCACTCAGACTTTTGAATAACATTGGAACATACGAAAATGTAAGTTGGAGCGTGTCAAATAACGGGCTCACTCTTACAGGTAAAGTAACAGGCATTGCTAATGCCATAGTTCTTAGCATGAATCCAAGCACTGGTGTATACACAGCAAATCTCAATACAGCGCTTGAACATGGTTCTGATAATACCGCTTCATTTGAATTTAAGTACACTCTCACTGATAATGATAATGACATATTCACAGGCAAAGCAAAAGTTGAAATTACTGACGATTCACCAAGTGTCGGTACCATATCATATACTAATGACAATCAACTTGACGAAAGTGACTTGCAAAACTCTGCTACAAGCGTAGTGAAAGGTAGTGTTGCTATTGATATGGGTGATGATGGCCTTGGCAGCTTTAAATGGACGACTACACCAACAAGCATGGCAACAAAAGACGGTGCTGTAACTTGGACGCCAGACACAAATAACCCTTATCTTTTAGTGGGTACAGTTGGCAATACAGAAGTTATGCGTATTGAAATGAGCGTGCCTGTAAACGGACAAGCACAATTCACTGTAACGCTTTCTGAGGCAGTAAAGCACAGTGCACAAGGTGCTGATATTCTTGATAATCTCGACTTTGGTTTTACTTTCACCGATAAAGATGGTGATGAGACTAACGGTTCTGTCAGTGTAGAAGTTAAAGACAGCGTACCGAAAGCTGTAGACGATACAGTAGCCGATTCTCTGAGAGGTGGTGAATCTGCAAGTGGAAACTTGCTTGCTAACGACACTCTAAATGCCGACGGTATTACACTTGATATTAATTTGACGGGTTGGACGAAATCAGTAGGAAACGGAACTATCACGCTAACGAAAGATGGGCATAAACTTGTTGTAGATACGGAAGGCGCTAATATAGGCGACTACACTTTCACAGCAAACAGTACCATTTCTGCCGATGGAAACTTTGATTTTAGCTATACCCTCACAGATAGTGATAATGATACTTCAAGTGCAAAACTTTCGTTGGAAGTTCAAGAGGACGTAAATCTACTTTATGATTCAGACATGGCAGAAGATATTGTCAATATTACCGTGCTCTTGAATGTTGATGGCCCCAGCGCAGCGACCGGTGGAAGAGTTGACAGTGAGCAAATTGCATTGCTGGAAAATCTGTTCGAGCAAGCAAAGGAATTGGAAGCCAATGGAAAAACAGTGAATTTTTGCCTTATTGAATATAATGCTCAATCAAGAGTATTGTTTACAGGTACCGATCAGCTTGCATTTGATAATGTAATTGAATATATAGATAATCACATATTCACACTTGATGATGACAACCTTTCTTCCGCTCTTATTCTGGCAGAAGCCTATTATAGAGATCTACCTGCTGACAGCACTGGTACTCCATTAGGTAAAAGTATTACAATTGTTCTTGATGGTGGTTACAATTCAGGCTATCCGGCTCTCTCTACGTCCTCTGTTTTTAGTTCCTACAATAGGGTTCCTTCACTTATTACTTTAACACTTGATGGTGAAAAAGTGTATGCGATGCTTACAGAATTTCACAACCTTAGGCTAGATAACCCAGATTCTTCATATGTTGATCCAAGCGGTGAAAAGTATATTTATAAGATTCTCGGAACAAATGATAAAATATCATATTCAGTTTACAGCACCTCGAGTACTACGAAAACATGGTGGGAGCACGAAAAAATTGGTAAAAATCCTGACTTTACGGCTGACGAAGTTGCTTCAATACAACCTTTCGATTTTCCGGATGGTACATATGATTCTGTCACAGGAATTATTGAATTCACTATAGAAGGCGAAACTTTTAGGATAGTTCCCGGTGATATACTGTATGATAGTGGCACATATCATGATACGATTTGGGAATTTGAAGTAAAAGATAGCAAAGGAAATTGGGTTGAACCTCCTGTTAAAATAACTATCGACGATGATGCTACTTTAGGCGGTTCTATTTCTAACCCACATACATATGACTTTTTCAGAGTATCTGCTGTAAAAGATGATGTACTTTCTCATGAGCTTTCTCTTGAATTATCTAAAAAATTAAATGAATTGCTGGGAGAGAATAGTGAGCTTCACCACGTTGATTTTTCAGGTAAAGAGAATAATTCAGATTATTTATCAGGTGAAATTAAATATGTTTCTAGTGATATAGATCAAAGCATAGATATTTCCGAATCTATTTTACACAAAACAAAAGAAATTTCTGAACTATTGGCAGAAGTTTTTGAAAATAAAGATATTATAGATACCATTAAAGAGAGTAGTGCATCAAAATTAAACGAGCTTGCAGATAAAATAGATGGCTTAGATGTAACAGCAATTCAAGATAGCTATATAGGAAGTGATATCGCAGATATTATTTTTGGTTTTGACGAAAAATCAAATATTTTTGGTAAAGGCGGAGATGACTTTATTTTCGGCTCTGGCGGTGTTGATACAATTTATGGCGGCGCAGGTAACGATTATATTCATGGTGGCTTAGATGGCGATCGGATTTATGGCGAGGACGGAGATGATACTATAAGCGGTGGCGGCGGTGATGATGCAATTTACGGTGGCATCGGAAACGACCATATTTCAGGTGAGGCCGGAGTAGATGTAATTTATGCCGGCGACGGTGATGATATAATCTATGGTGGAACAGCCAATGATGTTATCTATGGCGACGGCGGCGATGATATAATCTATGGCGGTAAGCATAGTGATACTATGGCAGGTGATTCAGTTGCAGATAATGGTTCAGTAAACGGAAAAATAGGAAAAGATACTTTTGTTTGGCGTGAAAGCGATTTTTCCGACAATGCCAAAGATGTTATATTGGACTTTGATGAAGGCGATAAGCTTGACCTGACAGCATTTAAACAGGCTGGTTACAAATTCAGTGTAACCGGCAGTGATAGCAATAATAAAGATGTAACTATTGAGGTTACGAATACCGGTTCAGAAACGCAAGATATAACTCTACAGAATGTAAACTTCACTGCGGAAGAATTGAAAGATCTTCAAGATGCCTTGGATAATAACGGCTTATTCACTTTATAAATAATTTAACCATTCAAAATGTATCTCGAGCATATCATAATTATTCTTTAGTGAAGATACTCTACAATGTTGTGCCTTAGGGTACGTAAGATAAAGCAAAAAAGGAGGGCAAACGCTCTCCTTTTTATACTTTTATGTGTTGAGAATTTGATTTAGAAACGATAAACTGCTCGAATGTGGCAAGCTTTAAATACTCTTCCTCAAAATTGCTTATCGTATTGTTTTATAAGATGATGTTGACAAAGATTATATTCGCCATAATACTATAATGGGGCGCGCCCAAAGGAAACCCTTTGGAAACCTCATAAGTTTAATTTACAGCACAACAATATAGTAGCAAATACATTATTGCAATCGCCCTTTTAAAGACTATTTGAGCATGAATGATGATCTTGTATTTAGTTGAAATAATACAATTAATCCACAAGGTGAAGTCTATATTTTAGGAGATTTTACATTGAAAGACATTACTAAGGACACACAAATATACCCATAATTGAAAATAATAGTATTTAACATAGGAAAACTCTTAGCTTTTTATAATGCCATGCACATATTGAGTGAACATATAAATTCTGTAAGTATGAGAGCTATGCTTCCTACACGCATTGAGGATTAATGAGCTCGAATCTCTCGTCTTTATTTTTTTCGCCCCACTCACACATAAGCTCTAAAATTGGCATAAGCGATTTTCCTTTTTCAGTTGTGGAATACTCAACTCGCGGAGGAATTTCATTGAAACTTTCACGTAATATAAGTCCGTCTGCTTCAAGTTCACGTAGCTGATTTGTGAGCGTTTTTTGCGAGATTTGATTTATTGCAGCCATAAGAGATTTAAAGCGCATAGGCCCATCTTCATTCAATAAATACAAAATCAGAGGCTTTGATTTTCCACCAATCATTTTCAGGGTGATTTCAATTTCGGAATTGACCATTATTTTTTCTGTTAGTGTAGTTTTTTCCATGATTTAAATCCAATAGTTACACTTTTTTCCTATAGAGAAATTCATGTACCTGTGTTGACATAAAACAAATAGTATAATAAATGCCTTTATAGTATTTTTTACTACAATAATAAAGACAAAAAAAATAGTCAAGGAGATACTATAATGACTAAAAAATTAATTGTAATCACAGGTGCAAGCTCAGGTTTTGGGCGTGCTTTAGCCTTACAGTTTAATAAAGACGGTTATCCTCTTTTATTAATTGCAAGAAGGCTTGAAAGACTTGAAGAGCTTAAACTTGAAAACACTATTTGCGAAAAAGTAGATGTTGCCGAT